>CAVFGF010000023.1:0-26461 GCA_963621925.1 Alistipes onderdonkii | reverse complement strand
TAACGTTTTCGCCGGCATGTAACTCCCACACGGCACGTCATAATCGAGTGTGCAGAAAGCAACGGACACCCGGCGGGCAGTGTACAGATGTCGAATGAACTGGAACTGTTTTAAGAGGTCATGGGCGACACCAACAAATTCGCAATGGAAGTGCTGTTCCGCGTCATGCAGCTGTGGGCGCCACGCCCCGGGCGACTTTCTTTCACGTTTCCCTGCGGGAAGTTTGCCTTCAAAATCCGATGTGATAGATCCGGATGCTTTCTTCGGAGAGCATCGCCTCCTCCGAAAAGACCGGTATCTGATCCGCGAGGGCCTCGTCGAGGCCCTCGACGTTGTTCTGACCGCCGACGAGAAGCCAGAAGCTATCCGCCTCCGGCGCATAAGCCCGCACCCGTTCCAGCATCTCCTCAAAGCCAATCGTCTCCTCGCGGCTTTCATCCCAGACCGAAAACGTAATCACAGACTGACTCAAGGGATACCAGATATTTCGATCCGGTGCATAGGCCGCTGCCGCATAGGCCGGTACATCTCCCGCCGTCACGATAAGGGCATCCTCCGGCACCTCTCCTTCGAGAAAAGCCGCCGCATCCTTCCCCGCCGAATAAGCCTCCTGCACATCCTGCTGCATCGCTGCCCGATGGCCGTCGAGAGAGAGAAGGCAAAGCAGCGCCAGAACCACCTCTGCGGCAATCCGGCCGCCAAGCTCCGAGACCCTTCTCCATCCCGCGTTTTCCCTTTCTTTTTTCTTCTCCGCAATGACCCAAAGAATAAAAACAAGCTCATGGATCAGAAGCATCGCCTTTTGCTCCGAAGGCAGATAAATATAGGTAAACATCAAAATCTGACTTCCCACTGCCGCCGCCAAAATCAAGGCTTCCTTCCAGGAGCGGATTAGAAGCAGAAGAAACCCAAGCAGAATCATAATTACCAGTATTTTCCATATTTCATCGCTAATTCCTCCGCCGACGGCAAAGCCAGCCGCCCACTGGGAGGCCACACGAATGCGATGCAGATTCGACGAAAGGGTCGAACTGATATGAATCTGAATGCCGCTGTTTTTATCGGTACTGCCCAAAAGCTCCCACAGTAAAAAAAGACCGCTGAAGAGATTGAGGCTAAGCCCCAGAAGACGTCCTCTCCATGCTCCCTGTCTCCAAGGCATTTCTTTTCGTTCCCGCAGGAAAGTACCGGCCGTCTCCAGAAGCCAGAAGAAGGAAAGGGCTGCCGAAAGCCCCAGCATATAGATATGGGTCTGGGTCAGGAGTGCCAGAAGGAGGCCATAAGGCAAGGGCTTCTCCTGTCTCCTCGGATAACAGATGGCCAAAAGTGCCAGGATCAGCGGCACCAGGGAATAGCTTCGGGCGATGACCGGATAATAATAGAGGAAAAAGCCGCTGAAACCCAAGAGTACCCGAACCGGATAGGCAAAGGGAGCACGGCTCAAAATCAGAAAGAAGGCTGCACTCATCAGGAGCAGGCTGATAAAATTGATGACCCCGAAGGGCGCACCGAGCTTCGCAAAGGGCATCAAAAGAAAATACCAGAGACAGGGATGTCCCTCGTATTTCAGCTGCGTAAAAAGTCCCGACAGGTTCGATAGCTTTGCGATCTGCCAGGCCTGAGCCTCATCCCGCCAATTTTCGTGATGGAGGATGAAGAACAGATTGACGCCCACGTAGAGAAGCAGAAAGAAAATGCTGAGGATAAGCATTCCTCTCCCTGTTTGACAAATGGATGGGAATCCACTATGATACCCATATCGGTTTTCCGAAATTTTTTGTTTTTCAGGTGATTTTTCATGAAGCTTTTTAAGAAACATTCTTTTTCATCCTCCAAACTTCGGCGGCTTTGTTTTCTGACCGTCCTGGTATTGATTCTGACGACACTTCCGCTTCTCTATATTGCGCGCTACGATCATTCCAGCGCAGACGACTACAGCTATGGCAATCTGACCCATCAGGTATGGGAGGAGACCCATTCTCCCGTAAAGGTTCTCGGTGCAGCCTTTGAGACCGCCCACAGCTTCTGGTATACCTACCAGGGGCCCTTTGCCTCCGCCTTTTTCATGTCCCTGCAGCCCGCCGTCATCAGCGAGCGTCTCTACGGTCTGACAGCCTGGCTGATGCTGGCCATGCTGATCGGCAGTCATTTTCTCTTTTTTAAGGTACTCCTGGGAGACTATCTGGGGGCAAAACCGGTACATCATCTCATGATCTCGGCTGCCTTCCTGGTGCTCTGCATCCAGACGATGCCGGATCCGGTGGAAGCCTATTATTGGTATGTAGGAAGCGTCCATTATATCTTCATGTATGCCTGCATGCTCTTTTTGCTGTCCGCTCTTTTGCTCTATCTGAAGAGCGAGTCCCGCATACAGCGCATTCTCCTTTTGCTTCTCTCCTGCCTCCTGGGACTGATCTGCGGAGGCTCCAATTTCGTTACTACCCTGCAGACACCGATTCTTCTTTGTTATTTCGGCGGCTTTTGCATCTACTACCGCTGTAAAAAGGCTCTTCCCTGCCTGCTTCCTCTGGCCTTGAATCTCATTGGTGTTTATTTCAATGTGACCGCCCCAGGCAATACGGTTCGACAGGGCGAAACCTCGCCTCTTTCTCCGGTCACAGCGATCTATGATTCCTTTACCTATGCCGTCACCTATTTCAAGGAATGGACCAATATTTTTCTTCTGCTTTTGATCCTCTTCCTGCTTCCGGTGATCTGGCATTTTGTCTCCCGCAGCACGAAAAAGTATCCGCTGCCGGGTCTGGTGATCGCCTTGTCCTTTTGCGCCTATGCCTGCATGTTTACGCCCTCTGCCTATTCTCTGGGCTTCGCCGGCTATGCCAGAACCTTAAACATCATCCAGTGCGCCCTGTATCTCTTCCTTTTGCTGGACCTTATCTATCTGCTTGGATGGATCGCCTCGAAGACCCACGTGACCCTCTCGGAGCCGTCCTTTCTTTCCAGGTTCCTGCGCTCCTGGTATACCGGCATTGCCGTGACGGCTCTCATTGCTCTTTGCTTCACCGGCAAGGATCAGATCGCCTCCATCTCGGCCATCCATGCGCTTTCGAAGGGCTATGCCCAGTCCTATCATCAGGAAAATCTGGATCGCATCGCCCAGCTGTCCCTAGAAGGCGTCGATGAGGTCTGGGTTCCGAATTTTTCGGTCGAGCCCCATCTTCTCTTTTTCGACAACCTGGATACCGATGAGACCTGCTGGAAGAATCAGGCTGTCGCCCAATGGTTCGGGAAAAAGGTGGTTCATATGGTCGAGATTTATCAGGTCGAACACGAAAACGTGCAATAGTAACTTTACAGTTACTATTGCAGCATCTATGAGAATCGGCTTCGCCGATGGAATTTTGCATAGACAGCCACTCCAACCCAGGCACAGAGGCTTACAACCTCAGACAGGTTCCACCACGGCGGTGCCGAAAATTCCATCCGCACCGTCCCCTCGTAGCCTGCAGGGAGGATGATTCCGGTCATTCCCAAATCCGTACGCAGCATCGGAAATTCCTCCCTAGTTTCCGCATCCCAGGCTTTGTAGCCCTTATACAGTAAGATCGGAACCTCCAGCACCGTTTCCTTTGCTTCGGTATTTTTACAGGTCACCCGGATTTTATTATACTTCTTTTGAAAGCTTTCTACCTCTATACCGGTTCCTCTGGGCTCCAAGGGATGGAAGACCTCCTCCCCGTCCGCATCCAGATCTGCCGGAAGATATTCTCCGCCCGATACGTAATAGGGCGCGTCCCGCTCCTCATGACATTCCTCCACCTCTGCCGTCTCCAGAAAAGTAAACAGCGTATAGCCGCCTCCAAGAAGGGTGAAGACCACCATTAGACCGGTACAGAGCCGCACCAGCTTCTGCTTTCCCCGTTTTTTCAGATAGACAAGCGCCCCGCAGACGCCTACCGTCAGGGAAAGGGTTCCCATTCCCAAAAGCCTCCAGGGAAATTGCAGGGTAGACAGAAAACGGAGTCCCCTATTTTCCAGAAAATCCCAGGGAAAATACTTTGTCGCTCCGTACAGGGTCAGAAGCGCAAATCCCAAATTCAAGGCCAGAAGCCTTCGTTCCTTCCTATCTCTTCGACAGGCGATAAGAGTCAGCACCAGAATCAATAAAGCGAGCTGCATAGCCAGCCCGATTCCTAAGGGTAGTTCTCCTTGGGTTCCATCCGGCCAGATGCCGGTTCCATGCTGCCAAACCCGAAAAAGCTCCCCCACGCTCACACCGTTTTTCTGAATCCCGCCACCGGACAGGATCCCCGTCGTAATCTTCATCTTCTCATGGAGCATCTCATCCAGAAACGGAATCAAAAACCACAGATTCAAAAGCAGTGCCATGGCCGCAGCCTTCAAAAGAGCCACAAACGTATCTTTCTGAAAAAGTCGCCGAATCATCAAGAGGCCAAGAAGCCCGGCCAGCATCGCCGTCATTTCCGTAGAGAGCATATGCGTCTCCAGAAGCCCCGTAAAGCCAAGGGCCAGCGACATCCAGTTCTTTTTTTCACTGTAGTCGCTAAATACCGACCAGAAGCCGTAGAGTGCCAGCGGGAGAAACGCCATGGCGCTGTATTCCCCCAGAGCGGCTCTGGTATATACATCCGCCAGGCGATAGGCCGACAGCGTATAAAGAAAGCTTCCAAGGCTTGCGATCCGCACGTCGCCAAGCATCCGCTTCAGGCAATAAAAGGTCAGCCCTGCCGTAAGTGCATGGATAGCCAGTACATAGCCCTCGTAGACCTCCTGGATGCTGAAGCCAAGCATTCGAAACAATCCGGGTATATAGAGCAGGGCATCCCCATAAAAGATCGATACCGGATAACCGTATCCATGGAGCCAGTTGGGCTGAATCCGGACCGGAAACTGGCCGGAGGCAAGTCCCTCGGATACCCCCTCTATTCTGAGGAAATGAAAGCCGCTGTCATGACCGATGTAGACACCCCGGGGCAATAGTGGAATCGAAGCCAAAAAAACGATCCCAAGAAGCCGGTAGCCGATTCGCCGTTTCTCCCGGGTATCCAGTCTCCCCCCGGGTCCGAAAAACCAGAAAAGATTCCCGGATATCATGCAAAAAAGGAGCACAAACGTCAGATCCCGCAGCTTGCCCTGCATGCTCTCTTTCACGGTCACCTTCGATACCGAAAACGGATGCCCCCCCTGATAGGAGGTTCGAATCGTCATATCGGAAACCTTTCCCGATACCCAGACCCAGAAGCTTTCCTCCGTCTTTCCGCGCTCCAGCAGGATCGCATCGGAGCCCACTTTTCCAGGTTCCAGCTCGGACTCAGCAAAAATCGTATTCTCCGTACCCTCCGCCTGATACTCTACGGTCACCTCGTAGACGCCTCGAGAGAGGGACAGCTCTCCACCAAGCTTTGCCTCTCCCGCTTCGCCTTCCGCTACCTCCAGGGTCACATCCATCTCATAGTTTTTTCTCTCCCTCAGAAAGCCGGAGGCTGCCACAAGAAGCAGCACCCCGCATAAAAATCCGTAAGCCCTCCAGATTTTCTTTTTCATAGATAGTTACTTCCTCTTTTCGTTAGCGAAGCTTTGCCAGGTAGATATGATACCGGTCAAATTCATCCAGCGGCTGCATTTCTGCCGCTCCCACAGTCTCACGGATATAATCGGTAATCTCCTCATTGAGCTCCGAGTCTCCGACATAGACGATTACCTGGTCTGCGTCCCCGAACTTCTCCATCGCGGCCGGAATATCCTCCGTGATCGCTGCATAGGAGATGCAATAAAAGCCCTTGTATTCCTGCAAAAGCTGCACGACACCGTAGTATTCCCACCAATTGTACTCCCGATCGATGTAGACACAGTAGGTATCGTTGTATTCCTTGGCCAGCGCCTGATGCTCCTGAAAGCTGCTGTAGGCATAGGCCGGCGCGCCTTTTGAAAGCTTAAAAAGGTTCAGTCCGAGGAAGACCACTGCGGCCAGTGCAAAAGCCCGCCTTTGATTCATCCATTTTCCAAGAATCCATAAGAAGCCTCCGGCTCCGATTAGATAGGCAAAGGCATAGATCGGCATCAGATAGCGATCTGTCTGATAGGGTGCGATCTTCGTCACGAGCAAAAAATAGCCAAGGGTCATAAAAGCTAAGGGATAAAGGCGCCGAAGCTCCTTCCACGGGAAGCTTTTCTGCTTCAGGAGATAGAGAAGGAGAAGCACCACCCCGACTGCCACCAAGAGAGGCAGCCAGCCGCCGAAAAGCTCATCGCTTACAATCTTTGTCATGGTCTTCAGTTTGCCGCCAAAGCCCGTCAGAGCCACCAGGTTCTTTCTCGCACCTTCTCCGCGGTAATCGCTGAAAATATGTTTCCACATGGCAGGAAAGAGCCCTAAGGCCGCGAGAGCCGAAAGCTCCAGCACCACATGATAGTGGCAGGCCTCCTTCCATCGCTTTTCGATCCAAAATTTTCCAAAATACCAAAGAGCCAGAAAACCGGCCGGCAGGATGAAATAATAATGGGTCAGAACTCCGCAGACCAGAGTGACTCCCAGATACAGAAGGGTCTTCCATCCAAGCCTTCCCTTTTCCACGAAATGCCGGTAAATATAGACATGCAGCAAAAGCCAGAAGGAAAACATCGCATACATCCGGATGAACAGAATCATGTTCATCGCCCCGTAGCTTAGGCCAAAGGCAAAGCTTACCAGCACTCCCGCCTTCCGGCTTTCAAAGGTCTCCTTTGTCACCAGATAGAGGAGAAGCGTACACCCCAGAAGGAAAGCAAGATTCAGGGCGACCCCGGCCGCAATCGAGACCTTTCCGGGTACCAGCGAGGAGAGGGTATGCATCAGAAAATAGTAAAAAGGCGGATGGACGTCCGCCTCCTGATTTCGATAGGGAATACTGTAATCGAAGGCATGCCCCTCCGTTACCGTCGCCTGGGAGAGAAACCATCCTTTATCGAGCCACTCGTTCAGCGGCATATCAAAGGCCTGGATCTCGGCATTGTTTGAGGACGTATAGGTAAAGAGCTCATCGCACATCAGATATTTTTTCTGTCTTCCGTAATACCAGCCAAGAAGAACCTCAGCCAGGCAAAGAAGGAGCAGGAGCATCCGAACCAGCCATTTCTTTTTACGTTCCGTCATCGTCATTTTTGTTTCCTCCCCAGGCCTTTCCCGCCTGCAGCCTCAAGCCGGCTTCGGATTCCCTGCAGTGCGTCGATTCCCAGAAGGAAGAAGACCGGCACAAAATTCACCAGATACCGGGAGCGGGTCTCCCAGATCAAGAGAAAGAGGAAGATTCCGAAGACCGAGAGCTGCATAGCCTGGATTTCCCTGATTTTTCCTTTTTTTGTAAAATTCCGTAAGATAGAAAGGAAGATTCCACCCAGAATCAGCAGCTGCACCGCATTGCAATACCGATAAGTAAGGGAATAATGGCTTCCGTTATAAAGCACCCATTCGTGCAGCCAGCTTACCTTCAAGGGATCCCGTTGAAGCTTCTCCGGGGCAAAATAGACTCCGTCTCCCCAGGTAAAGACTACTTTTTCCCGCAGATGAGAAAGCATTCCGGAAAGCCCGTACTCGGTCAGCTTTTCCCGGATAAACTCTCGATCCACGGCTTGCTTTTCGTCCTTTCCCTCCACGGAGGCGGTCATCCAGTAGACGTCTGCATTGTAGCCGCCGCTGTCTACCAGGCCTAAGGCCAGCCAGTGCTCCATCGGAAATTCATTTTGATAGGACTCTTCTTTACTCAGTCCCGAAAGCCTGGCCGGCACCACGGTCAAAAGGGTGACAAAAACTAAGAACGGCAGCAAGAGAAAAAGGCTTTTCTTTAGGCTCTTTCCGGCGCTCTCCCGGTCTAGCCATAGATGAATCAAAAGGGCAATCAAAATCACGCCCAGACTTCCCTTGATCTTATAGCCTGCTGCCAGAATCATTCCTGTCAGAAGCAGCCACCGGACATCCTTTTTTCGCATCTCATAGAGGAGCAAGATCGCCGTCACAAAGGGCAGGGCAAAGGTATCCGTATAAAAAATCGGAGCATGCATGTAGAAGGGCAGGAAAAAGAGACAAAGCAGCATCCCGAAGGCTCCCCAGCGAAGTCCGAACAGGCGGCAGGCCAGGAGATAGAAAAAGAAAAGACCCAGAAGAATCATGCCAATGTTCCAGAGGACGCCTAAAGTAATATAGGAGCAAAGCCCGCCAAAGGTTTTGAAAATGACAGCCAAAAACATGCACACGGCCACATTATTCGGATAGGTGGTAAAATACCAGCTGCTGTTGTCCGAAAAGCAGCCATCCTCCGCCAGCTCCACAGCTCCCTGGTAGACGGAGCCAAAATCCCAGCCCGGATAAACCTTCAGCTGAAAGCCTGCATAGAGAAGGCCTGCTGCCGTCAGAAGAAAGCAAAGGGCGGCAAGCCCTCTGAAAAAGAGGCGATTCTCCCATAGATTTCCCAGAATTTTCCTGCCATAGAGGACAGTCAGAAGAATCATGGTCAGCAGGGCAAAGGACAGCAGGGCGATCCGCTTGCTCTGGTTCAGATCCATGGCACAGACAGCCATCAGTGCCAGCCAAAGCAGGGCAAAGAGCCCGGAAAATAAATATATACAAATTTTCTGTAGCTTATCCGTCATAGAGGAACCGTTTCATCCTTTCTGTGATACATACAAACCAGCCAGATGACAAAGAGGAACATACCAAGCTCATAATTTAAGAGGGCATAATCCATATTCATCAGGGCAAAGACTCCGAGAATCAGTCCCTTTCCAAGGAAGCTTCCGCTCTTTCTCCAGGCATGGAGAAGCACCAAAAGCAGCAGAAGCAGAAAGCAGATTCCTACCGGAACCGAGAACCGCAGCATGGCATTCAGGAAAATATTGTGGCAATTGTTTGTCGACCAGCCGGGTCGCACCTCGAAGAGCTGTTCCCCAAAGGAAAGACCCCAGCCTTCCGGGCAGCTTCGAATCGTCCGTAGGGCTGCGCTCCAGATCGCTCCCCGATCGCCCATGGAAAAAAGGTTCCGTTCCTTTAAAAGCAGCTTTCCCGCGGCTGCCAGGACAATGAACCCTGCACCGGCCGCCGGAAGATATTTCTTTTGAAAGCGGAGCTTTGAAAGATCCACCCGGTCGAGAGCCGCTCCCAGAAAGACGAGAAAGGCTGCCCCGAAGCCGGTCCAGGAATGACTCAAGAACAGGGCCGTAAGCAAAATCAGGATACTGACCACAAAGGTCCAAGTCTTGCGATACAAGGTTCGAAAATGAAGAACCGCTGCGAGAAACAGATTCAGCATCAGGGCATAATCGCTTTTATGGCTGTAGAGCCAATAATGCCGGAATTCATAGTAGTCCTCCGGCAGCTGTACAAAGTAAAAATGATTGTTGCAAATCAGAAAGCTGGTATACCCAGCAAAGAAATAGAGGATGCTGAGGGCATTCGACAAAACCGCCGCTCCAAGGAAGAAGCGAATCAGCTCCTCCGGCTTTTCTCCCAGAGGATTTTCCTGTATACAAAGGAAAAGGAGGAAGGTAAAAGCGATGGTATTATTGATCTCCTCTCCGAACCAATGAAGGATGCGGATATTGAACCACAACGAAAGCACATTATAAAGAAGCAGTCCAAAAGCAAGCCCGATCCCAAAGCGGTTCCTTCGAAAGTCTCCTCCTCGGATACCCACCAGCATCCAGAGTAAAATGCAGGCATAGGCTGCCGTAAAGACCGCATAGTATTCCATCTTGTAGTCCTCGGAGAAGGTACTCCAGAAAGCCGGAAAGAACAGGCTGCAGACGAGAAATAATTTGAAAAAGAAGGTCTTCATTTACTAACTCTCCCTTGATCTTCTGTCAATCAACTAACACGATATTATACCCTATCATATATTGTTTGACAAGCGATCCCAAATCTTTTATCATAGAAATAATATAACGATTCAGAACTGTGAGGATTGTTCGAAGATGTCAAATCTCAGCCAAAAACAAAGGCTTATTCAAAATTATACCCTGCTGGGGCTGGAGTGTCTCTGTATCGTGCTCTCCTTTACCCTGGCGCTTCTCACCCGGGGGCTGGAGGAGAGTTATCTGACCTTCTCCAAGACCTATATCACGATGCTGGCCTGCATTCTGTTCTTCCATCTGCTGTCCTATTATATGTTCGATTGGAATACGAATATTTTCAAGCGGGGCTATTACGTCGAGCTCATCGCTGTCCTGAAATACAACAGCGTCCTGATTCTGATGCTCAGCTTTTTCCTCTATGTCAGCAAGATGTCCGGAGATTTTTCCCGCCTGGTCTTTGTCTACTTTTTTGCCTACAATATCCTTCTGACCTACCTGGGACATCTCCTGCTCAAGAAATACTTTACGACCGTTTACCGGGTCAGCGCCAGCAGCAATAAGGTCTTCGTCATCACCACCTCCCCTTATGCCGCCGAGATCCTCGGCCGGATGCAAAATTCCTCGGAGTGGAGCTATGAGGTGACGGGTCTTGCGCTTCTCGATTGCTCCATGGAGGGTGAAAAGATCCTGGAGATTCCCGTCATTGCCCACGATGCCAACCTTTTTGAGCAATTCAAAACCCGGGTGGTGGACGAGGTCTTCATCCATCTTCCCGATTATCCCAAGTCGGATATCGAGGAGCTGATCGTAAAATTCGAAAGCATGGGCATCACGGTCCATGTCAATATCGACTACTTTAACAATGTCATGGCCCATAAGACTACCGAGCTTTTTGCCGGCTTCACTGTTCTCTCCTACGAGGCCAGCCTCTTCGATTACCGGAGACTCTTCATCAAGCGGCTCATCGATATCCTGGGGGCTCTGGTGGGACTTGCCATTACTCTGGTACTGACCCCCTTTATCGCCCTGGCCATCAAGCTAGACTCACCGGGACCTGTCTTTTTTTCGCAGGAACGGGTCGGCAAAAACGGACGTTATTTTAAGCTCTTCAAATTCCGTTCCATGTATATCGACGCGGAGGAGCGAAAAAAAGAACTTATGGCCAAAAATGAGATGGAAGGACCGATGTTTAAGGTCGAGCACGATCCCCGCATCACGAAGGTCGGCGCCTTTCTTCGAAAGACCAGCCTGGATGAGCTACCGCAGTTTTTCAATATCCTGATCGGAAATATGAGTCTGGTGGGAACCAGACCTCCTACCATCGATGAATTCAAGCAATATGATCTCTATTATCGCAGACGTCTGAGCATCAAGCCGGGCCTGACCGGTCTCTGGCAGGTCAGCGGCCGAAGCGACATTACCGATTTCAAGGAGGTCGTCCGCCTGGATCTCGACTACATCGACCATTGGTCCCTGACCTCCGATATCCGCATTTTGCTGATGACCGTCTGGGTGGTCATCATGAAAAAAGGAGCCCGCTGACACAAGCGGCTCCTTTTTTATATCTGTTATGCTGTTTATGCCTCGCGGATAATGGTTCCTGTCTTCTCGTGCAGGGCTTCCTTCGCCTTCGCGAGATCCGCAATCACGGCTACCCGTCCGGCTCTTCCGGATACAAAGGAAGCTCCGGCTGCCATCTTCGGAAGAACCGAGGCTCGCGGGAACTGTCCGGCTGCCGCATAGGATTCTACCTCCTCCGGCGTCACGAGATCCAGTTCCTTCTCCCGGTCGGTTCCGTAATTGATACAAATCTTATTCTCTCCGGTCAGAATCATCAACATATCTGCATCCAGAAGCTCTGCCAGTTTTCCGCTGGCATAATCCTTCTCAATGACTGCGCTGGCGCCCTTTAAGTGCCCCCGCTGACGCAGCACCGGAATACCGCCGCCACCGCAGGCGATGACGACCTGATCCGCATCCAGAAGCGTCCGGATCGCATCGATCTCTACGATATCCTTCGGCTTCGGCGCCGCAACAACGCGGCGATAACCCTTGCCCGGCTCCTCGGTCACAAAATTTCCTTTTTCTTCCTCCGCATCAGCCTCTTCCTTTGTCATATAGCGGCCGATGACCTTGATAGGCTCTGCAAAGGCATCATCATAGGGATCCACCACTACCTGGGTAATGATCGTGCTGACGGTCTTCGGGATTCCTCTTCCCAAAAGCTCCTCACGGATCGCATTCTGCAGGTCATAGCCGATATAGCCCTGGCTCATCGCGGAACAAACCGACATCGGTGCAAAAGTATATTCTTCATGCTCTTTTCCGAACTCATTGAGGGCGGTATGAATCATACCGACCTGGGGCGCATTGCTGTGGCTGATGGCTACCTGACAGCCCTCCTCCACCAGATCCGCGATGGCCTTTGCGGCACTTTTGACCGCTACCTTCTGCTCCGGCAGGGTCGTTCCCAGTGCTTTATGTCCTAAAGCAACTACCACTTTTTTCTTTTCCATAATCCGATACCTCGTTTTGTCTTCTTTTAGCGCTATTATACTTGTTTTACACGCAAAATTCAATCAGCATTTCCTTAGAGATAGTTCTGCTGACACTTCACGCAGGTGCTGTTCCGGCTGCAGTGGAAATCCTCTATCAAGTCGTCCACCCGGCTGCAGCTGGCCGCGAGAAAGGTCACCGTATGCTTGACCTTCGATGCATCTACCGGACATTTTGTCTCGAAGATCTCGGTATATCTGCGGTCTTCCTCCCGGGCATGGGCCTTTCTGTTTTCTGTCATCCTTCGTTCCTTCTTTCCTCACTGATTTCTTCTGTAAATCAGCTTCAACCCTTTCAAAAGGAGGGCATCATCGAGCTCCAGCTTCCTTTTGCAATAGGGGGCAATGTATTTGGCCATGCCGCCCGTCGCGACGACAGACACCTTTTGCCCAAGCTCCTCCTCGATCCGCTCAATCATGCCGTCGACGCAGGACGCATTTCCGTAGAGGACGCCGCTTTTCATACAGTCTACCGTATTGCTGCCGATGAATTTTTTCGGAGGGTCCAGGCTGATCTTCGGAAGCTGGGAGGTCTTGCTGATCAGCGCATCCAGAGCCACGCCCATCCCGGGCATGATCATGCCGCCCATTACCTGCTTCTTTTCATTGACTACGGTAAAGGTTGTCGCCGTTCCCAGGTCTACGACGACCAGCGGACATGGATATTCTTCAATCGCTGCTACCGCCCCCACTACCAGATCCGAGCCCAGCTGAGCCGGATTGTCGATACGGATATCCAGGCCGGATTTGACACCGGGCCCCACCACGAGGGCTGCCCGGCCCGTCACCTTTTCAGCTGCCCGCCGCATGACGCCGGTCAGGGGCGGAACCGTCGAGGAGAGGATCGCTCCCTCCAGCTCTCTTCTGTCTATTCCATATATTTCCAGTACCGTCTTCATGCTGATGGCATATTCGAGCTCTGACTTCTTCGGATCCGTATGCAGGCGCTCCACAAAGACAATCTCATCGCCCCGGATGCAGCCCACCACGATATAGGTATTGCCGATATCCACCGCTAAAATCATGGCTTTTCCTCCTCTGTTTCTGTTTCCGTGTCGCTTATCTCATGGTTCTGGACATAATGTAGCTGCTCCCCTTCTTCTTCGATAGAGACCAGCTCCTGGTAAACCCCCGTGTCGGTCCTCAGGTTTTTTTGCCGCAGCAGATAATTCGAGCTTTTTTTCACCAGATCGTAGATGACTGCGAAGGCAGGTACACCGATGATCATGCCGACAAAGCCCAAAAGTCCGCCGAAAACCAGGATGGAAAAAAGCACCCAGAAGCTCGAAAGACCGGTGGAATTGCCCAGGATCTTCGGTCCGAGGAAATTGCCGTCAAATTGCTGCAGGACCAGAATCATAATCAGGAAGTAGACACATTGCATCGGATTCACCGTCAGCACCAGAATGGCGCTGGGGATCGCTCCGATATAGGGTCCGAAAAAGGGAATGATATTCGTTACGCCCACCACCACACTGATCAGCATGACATAGGGCAGCTTCAGGATACTCATCAAAAAGAAGCAGAGGCAGCCGATGATCAGCGAGTCTATGAGCTTTCCGCTGATAAAGCCGCCGAACATCCGATCAATCAATCGGCATTCCTTCAAAATCGCATTGGCATGGGGGCGCTTGAAGATGCTGTAGATCAGCTTTTTCGCCTGGGCTGCAAACTTTCGCCGATTGCTCATCATGTAGAGCGCCGCGATGAGGCCGATCAGGATATTCTTCAGCACCAGCATCACATTAACAAGGCCGGCGGACAGGCTCGTGACAATGGTCTGCATATTCGGCAAAAGCTTGATCTTCAGCCAGTCCTCCACATTCGTATAGACGCCATTTATAAATTCATTGGCATAGTTCATTACCGTCTCATTGTCCTGCAGATAGTTCTGGATCCATGCATACCATTTGTTGACCATCGAAGGGAAGGACGTCACGATGCTGCTGATGCTGGTAAATACCTGGGGCATAACCATCGCGATCAAAAGATAAATCACGAGAAGGCCAAAGATCATGCTGAGTCCGATCCCGACGCCCCCGGCAATGCTGTGGGCCTTTTTCGGATTCTTCAGCTGCTTTTCCAAAAACGGCTGCAGTCTTCGCTCGATAAAATTGCAAATCGGGGTCAGAAGATAGGCAATCACTGCGCCGTAGACAAAGGGCTTCAGAATTCCCATCATGACATTATAAAATGCAATGATGCGATCAAAGCGGAAAATCGCGAAAAATACGAGGATGCAAAGGATAATCGAGCCTGCACCCGCCAGTGATCGATAGAGATATTTTTTTAGCTGTCCGTCTTCTTTCATGTTCTCACATCTCCTGTCCTTTGGTTTACTCCTGCCGCAAAAGCTTCAGCGCTGCCTTCAGCTCATCCGTGCCGACCTGCCCCGGAGCCGAGGCCTCCCCTGCAAAGCCGAAGGTCATTGCTGAACCGAAAAGTTCGCCACAAAGGCGGCTGATGATACCCTTTGCCCCCATCGACATCGTAATCACGGGCTGCCTTGCGAAGCGTTCTTTCATTTCCATCGTCGCCAAGAGCAGGGTCAATACGTCGCCTGCGTTCTGCGGCATCACGGCCAGCTTCAAAAGGTCTGCGCCGCAGTCCTGCATCCTGCAAAGTCTTCCGATCAGTTCTTCCTTCTCCGGTGTCTTTTCGAAATCATGGCTGGAGGCCACCACCTTGACTCCCTTTTGCTTCGCCTCCTGACAGATCAAAGACAGCAGGTCTTCTCCGCGAAAAAGCTCAACATCGATAAGTTCCGCCTTGCCTGACCCTAAGACCTCCCGCAGGAAGTCTTCGTAGTCCTCCCTGCTGATATCCTGCTCTCCTCCCTCCTCCTTCGTCCGAAAGGTAACGAGAAGCGGCAGGTCTCCTATTTGCTCCCGCAGCCAGGCGAGAGTTTCTTCCAGTTTTTTCCTATCCTTCACATCCTCATACCAGTCTGCGCGCCACTCCGCGAGGTCCGGCTCTGCCTCCAGAAGCTGGCGGGTGCGAAGTGCGATTTCTTCCCTCGTCCGCCCGGTGATCGGTACACAGATTTTCGGGCGTCCTTCCCCGAAGGTGAGGTTTCTGACGGTTACCAGATTCATCTTTTTCTCCTCTAAGATTCCAGTTTTCGTTTGCTTTTGCCCCTATTTTACCATATAATGATAGGAGGGTCAAAATGTCTTTTGTCCCTTTTATCATCGCTTAAAAACATAGAAATGAGGTATTGGGAAATGGAAGAAAAGATGACGATGGATGATTTTAAGGAGGAGATCGATGCTTCCTTTGAAAGTGCGCCGGAGGATATCGAGGATCCGGCCTGGCAGACGCTTGTGCAGGCTCTGGAGGACAAAACGGTTCTGACGGTAAAGATCGACGGCGTCGTAAAATCCGGTGTGGTCGCTTATGTCGAAGGAATCCGCGGCTTTATTCCTGCTTCCAGACTGGCTCTCAGTCATATCGAGGATTTGGAGGACTGGCTTGGAAAAAAGGTGGAGGTACAGGTCGTGACGGCGGATCCGGAGAATAAGAAGCTGGTGCTCTCTGCAAGGGAGCTTCTGCGGGAGAAGGAGAATGAGGCACGCCGGAAGAAGCTGGAAGCGATAGAGGTCGGTGCGGTTCTCGACGGAACGGTCGAGAGTATCAAGCCCTACGGTGCTTTTATCGATCTGGGGGACGGTCTCTCCGGTCTCTTGCATGTGTCCCAGATTTCGGATAAGCGTATCAAGAGTCCGGACGTCGTTCTGAAGGTGGGGGATACCGTCACGGTCAAGGTCATCGCGGTGAAGGACGGCAAGCTGTCTCTCAGCCGAAAGGCTTTGCTGGATGCTTCCGCCGAGGAGGAGGTCGATGAGAAGGTCGAGCTTCCGAAGGCTGAGGAGCTGACCACGACGCTTGGAGAACTCTTCAAGAATATTCAGCTGTAAACGCGTATAGGCGAAGCGAGAAGAAGCCCCTCGTCACCGGGTAAACGCATTTTTCCTGTTTCCGTTCGCGCGGCTTATTCGCGCCTGACCGCCAAACTCGACCCTGCGGGTCTCAGACAGTGGCTCCTTCAGGCGCTGCCAGCGCAAACGAAAACGACGGAAAATATGCGGAACCCGGCGACGAGGGGCTCTTTCTCGCTTCTCTCGAACGTCTTCACAGGCGAAAGGCTGGCCGGCTGGCTGGTCTGGCACGAGAAGGTGCTCAGGGAAACGCGCATTTTTCTGCTCCTCGCAGGCGGCTGATCCGCGCCTGACCGCCAAACTCGGCCCTGCGGGCCTCAGACAATGGCTCCTTCAGGCGCTGCCAGCCTGCTCGTCGCGACGCAAAATACGCTATCATCCCTGAGCACCTTCTCATGCCGAACCAGCCTATCTACTTCTGACATCCCGGGCAGCCGTCCGTTTTCACTCTGTAACACAAATTTTCTCGATCACATCGCGAAGTCTCCACCGCTCCTCCGCCGTTAAAAAGGCCGCGTCCGCGGCATTCAAAAGAAGGGCTTTTCGCTCCTGAGGGCTCATGCCAAGTTCTCGCGCCAGCAGCCCGAATTCCTTCTCTATTGTCGTATCGGACACGGTCATATTGTCTGTATTGACCGTCACCTTCTGTCCCTGCCGCAGAAAATCCAGCACCGGATGCTTTTGAATAGAGACCACTGCCTTGGTCTGCACATTGCTGCTGGGACACATTTCCAAGGGAATCTGCTGTTCCCGGAGGCGCGCCAACAGCTCCGGATCCTCCGCTGCCCGCACGCCGTGGCCGATGCGGCTGGCCCCGAAGGCAAGAGCCGCCTCGATACTCTCCGGCCCGTCGGCCTCCCCCGCGTGAATCGTGAAGGGCACATGAAGCTCCTTCGCAAGCCCAAAGACATCGGCGAAATCCTCTGTAGGATACAAGGCCTCCGCTCCGGCCAGGTCGACGGCAGCCACACCGCGCCCGAGAAATGAGGCCGCCGTCCTAACGGTCAGCAGATTTTCCTCGTGATTGTCCGCCCCACGCATACAGCAAAGAATCAGCTTACATTTAAAAAAGGAGCCGATCAGCGCTTCCTGCATGCCCTGTATGGCTGCCTTCACCACCTGCTCCTGGGTCAAGCCCTTCTTCGTGTGAAGCTGGGGCGCAAACCGGATTTCCGCATACAGCATCCCCTGCTCCCTCAGGGAGCTGACCAGGATGTACATGGCCTTTCGCAAAGCCTCCCGAGTCTGCAGAACCTGCAGGGGCAGATCAAATTTTTCCAGGTATTCGTTCAGGCTTCCGCACTCCTCCGGAGCCGTCAGGAACAGCTTCAGCTCGTCCGGTTCGCTGGCCGGAAGCAGGATTCCCTGCTCCCCGGCAAGCTCCAGTACGGTGCGGGGAAGCAGGGAACCGTCAAAATGCAAATGTAAATCGATCATCCAAATTCCTCTTAATCACAATCCAGCATGGTCTTGCCCTTGCCGCAGACCTTCTCAAAATCCTCTCGGAAGACATTCAAGGCTGCCGTTACAGAATCATTTTTGATCAGCAGCTCCAGTACATCCGGGGAAATCGTCGTGGCGCCGATGCCATACTCGCACAGGGTAATGACCTGACGGGAGTTCTTGAAGCTGGCTGCCAGTACCTCGGTTTTGAAGCCATAATTGCGGAACATATCGTGGATTTCCTTGGCGGTACGCACGCCGTCGGAGCCCAGGTTGTCGATGCGGTTGATATAGGGTGCGACATACATCGCTCCCGCCTTGGCTGCCAGGAACGCCTGCATCTGGGTATAGATGGCGGTCGCTGTTACATGAATGCCCGCTGCCGCCAGGATGCGGATGGCTTTCAAACCTTCCTTGGTGGTCGGAATCTTGACGAAGGTATCATCTCCCAGCTCTCTGCGGATCTTGTAGGCTTCTTCTACCATGCCCTCAGCCTTTTCGCTTAAAACCTGAACATGCAGCTCACCCTCCTCGATAAAGTCCCGGATCTCCTTCAGAACCTCATAGGGCGGGCGCTTCTCCTTGGCCAGAATCGTCGGGTTGCAGGTGACGCCGTCCATGGGGAAATATTCATACATAGAACGAATGTCCTCGATGTTTGCGTTGTCAATAATCAGCTTCATAACGTTCCTCTCCTTTTTTCGGATCCAGTCTTCCCGAATCCGCTTTGCTCTTCTTTTTGAAATGTTTTGTTATAATATGTTATATTTTGTTATATTTTATTATAACGAAATAAGGTAAAAATACAATCCTAAATCTGTCTAAAATTTCACAGGTTTTCTGCCGAATTCTGTCGCTTTTTCTTTTTGCCGCAAAGCTCCCGCCCGAAGCATGCCACCGCCAGCACCTCAAAGGCTATCAAAATCGGATAAGCCCCCGACAGATACCAGTAGAGGATCGCGTTCCAGCCGGAGATCTCCGAGTAGGAGATGCCGCCCAGCAGCACGAAATAGCTGGCCAGCAGGGCAGTAAGTATCAGCCACACAGACAGATCGCGTCCGTCCTCATCCTTCACCTTCTGCAGACGGCGCTTCAGCATCCGTACACACAGCGCCAGATAAGCCAGGGCTCCGGCTGCCGCTGCGATCGCGCCAGTGTAGCGGTACACCTGCCGTACCCCATTTAAAATGACGCCCTTATAGTTGATCTTCGCCAGGAAACCATGGCGCTCCGGCACATCCCAGTACCAGTCCAGATTTAGGCAGGAGGTGTCGCTCTCTACCCTTGTCACATCGTCGGACAGCTCGTAGGAATCCAGAAGATCCCCGTTCCGATAGGCCTTCAGATAGACGGTCTGGGGCTTGTCATCGACCGAAAGTTTCAGAGAAAACCGGCACTTCTCGCTTCCCGGAGCTGGGATACCCTGTCCGGCCAGATAAGCCGCGATATCGTCGCTCTCGGTAAAGTCCGCCACAGCCAGCACCGTGCCGTCCGATGCTTCCGCCTGCAGGGTCACGCCGTCCATGCCCTCGTAAGGCACATACCAGCCCGCCATTTCGATAAGGTTTGACTCATACCAGATCGCCTTGTCACCGGTCATGCGTTCAAAGAGGGGAATACCGCCATTTTCGTCCGGCTCGCTGTAGAGATAGACCATCGTCTCCATCTCGTCATAGGTCGTCGTATAGGCCACTGCCTTGCCGAGAGCCCCTAGGAGTTTTCCGAGATAGCCTTTTCGCCAGGGCGACATATAAGTCGAAGGCATCGTCGCCTGACGCGTGAGGCGTCCCTCGTCCATAGCTGTCTCCAGCTCGTCCCGAATCTGCAGGCAGACCTGATTGACCGTCTCGCCGTCCGTATAGTAACCGGCCTCAGAAAAAGCGGTCCGGAAGATCCAGAAAACCCAGCCGTCCCGTACCTCCCAGTCCTTTTCATTTTCCTCGGACCCGGCCCAGGTCAGGCGGCTGCTCTCGATATAGGGTTCCAGCTTCTTTAAGGTCGGGCATTCGTCACACATCCTGGCAATCTTCTCCCGGGTCATGGTGACCCCGTCGATCTCCTCCTCCGGCTTGACCGCCATCATGCTTTGATACATTTTGGCGAAACCGCCTTTTTGCAGCTCATTGGTCAGGCGAATATTGTAATGCGTGTAATTTTCCCCGGCAATCAGCTGTCCCGCGCCCCAGACGCAAAGGAAGGGCAGCAGCACCAGCAGGGCCTTTGCCGCTGCGCTGCGCGCATGCTCCCTGCGCCAAAGTACAAACAGATTTCCCAGAAAAATCAGGACAAAGACCAGAAGAAAGGGCTCCACCCAAATCGCATCCTCCCGGGTATAAAAGAAGCTCACCATTCCGACCGATGCCGTCAAAACCCAGAAAATCTGCTTATTTACCGGCTCCCTTCGCCGAAGCCAAAGACCGAAGAAGCCGCCGAAGATCAGCAGCACCTGAATATAGGAAATGCTGTTTCGATAAACCCTCTGGAAGGCCTGCACCGAGTAGGAAACCGGATTCCACAAAAGGGCCAGATACAGCACGAGGCAGACCCATCCTTTCTTCAAAAGCGGCCGCAGGGCATAGACAAACAGCATACAGCTCATGGTATAGAGGAGGGCAGAGGTCGTAAGATAGGACAAATGCAGGAAATTCAGAACCGCCAGATAGAGCGGGAAAAACATGCCCTTCGTCAGCGTCAGGTCATTATATTCCCCCAGCCACTGTCCGCTTCGCAGGGCATCGGCCAGATGCACCATGATCCAGTCGTCATGGATGCCCTTTGGCACCGCCATGATCGGCAGGTTATAGACCAGGAATTCCTTCAGCCCCCCGAACAGCACCATGGCCAGGAAAAAGAAGACTTCTTTTCTCCGAGTTGATAGATTTTTCCAGAAATTCATGAATGTTTCTCCTCTTTATCGGTCGAGAATCATCTGATCGTAGGCCAGGAAGGAAAAGCCCAGGTGCTCATAAAGCCGCACGGCCTTCTCATTGCTGCGGGTGACCTCCAGACGGAAACGGCGCACTCCCGGCTTTGCCTTCATCACTTCGTCAAAGAAGCGGCTGCCGTAACCCTTGCCCCGAGCCTCCTCCTTGAGAAACAGTTCCTCGAACATCAGGCAGCGCCCGCCCACCTCGCAGGCATAGTATTCGGTAATATAGGCAAAGCCCACGATCTTTTCATCCTCTGTCAGCACAAAGCCCTCCAGGATCGGATCCGAACTTACTGCATCCTGAAAGGTCTGTTCCAGCCGCTCCAGGGGAACCGGATGGCAGACCGCGTCGCTGTGGTAGAACTGCTCTACCATAGCCAGCACCTCGTCATGCATCTCCGGTGTCATCTTCTTTAATGCAAACATCACATCATTCTCCTTTTTGCCGCAATGCGATAAAAAGAGCGGAAAAAGCTTTCCGGCTTTCCCGCCCTTTTCTCAGTCATTTCTCTGCTTTACATACCCTTTCTTCCGCAGCACTGCTTATACTTCTTGCCGCTTCCGCAGGGACAGGGATCGTTCGGATATACCTTGGCGCTTTCCCGTTTCTTCGGTGCCGCTGCCAACGTGGTATCCTTGTTTGTACCGGTTACCTTCGCCACCTGCTCGCGCTCGGCCTTTTCCTCTACGCGCACATGAAGCAGGATCCGGACAGTTTCCTCCTGGATGCTGGCTGTCATGGCGGAGAACATCTCGTAGCCGCTGAGCTTGTACTCTACCAGCGGGTCACGCTGAGCGAAGGCCTGCAGGCCGATGCCCTGACGCAGCTGCTCCATATCGTCGATGTGATCCATCCACTTGCGGTCGATGACCTTCAAAAGAAATACACGCTCAAGCTCTCTAAGCATCTCCGGATTCGGGAACTCGGATTCCTTCAGCTCGTAGAGCTTCACAGCCTCTTCCTTCAGCATATGCTTCAGCTCGGCCTTATTCTTCTTATCCGCGATCCGCTCTGCCGTAATCGTCTCCAAGGGAATCGTCCGAAGCAGGGACTCGTTCAAGCCTATGAGATCCCAGTCGGCTTTATCCTGATCGTCACCAATCAGGCTGTCTACTACATTTTCTACCGTATCCGTGAGCATCTTGTAGATCGCATCGCGCATGCTCTCGCCGTTCAGTACCCGGCGGCGCTCCGCGTAGATGATCTCGCGCTGCTCGTTCATGACCTGGTCATACTCCAGCAGGTTTTTACGAATGCCGAAGTTGTTGCTCTCGATCTTCTTCTGAGCCTTCTCGATGGCATCAGAGAGCATCTTATGCTCGATCTGCTCATTCTCCGGTACACCCAGGGCATTGAAGATACTCATCAATCGCTCGGAACCGAAGAGACGCATCAGATCGTCCTCCAGAGAGATATAGAAGCGGGATTCTCCCGGGTCTCCCTGACGGCCGGAACGACCTCGCAGCTGATTGTCGATACGACGGGACTCATGACGCTCGGTGCCGATGATCTTCAGTCCTCCGGCTTCCTTCGCATCCTCGTCCAGCTTGATATCGGTACCACGGCCGGCCATATTCGTCGCGATGGTGACTGCGCCGTGCTGTCCGGCCAGGGCTACGATCTCTGCCTCGCGCTCATGGAACTTCGCATTCAATACCTCATGCTGAATTCCCTTCTTGCGCAGCAGTCCGCTTAGATACTCGGAGGTCTCGATGGTAATCGTACCTACCAGCACCGGCTGTCCTTTGGCATGAGCCCGCTCGATCTCCTCTACGACTGCATGGAACTTTTCTTTCTTCGTCTTGTATACCGCGTCGTCCAGATCCTGACGGATGACCGGACGGTTCGTCGGGATCTCGATGACGTCCATGCCGTAGATCTCGCGGAACTCCTTCTCCTCCGTCAATGCGGTACCGGTCATGCCGGCTTTTTTGTCATATTTGTTGAAGAAGTTCTGGAAGGTGATATTGGCCAGAGTCTTGCTCTCCCGCTTTACCTTCACATGCTCCTTCGCCTCGATGGCCTGATGCAGGCCGTCGGAATACCGACGGCCCGGCATGATACGGCCGGTAAACTCGTCTACGATCAGAACCTGATCGTCCTTTACCACGTAATCCTGGTCACGGAACATCAGATAGTTCGCCCGCAGAGCCAGAATGATGTTGTGCTGGATCTCCAGGTTCTCCGGGTCAGCCAGGTTCTCGATATGGAAATAATCCTCCACCCGCTTTACACCGTCGGCAGTCAGGTTGACGATCTTATCCTTCTCATTGACGATAAATTCGCCGGTCTCCTCGATCTCCTCGCCCATGATGGCGTTCATCTTGCTGAACTCCCCGCTGGCCTCGCCGCGCTTCATGGTCTTCGCCAGGGCATCGCAGACCTCGTAGAGCTTCGTGGACTTGCCGCTCTGTCCGGAGATAATCAGTGGGGTACGAGCCTCATCGATCAGGATCGAGTCGATCTCGTCGATGATGGCATAATGCAGATCCCGCTGCACCAGCTGCTCCTTGTAGATGACCATATTATCACGCAGGTAGTCGAAACCGAGCTCATTGTTCGTGACATAGGTGATGTCGCAATTGTAAGCGGCCCGGCGCTCATCGTTCGTGCTGCTGTTCAGGACCACACCTACCGTCAGACCCAGGGCTTCATGCACCTTGCCCATCCACTCGGCGTCACGATGTGCCAGATAGTCATTGACCGTGACGATATGGACACCCTTGCCCTCCAGGGCATTCAGGTAAGCCGGAAGGGTCGACACCAGGGTCTTTCCTTCACCGGTCTTCATCTCTGCGATTCGTCCCTGATGCAGGATAATGCCGCCGATCAGCTGCACGCGGTAATGCTCCATGCCGAGCACTCTCTTCGCCGCCTCCCGGACTGCTGCGAAGGCCTCCACCAACAGGTCATCCAGGGTTTCTCCATTTTCCAGACGCTGCCGGAATTCCTTCGTCTTTCCTTTTAATTCCTCATCCGATAATTCCTGCATCTTCGGGCGCAGGGCTTCGATCTTGTCTACCAGCGGGTAAATCAGCTTTAATTCACGCTCACTGTGAGTCCCAAACATTTTTGTAAAGATATTCATCTGCTAACTCCAATTTACTCCTCCGGCTCGATAAGTCCGTAGGTATTGCCCTTTCTCTTGTAAACGACGTTGATCTGCTCGGTCTCCGCATTGACAAATACATAGAAGCTGTGACCCAGCATCTCCATCTGGATACATGCATCCTCCGGATACATGGGCTTCATATCGAACTGCTTGGTACGGATAATGCGTACCTCCTCGTCCTCTGCCTCTTTGTCGATAAACTCCTGACGGAAGCTTCCTGCCCCCTGCTCGCGCTGTACGATCTTGTTCTTATACTTGCGAAGCTGACGCTCGATAACTTCTTCCACCAGGTCGATGGATACATACATGTCGTTGCTTACCTGTTCGGAACGGATCACCGTTCCCTTCACAGGAATGGTTACCTCAATTTTCTGTCTTTCTTTCTCGACACTTAAAGTCACATGTACTTCCGTGTCCGGAGTAAAATAGCGCTCTAACTTTCCGAGCTTGTCCGTGATCGCAGTGCGGAGTCCCTCTGTCACATCGATATTTTTGCCGCTGATTACATAACGCATAAAATCAACTCCTTTACGGTTATTTCGACGAAAAATGTTTTTTCATCTACCGCAAGTATAGCATATTTTGATAAGGGATACAACCGCCAAAAAGATCGAGCGCACTTCCGATCGTCACATCGAGACGGCCTTTTCCGAGAGTCCGAAGTGCCTCGATATCCGCTATGCTTCCCACGCCGCCCGCGTAAGTGACGGGGATTCCGGCCCAGTCGCCCAGCATCGCCGCCAGCTCCCGCTCGATGCCCGAGGCCTTGCCCTCGACATCCACGGCATGAATCAGAAATTCCGCGCATTTTCCGGCTAAGGCATCCAAAAGTGCGGGCGTCACCTGTACCTTTGTAAATTTTTGCCAGCGGTTCGTGACGATATAGTAGGCCCCGTCCTTTTTCCGGCAGCTTAAGTCCAGCACCAGGCGCTCCCGCCCCACAGCAGAAAGCATTTTTTCCAGATTTTCGTATTGGATCTCTCCGTTTTGAAAGACGTAGGAGGTCACGATGACCTGGCTTGCTCCGGCATCCAGAAACTCCTCTGCATTCTCCGGGCGGATGCCGCCGCCCACCTGCAGACCCCCTGGATAGACCCTGAGAGCCTTCAGCGCCTGGGCCTTCGTCGCCTCGTAATAAGGGGAATCGGCGCTGTTCAAGAGGATGACATGACCCCCTGTCAGCCCGTCCTTCTTATAAAGTCCCGCATACCAGGCCGCATCCTGCCGGGATACGAAATTTTCCTTTGCCCGATCCTGTTCATCCGTCAGGCTGCCGCCGACGATCTGCTTGACCTGACCGTTGTGAATATCGATACATGGACGAAAACGCATGAGAAACCTCCTATGTTTTGATAGCTCTGTCTATTATAACGGTCTTTCCCGGATTTGACAATTTTTTCTTCCCGATCTAGAATTGAAGCTTCGAGACTTAAAGAAAGAAGGCATAAGCAAATGAAACATTTAAACGTAAGAATCCCCATGTACTTTATCGGACTGTTCGTCATGACCATCGGCGTGGCACTTTCCGTAAAATCCAATCTCGGCGTATCCCCCGTCAGCTCCATTCCTTATACCATCACCTGTGTCTGGGGCATTGAAATGGGAAAGGCTACGATCCTGTTCCATATCGCACTGGTACTGATACAGATCCTCGTTTTACGAAGAAATTTCAAACGGCTCCAGCTACTGCAGGTTCTCATCGGCGTCGTATTCGGCTATTTTACCACCTTTTGCAATTATCTCGTATCTTATCTCCCGACACCGAACCATCTGGCCATCCGTATCCTGATGGTGCTGGCCAGCACGGTATTCGTGGCCGTCGGCATCTTTCTCTACCTGCCGGCAGATCTGATCCCGCTGGCAGGCGAGGGCTGTATGCAGGCGGTTTCCACCGTGACACGGATCGAATTTGCAAAGGTCAAAATCGGCTTTGACTGCACCATGGTCCTCGTATCGGCCGTTACCTGCCTGACCATTTTATATAGTCTTGGCAGTGTCGGCATCGGCACCATCCTGGCGGCCGTTCTGGTCGGAACTCTAGTCGGCATCATCAATCGAGCCTTTGGCAGACAGCGTGACCGCCTGCTTGGAAAGGTCGAGGAGAAGCCTGCAGCGATGAGCTTTGCATCCGATCCGGTAACTTCGGTATAAACATGGCTTTTTATCTTCTCTTCCCTACGCTTACCCCCCATATGGGAATCTGCACCCCACCGTATAAATCGGTATCGTATCAAATTTCTCCGAATGGCCGCCCCTGGTGGGTTTCGCTACAACTGCGCGATCCACCAGTCTCTTTTCGATAAATACCTTTAATGACTTCGGATCGCCTGTGGCCGTTTTTACTTCTATCCCATATACCGTATCATCCGTATCCATCAGCATAAAATCCAGTTCATAGCTTCCATAGGTTCCGTAATGCAGTCTGTTTTTTACCTTACGCTGTGTATAATCTACGGTAAACAGTCTTTGCAGCTCGCCAAAAACAAAGGTCTCTGTCAGAATCCCCTGCAGGGTCGAGGCCGCTGCTGCGGAATTCTTCGCCAGATAAGCCGCGATTCCGCAATCCTGAAAATAAAGCTTTCTCGCCGCAGACTGCTCCGATATTTTCCCATCGCGGGCCAGATTACAGGTATCGATGATTCCGGAATATTTCAGCCATACAAGTGCGTTGCGCAGTTC
>CAVFGF010000022.1:0-27013 GCA_963621925.1 Alistipes onderdonkii | reverse complement strand
GACTTACATAATAAATTCAGGTAACTGTTCAGAAAAATTATGCTTCGAAGACATAGGCTGCTTCAAAGCCTTCCCGGATCGCCGTGGCGATGCGGCCGCCCTTTCTTGCATCTCCGACGATGCGCACCTGGGGGCAGCAGGCTTCAAAACTCTCAGCCAGCGCTGAGCGGGGACGTACACCGAGAGCCAGAACGACAGAATCTGCAGGAAGAACCACGGTGCTGCGGTCATCCGTCTTTTCCAGAGTCACGCTTTTTTCCTCGATGGAGAGGAGCTTATGAGAGGTATAGATGCCCGGATGATGGGGTAGAATACGGCTGAGCTCATCGTTTCGGATAGCACCGAAGATACCGGGTCCCAAGTCGGAAGCCATTTCTACAATGGAGACAGAGAGACCGCGGCTAAGGAGCATTTCAGAGGTCTCGAGGCCTGTCAGACCGGAGCCGATGACAGCAACCTGTCCGGTCGGGTTAGCCTTTCCTAACAAAACGTCCTCAGCTGTGCAGACATGGCTTTGCTGCATGCCGGGAAGAGGAGGAATCACAGGCTCTGCGCCGCAGGCTACGACGATGCCTACAGGATCAAGGGCTTTTACCAGTTCCGGAGTGGCAGCCGTACCGAGACGAACTTCCACACCGAGATGACGAATCTGAGTCTCCATGGTCTGAGACAGCTTGGTCAGCTTATCCTTGAAGGCAGGCTTATCTGCCACGTTCAGAGTTCCGCCAAGCTTATCCTCTTTTTCAAATAAGACGACATGAAACTTACGCAGAGCCAGCACTCTTGCAGCCTCCATACCTGCGGGGCCGCCACCGACGACAACAGCCGTTTTCCCGACACCGTCCTTTCGAATGTGGGAAAAGACATCCTCCCTCGCGGTACGTGCATTGATGGCACAGCGAATCGGAAGGCCTTGTCCGAGAACACGCTCGCGGCAGTAGAGACAGCCAATGCAGCCGCGAATCTCGTCTGCGTGGCCGGTCTTTGCTTTGTTCATGAAATCCGGATCGGCCAGTTGGGAGCGACCGAGACCGACGAAATCACAGACACCTTCCTCCAGAAGAGCTTCCGCAAAATCCGGATCCTTGATGGTATTGGTGGCGATGACCGGGATATGAAGGGCTTCTTTATAAGCCTTGGCTACATGTTTTTTCCAGCCGGACTGATAGGAGAAGGGCTCACAGTTGGCATCCCCGTTTCTGGCGCTTCCGTTGCTGATATTGATGGCATCGATGCCTAAGCCTTCCAGATGCTTAGCGATTTCCAGACCATCCTCCAGGGTTAGAAAGCCTTCTACCGGTGTCATCTCATCACCGCACATCCGGACGAGAATCGGAAAACGGGGTCCAAGCTTTGCCCGGATTCCCGAGATGATTTCTGCGATAAAACGGCAGCGATTCTCGACGCTTCCGCCGTAGGCGTCGGTTCTGCGATTGTAATATTTACTGAAAAACTGGGCAATCAGGTAGCCATGAGCACCGTGGAGCTCGACACCGTCATATCCGGCCTTCTGGCAGCGCACGGCTGCGTCAATAAATTTCTGCTGGACACGTTTGATATCCTCCAGGGTCATTTCCTTCGGGACGGGGCGTCCGTCTGCGATGGGAACCGCACTGGGAGCCAGATTCTGCCGGCCGGTAAAATTCGGATTGGAGGTAGCACCGCCGTGATGAATCTGGGCTACGATTTTGCAGTCATAAAGATGGACCGCGTCGGTCAGCTTCTCCATCTCGGAGATATGGTAATCCCGGGCAATGCGCAGGTTATGAATGGAGGGGATGCTGTCGATATCGTCGACGCCGGTATATTCATTGATGATCATGCCGATGCCGCCTTTGGCTCGCTCCTGATAGTAGCGAATCTGTCTGGGGGTGACAGTGCCGTCCTTATCGGCCAGGTCGGTGGCCATGGGCATCATAATGCCGCGGTTTTTCAGAACTAAACTTCCGATGCGGCCTTTTTCAAATAATTTGTTATAAGTCATAATATCGATTCCTTTCTGCCCCGGATAGAAAATCCGGGAGTCATTTCTTTGATAAAGAATTAGCAATTTCCCCGAAGGACACTGGAAGAAATTCCCTTTAGCATTTCCCGGTCAATGCTCTTTAAAGCTTGCACCAGCGTATCGAGCTCCTCCTTCGTTGTAAAAGCACTGATGCTGACGCGGACGGTTCCGTCGAATTCACGATCCTTCAGATGCTTATGAATCCGGGCAGCGCAGTGATGACCGGCTCGGACGGCGATGTCCCATTCCTGATCAAGGATAGCCGCCACCTCATTGGCCCGAAAGCCATCGAGATTCAAGGAGATAACTCCGGCCTGAAGAGCCGGATCCGGTGCTCCGTAGAGATGAAGCCCCGGAATTTCGCGAAGCTTAGGGAGGAGATAGCTCATCAGTGCATCCTCGTGCTGCTTTGGCTTCGCACTCGTAAGCCACTTAAGGGAAGCCTGCAGTCCCGCGATGGCAGGAGTATCCATGCTGCCGCATTCCATTTTTTCGGGCATCGAACGAGGCATCTCCTCACTGGTGGATTTCATGCCGTTGCCGCCGGCGAGAAGCTCAGAGAGGTCGCAGCCGTTCCTTAAAAGAAAGCCGCCGATCCCAAAGGGGGCATAGAGGGTCTTGTGTCCGGCGAAGGTAATGGCATCTGCCCGAAGGGAGGAAAAACGCAGCTTTAAAAGTCCCATGGCCTGGGCAGCATCCAGAAGCGTAAAGGCATCGTATTCCTTGGCCAGAGAAAAAATCTCCCGCGCAGGCAGGATGTAGCCCGTGACGTTGCTGACGGCAGAGACACTGACAAAAGCCGGAGGCACCTGACGGAACATTTCTTTCGTGGCGGCCAGGTCAATAGACAGGTCCTCAGAGAGCGGCAGCTCCAGCACCTGTATGCCGAGGCGCTTTTCCAGAAGCTTTAGAGGCCGCAAAACAGCATTATGCTCATAGGGAGATACATAGGCTGCGGCTCCTTCCTTCCATTTCTGCCCCTGGATCAATTGATTCAATGCAATGGTGACGGAGGGGGTCAGAATCACCTGCGCCTGCTCTCTGGCATCGCAGAGACTGATAAGCTGCGTCCGGACGTCACGAATCATCGCTGTCGCCTCCCTGGCAGCCCGGTAGGCACCCCGGCCGGCGTTGACCGCTGCTGTGCGGTTGAAACGATCGACGGCGTCCCAGACACAGGGAGGTTTCGGAAAGGTCGTCGCACCGTTATCCAGATAAATCATGAAATCATCTCCGTTTTCTATTTGAAATATAACTCTCGAATATATTCCACCGGCATCTGATGTCCTGTCCAGCGCTCAAAGGCCTTGGCGCCCTGATGGAGCAGCATGTACAGACCATTGAAGGTGGAGCAGCCGGCCTCTCTTGCAGTACGAAGAAGCTTGGTCTCCCGCGGGTGATAGATGACATCTCCGACGACGAGCCCCGGATGAAAGAAGGAGGCATCCGGGATCAGGGAGGCATCCTCATGGGGAGGCATTCCGACGGAGGAGGTATGAATCAGAAGATCGGCATCCATAAGACAGGCCTTTAAGGTCTTCGTATCTGCCAGGTCAAAGAGACGGATGCGGCAGCTGCAGGCCTTGTGGATTCGTTCGATCTCCTCGGCAATGAGTCCGGCGGAGGCTGAGGCACTGCGGGCGAAAACATCGATGAGGGCACTGCCGTCGAGGGCTGCCTGGGCCAGAATGGCCGCTGCTGCGCCGCCGCTTCCCAGCATGACGACATGCTTGCCTTCGCAGGAAAAACCGGCATCCTGCATGGAAGTCAGAAATCCATAACCGTCTGTATTGTCACCGAAGAGCTCTCCATCCCGGTTGACGACGGTATTGACCGCGCCGCAGAGGCTGGCAATCGGGGAAAGCCGATCCACCCGTTCATACATCAGGCGCTTCAGGGGCATCGTGCAGTTCCATCCGGCGGCTCCGAGGGTGATAAGACCCTGAACAGCCTTTTCAAAATGTGCCTCGTCTACCTGAAAAGCCAGGTAAGCATAATCGAGCCCCAGCTTTTGAAAGGAAGCATTATGCATGGCGGGCGAGATGCTGTGGGAGACCGGATCGCCCAGAAGGCAGGTCAGTTTCGTGGTTCCGGTAATTTCAAAAAAATTGTTCATTTTTACACCTTTTGCTTGCGAATTTTAGAATTATCGTGTACAATTTTACCAAGAGTATCTGTGCGAAATCGGGATACTCTTTGTGCAGGAGAGGGAAAATACCTTCATCAGTTAAGAGTACAAAAGAATAGGGGAAAAGTCAATTGTATTTTGCAGTTTACGAGACTGGAGTGTACGGAATTAAATACAATTTTCACCCTCGTTTTTCAGAATTTCAACTTGATAATAAATGGTGATCAAGGTATAATGGGATTAAGATTGTTAGGAATTTAACATAGAAAAATGATAGGAAAAAGGAGGAATTTACCATGCATATGGTAGACGGAGAACACGGGCATTGCCACGGACATGCACATGATCACGAGCATTGCCATGAGCATACCCATGATCACAGCCATGAGGGCTGTGGCTGCGGCTGCAGCGATCACAAACCGGGAAGTGAGCAGGAAGCGTTACTTTCCTATATGTTGGATCACAATAAGCATCATGCGGCGGAATTAGCGGAGGTAGCTAAGAAGTTCCGTGAGACAGGAAAGGAAGACGTGGCAGTACAGATTGAAAAAGCCATCGAGAATTTTGATAAGGGTAACCTATATCTGAGCCTGGCACTTTCCTTAGTACAGGAATGACATTTATAAGGAGGCATCAAGATGTGCTTGGCAACTGTATATAAGAAAATGCAGGATACGGAAGAGGTCGTGCTGAAAAATGTCAGCAAGATTTACGTAGAAGGAGACTCTGTTCGCCTGATCGATATCATGGGCGCAGAGGTCGTGGTAGAGGGAACGATTTCCTTTGTCGATCTGACGGGTTCCGTCGTGAAATTAAATTGCCCGGCGGTATAAGCCGGAGGCAATGAGGGTGATATCAAATTAAATTGATATACATAAAAATGGAGGTTGGTTGAAATGGCAAAATTAACAAACATCATGAATGAGCGCATGGCGCTGTCCTTCGAGGTCTTCCCGCCGAAGACAGAGAAGGGTATGGAAAATCTTCCGGGCACAATCGAGCATCTGTGCAAATATGAGCCGGATTACATTTCCTGTACCTATGGCGCAGGCGGCGGAAACGTAGGCGCAAACCGTGAAGTATGTCAGATGATTAAGAAGGCAGGCACGACACCGGTTACACACTTCACCGTTATCAAGAATACCAAGGAAGGTATGAAAGAGCAGCTGCAGCAGTATCTGGACGAAGGTGTAGAGAACGTTCTTGCTCTTCGCGGCGATATCCCCCTTGGCGAGACAACGACCTGCGGTGATTTCCAGTATGCGACAGACCTTGTGAAGTTCATCCGTGATGAGTTCGGCGACAAGTTTGAAATCGCGGTAGCAGGTTCCCCGGAAGGCCATATCGCCTGCAGAAGCCTGGAGGCAGATATTGCCGTTCTGAAGCAGAAGCAGGACAATGGCGCAGACTACATCATGACTCAGCTTTGCTGGGATATGGAGCAGTTCAAGTATTGGCTGGATGCGATCTACAGCGCAGGCATCGATATGCCGGTAGACGTAGGAGTTATGCCGATCCTGGATCAGGCAGCTACCATCAATATGGCACTGTCACGCAACGGCTGTGTAATGGATCATGAGCTTTGCAAGATTATCTCCAAGAACTGGCTCTTCCCGAATCCGTTCGCGGCAAAGGATGCAGACGGCAAGCCCTTCGATATGTTCTATGATGACAAGGTAAAGAGATTCCGCGAGGCAGGCATCGAGTATACCATCAAGCAGATCGATACCTATCGTTCTCTGGGTGTAAACGGTATCCATCTGTATGCTCTGAACAAGTGGAAGGATGTATCCGAGATCATTGACCGTGCAGGTCTGAAAACACTCATCTAGTTACCGCTCGCTTCATTCACGGTAACTGAAATATAATGAAAGGTTGCGGGCGGGATACAAACCTGCCCGCAATAAAAGGCAGGAGAGAACAAAGATATGCCACATACAATTGCCGTAGCCGGAAAAGGCGGCGTAGGAAAGACGACACTGACAGGACTTTTGATCGACTACCTCTGCCAGAAAAAGCAGGGACCGGTACTGGCTGTGGATGCAGATGCAAATTCCAATCTGAATGAAGTACTCGGCGTGGAAGCGGCCCCTACACTGGGCGAGATCCGGGAAGAAATTGCCCATGCCGAGAGCGCGGGAACCAGTCCGATTCCGAAGGGAATGTCCAAGCAGGACTATGCGGAATTGAAGTTCGGGGAGGCACTTTCCGAACAGGACGATTTTGATTTGCTGGTAATGGGTCATACCCAGGGACGAGGCTGCTATTGCTTCGTAAACGGGCTTTTGACGACCCAGATTGCAAGATATGCAAAGAATTACAAGTACATTGTCGTAGACAATGAAGCGGGAATGGAGCATATCAGCCGCGGAATTCTTCCGTCGGTGGATACCATTATTTTGGTCAGCGACTGCTCACGCAGAGGTGTGCAGGCGGTGGGTCGCATCGCAAAGCTGATACCGGAATGCGGGCTGAAGCCCAAATCCGTGGGACTGATTATCAATCGCGCTCCGGGCGGAGTGCTGAATGCGGGAACGAAAGAAGAGATCGAAAAACAGGGCCTTCATCTGCTGGGCGTCGTTCCTCAGGACGAGCAGGTGTTTGACTATGATTGCGACGGCACGCCGACGGTGAAGCTTCCGGAGGATTCTCCGGTACGGAAGGCGCTGTACGGAATCATTGATGGGTTGGATCTTTCATAATAAATTTATGAAAATAAAAAAGGTAGGAGGTTTATAATGGGAGATTTTAAGTTGACGACGGTGGAGGAAATGGAAGCCGCAACAGCCAGACTTCTGGAGACAGGAGCAAAGTTGGGAGCGGATGCCTGGCAGCTTCGTGTGAAGAACCAGACACCGCACTGTAAGTTCGGTGAGCAGGGTGTCTGTTGCCGAATCTGTGCCATGGGACCATGCCGTATTACCCCGAAGGCACCGAGAGGTATCTGTGGATGTGATGTCCATGGTATCGTAGGACGTAACTATCTGAAGTTTACAGCAGGCGGAGCTGCGACGCACTCTGACCATGGCCGTGAGATTTGCCATACCCTGTATGCTGCAAAGCCTGACGGAGCTTACAAGGTAAAGGATGCGGAAAAACTGCTGCGTATCGCAAAGGAGTGGGGCGTAGAGACCGAGGGTAAGGATATCTACGATCTGGCTCATGAGATGGCAGAGCTGGCTCTGATGGAGTATGGTAAGCCCTTCGGCGTTCAGAGATGGCTGAAGAGAGCTCCGGAGCATACCCAGAAGCTGTGGCATGATGCTGAGATTGAGCCGAGAGCCATTGACCGTGAGGTTGCTACATCCTTACATATGACACATATGGGATGCTCCTCTCTTCCGGAGGCACTGGTTCGCCAGTCCCTGCGCGCCGGCCTGGCAGACGGCTGGGGCGGTTCCATGTGCGGTACCGAGTTCTCCGACGTACTGTTCGGAACTCCGAAGCCGATCGAAACCGAGGCAAATCTGGGTGTCATGAACGCTGAGAATGTCAATATCGTGGTACACGGACATGACCCGTCACTGTCCGAGATGGTTTGCGAGTATGCAGACGATCCCGAGATGATCGCTTATGCAAAGAGCATGGGCGCGAAGGGCATTACCGTATCCGGTGTATGCTGTACTTCGAACGAGGTAGCGATGCGTCGCGGTATTCCGATGGCAGGAAACTTCCTGTCCCAGGAGAGCGTTGTCCTGACAGGAGCCTGCGAGGCGATTGTTGTTGACGTACAGTGTATTTTCCCGGCACTCGGACCCTTGAGCAAATGCTTCCATACGAAGTTTATCACCACTTCTCCGATCGCACAGATGCCGGATGCAGACTATATCCGCTTTGATGCAGGAACTGCTGCAGAGAAGGCAAAGCAGATCGTCAAGACTGCATGCGAGAACTTCAAGAATCGGAAGCCGGAGCTGGTATATATCCCGGATCAGAAGCAGAAGGCTACTGTTGGATATTCCCTGGAGGCTCTGGTAAAGACTCTGGACGGCGTAACCAACTCACAGGTAGACGTAACAGGAACGACAAAGCCGCTGCTGGAGTGCATTACCTCCGGTGTTATCCGAGGTGCCGTTGCTATGGTAGGCTGCAACAACCCGAAGGTTCGCCCGGACTATGCACATATCGAGCTGATGAAGAAGCTCATTGCCAATGATATCGTAGTAGTTGCTTCCGGCTGCTCCGCGCAGGCAGCAGCAAAGGCCGGTCTGATGGACAAGTCAGCAAAGGATCTTTGCGGCGCCGGTCTGAAGAGAGTATGCGAGCTGGCAGATATTCCGCCGGTACTGCATATGGGCTCCTGTGTAGATATCAGCCGTATGATGGTTCTGGTAGCAGAGCTTTCCAAGGATTCCGGACTGAATATTTCTCAGCTTCCGGTTGTAGGCTGCGCACCGGAGTGGATGTCTGAGAAGGCTGTTTCTATCGGAAACTATGTAGTAGCGACCGGTATCGATACCTTCCTTGGCGTAGATCCTTACGTATCCGGCTCCAGCGAGATGGGCCAGTGGCTGACCGAGGGCGTACGTGACTGGGTTGAGGCTGCTTATACGGTAGAGACCGACATCGAGAAGTTGGTTGACAAGATGATCGAGCGTATCGAGGAGAAGAGAACCGCACTGGGAATCTAATCCGGATAAAACGAGTAAATATATGACCGGAGGGAATAGAACGTGAAGATAGCAATTACCGGGAAGGGCGGAGTCGGCAAGACGACCTTTGCAGCCACCCTTGCAAGATTATATGCCGAGGAGGGATGTACGGTGCTGGCGGCTGACGTGGATCCGGATGCAAATCTGGGTCTGGCGCTCGGCTTTCCGGAAGAAATTCTGGACTCCATCGTACCGATTTCCAAGATGAGAAAGCTCATCGAGGAGCGAACCGGAGCAGGCCCGGGAAATGCCATGTATACACTGAACCCCAAGGTGGACGATATACCGGATACTTACAGTAAGACCTATAACGGTGTCAAGCTTCTGACATTGGGTACTGTAGAGACCGGAGGGGGCGGATGCGTCTGCCCCGAACACGTCATGCTGAAGCGCATCTTAAGCTATTTAAGTCTTAGGAGCAAGGACGTGGTTATCATGGATATGGAGGCAGGCCTGGAACATCTGGGCCGCGGTACCTGCGAGGGTATGGAACAGTTTGTGGTAGTCATCGAGCCGGGAGCGCGCAGCATCCAGACTTACAAAAACGTGAAGCGTCTGGCTCATGATCTTGGCATCGAAACCGTCCGTGTGGTAGCCAATAAGGTACGCGGACCGGAGGATGAGGAGTTTATCCGTTCCAAGATTCCGGCGGAGGATTTACTTGGCTTTATCCATTACAACCCGGAAGTGATAGATGCAGACCGCCAGGGCAAATCGCCCTATGATGTAAGCAAGTCTGCAAAGGAGGAAATCCGAAAGATTAAGGAAATCCTCGACCAATCGAACAAAAATATGGAGGTATAATACCGTGACATTATTTGATAGAGTATTCGGCGGCAACGATGCAGTTTACGGACTGACAGAGGCTGCCATCGATGGCGCGATCGCACAGTATGGTGCAGATGCAGCAGTTTCCTTTCCGGATACTGCTTACAGCCTTCCCTGCTATTATTCTGTAACAGGAACGAAGGTAACCAACCTGGGAGAACTCAAAGCAGCTCTCGGTGTTGTAAAAACTCTGATGACCAGAGAAAAGAGACTGAATGATGCATTTATGAGCGGTGTTGCAACAGCTCTTTGCGCAGAGTTCATTGAGGTTCTGAAGTATATGAACGGTGCAAAGCCGTACGAAGAGCCGTGCTACGGACATCTGGCAGATGCCATTATCCGTGAGCTGGGCGTCCCCCTTGTAACCGGCGATATCCCGGGTGTAGCAGTTATCCTGGGAAGCGCTCCGACCAAGGAAGAGGCTGTAGAGCTGGTAAAGAGCTATCAGGCACAGGGTATCCTGGTAACCCTGGTAGGCGGAGTCATCGATCAGTGCGTAGAGGCCGGCCTGAATATGGGCTACTCCGTACGTATCGTACCCCTTGGAAAGGATGTAACAGCTGTTATCCACGTTGTATCTGTAGCACTTCGTGCAGCCCTGATCTTCGGTAACGTAACACCGGGCGATGCAGGCTCCCTGATGAAGTATACCATGGATCGTGTACCGGCTTTCGTAAACGCTTTCAAGCCGCTGGATGACGTTGTTGTTGCTTGCGGTGCAGGTGCCATCGCTCTCGGATTCCCGGTAGTCACCAACGAGACCGAGAACATCTTCCGCGTACCGAAGAGTCTGATCGTGCAGGAGGACGTATCCAAGTTCAACGCAACTTCGATCGAAGCAAGAGACATCAAGATCAAGGTTACCAAGATCGATATCCCGGTTTCCTTCGCATCTGCATTCGAGGGCGAGATTATCCGCCGCGGCGACATGCAGGTAGAGTTCGACGGCTCCCGTGTGGACTGCTTCGAGCTGGTTGAGGCAAAGGATGCATCCGAGGTTGAGGATCATAAGATCGAGGTGATCGGACCGGACTTCGACGAGTTTGAGGTAGGCAGCAAGCACAGCATCGGCTATGTGGTAGAGGTTGCCGGCAAGAGCATGCAGGCAGACTTTGAGCCGGTATTCGAGCGTAAGTTCCATAGCTACCTGAACTGCATCGAGGGTGTGATGCATACCGGTCAGCGTGACATGATCCGTATCCGTGTAAGCAAGACAGCTTACGAGGCAGGCTTCCGTGCAAAGCACATCGGTGAAGTTCTGTATGCAAGAATTAAGAATGAGTTTGATGCAGTCGTAGACAAGTGTCAGGTGAAGGTTATCACGGATCCGGAGCTTTGTACAAAGATGCGTCATGAGACAGCTATCCCGCTGTTTGACAAGCGTGACGATCGTCTGGCTACTCTGACAGATGAGTCTGTAGAGGTATACTACAGCTGTATTATGTGTCAGGCATTCTCTCCGTCCCACGTATGCGTGGTTACTCCGGAGCGTCTGGGTCTGTGCGGTGCCGTTTCATGGCTGGACGCAAAGGCTACCAACGAGCTGGATCCTCAGGGACCCTGCCAGGTGATCACCAAAGAGAAGCCTATCGATGAGAGAATCGGTGAGTATGAGGATGTCAATGAGGCTGTAAAACTGTACTCCCAGGGTGCTCTGGAGGAAGTTTCCCTCTACTCCATCATGGAGAAGCCGATGACCTCCTGCGGATGCTTCGAGTGTATCTGCGGTATCGAGCCCTTCTCCAACGGTGTTGTAATCACCAACCGTGAGTATGCAGGCATGACTCCTCTCGGAATGACCTTCTCCGAGCTGGCAAGTATGACAGGCGGCGGAGTTCAGACACCGGGCTTCATGGGTCACGGCAAGCACTTCATCTCTTCTAAGAAGTTCATGAAGGCTGAGGGCGGAATCGAGCGTATCGTATGGATGCCGAAGGAACTGAAGGAATCCGTAGCAGAGCGTTTGAATGAGACTGCAAAAGAGCTCTATGGCATCGACAACTTTACCGATATGATCGGTGACGAGACTATCGCAGAGGATCCGGAAACATTGCTGGCATTCCTTACTGAAAAGGGACATCCGGCACTTGGCATGGATCCGATGATGTAGTATAATAGAAAAGATAATTGGTCTTACGCATAGGGGACTCTCCCTATGCGTAAGACCGCGTAAAGGATAAGGAGGTAACCTAGAAATGCCGTTTACTGGAAAATCAGGAAAATTCAACGCTGCCATCCGTACCGTTGAAATCGGAACCGGAGAGAAAGCAGTGAAGCTTGGCGGAGAGAATGTATTGCCGTTTTATACATTTGATGCGCCGATCGAGAATGCACCGAAGATTGGAGTTCTGATTACAGACATGGGTCTGGATAATGAAGTTGCAGGAATCAAGGACTACTATGCAGGTGCTACTACTTATGCAGAAATTGCAAAAAAAGCAGAAGAAATGCCCGGAGCAGATTTTGTCGTTCTCCGCTTTGAGGGAGCGGATCCGAATGGCGAGAACCGTTCCGTTGAAGATTGCGTAGCTATCGCAAAGGAAGTCGGCGACGCGATCACAGCTCCTCTTGTAATTGAAGGATGTAAGAATGTAGAAAAGGATGCAGAGCTTTTCTCGAAGGTAGCAGAGGCACTTCAGGGTAAGAATGTGCTGATTCTGTCTGCAAGAGAAGAGAACTACAAGGCAGTCGCAGCAGCGGCAGGACTTGCTTACGGCCAGAAGGTCGGCGCAGAGTCTGCAGTAGATATCAACCTGGCAAAGCAGCTGAACGTATTGATCGGACAGCTGGGCGTTGACCAGGCAAATGTTGTGATGAACGTAGGTTCCGCAGCAGCCGGTTACGGTTTTGAGTACGTAGTTTCTACGATGGACCGTGTAAAGGCAGCAGCTCTGGCTCAGGGTGACGTACAGCTTCAGATGCCGATCATGACACCGGTAGCTGATGAGGCATGGAATGTAAAAGAGGCAATGGCTTCTGAGGCAGATATGCCGGAGTGGGGCTCCCAGGAAGAGCGTGGAATCGATATGGAAGTGGAGACAGCCGCAGCAGTACTGGCATCCGGCTCAAATGCAGTAATTTTGAAACATCCGACCTCGGTTGCAACGATTTCAAAATTAATTAAAGAACTGGTTTAATCGAGGAAGGAGGAGAAATTTACCATGGCATTAAAAGGCTTGGATATTTTTAAATTAACACCGAAGACAAACTGTAAGGAGTGCGGAAGCCCGACCTGTATGGCATTTGCGATGAAGGTTGCACAGGGTGCTGTAGAACTCAGCAAGTGTCCGCATATGTCCGAAGAGGCTCTGGCTACTCTGTCAGAGGCAACTGCACCGCCTATGAAGACCATCAAGGTCGGTACCGGCGAGGCTGAGTATACCCTGGGCGGTGAGACCGTTCTCTGCCGTCATGAGAAGACCTTCGTAAGCAAGCCGAGATATGCGGTTTCTGTTTCCTGCTGTGATGCAGATGCAGACGCAAAGCTTGAGGCTGCGAAGAAGGTAGATTATGACCGTATCGGTGAGCGTATGCATGTAGAGATGCTGTATTTAAGCTACTGCGGCGAGTGCGGAACCGATGCTTATGTAGAGCTGGTGAAGAAGGCAGCCGGCTGCGGCAAGACTCTGGTACTTGACTGTACAGACGTAGAGACCGCAAAGGCAGCTCTTGCAGTATGCAAGGATGCAAAGCCGATCCTGGATGGCGCAAACGCTTCCAACTACGAGGCTATGAGTGCAGCAGCTACAGAGGCCGGCGTTGTTCTGGGTGTTCGCGGCGCAGATATCAATGAGCTCTATGATACCACAGCAGCTCTTGAGAAGCTGGGCAACAAGAATCTGGTTCTGAACGTAGGCACCACATCCATCAAAGATGCATTTGCTACGACCGTACAGATCCGCCGCGCAGCTCTGAAGGATCAGAACAGAACCTTCGGTTATCCCTCCATCGTTAATATCGGAGCACTGGCTGCCGGAGATCCGACCATGCAGGCAGCTCTTGCTTCTCTGTTTACTGTAAAGTATGGTTCCATCATCGTGATGGAAGGCATGAATTATGCACAGGCACTGCCGCTTTACGGTCTGCGTCAGAATGTATATACCGACCCGCAGAAGCCGATGAAGGTAGAGCCGGGCATCTATCCGCTGAACGGCGGCGACGAGAATTCCGTATGTCTGACCACCGTAGACTTCGCTCTGACCTATTTCGTAGTATCCGGTGAGCTGGAGCGTTCCGGCGTTCCCTGCAACCTGATTATCAATGATGCAGGCGGACTTTCCGTACTGACTGCTTGGGCAGCAGGTAAGCTTTCTTCTACCTCTGTTTCCAAGTTCATTCAGGAGAATGTAGAGCCGAAGGTGAAGTGCAGAAAGCTGGTTATCCCCGGAAAGGTAGCAGTTCTGAAGGGTGATATCGAGGCAAAACTGCCGGGCTGGGAAGTTATCGTAGCGCCCAACGAGGCAGTACAGCTTGTGAAGTTCCTTAAGGATCTCCAGGCAAACGGCGAGATTTAATTATTTTAATCATAAAAGGAGAAGAAAACTATGGCAAAATTTGTTACCATCGGTGAGAGACTTTCCACCACAGCACCTGCTGTCAACAAGGCATTTTCCGAGAGAGACCCGGAGCCGATCCTGAAGCGTGCAAAGCAGCAGCTGGACGCAGGCGCTACTTATCTGGATGTCAACATCGGACCGGCAGAGAATGACGGACCGGAGCTGATGAAATGGGCAGTTGAGCTGCTTCAGGGTAACTTCGACAATGTTCCGCTGGCACTGGATACCTCCAATGTAGCAGCGATCGAGGCTGGTATCTCTGTATACAATCGTGCAAAGGGTAAGCCCATCGTGAACTCCGCAGATGCTTCCGGAAGACTGGAGTATGTAGACCTGGCAGCTGCAAATGATGCGATCGTTATCGCACTTTGCAACGGCGAAGGAATCGCGAAGGACAACGACGAGCGTATGATGTACATGCAGACTCTGATGGAGAGAGGCATGGAGCATGGCATGGACGTTGCCGAGGATATGTGGTTTGACCCGTTGTTCCTGGTTATCAAGGGAATGCAGGACAAGCAGATGCAGGTTCTGGAGTTCATCAAGATGATCTCCGACATGGGCATGAAGTCCACCGGTGGTCTGTCCAACAACTCCAACGGTATGCCGAAGCACATCCGTCCGATCATGGACTCCGCGATGGTAGCAATGGCTATGATGAACGGTCTGACCTCCGCTATCGTAAACCCGAACGACCTGAGACTGATGGAGACCATCAAGTCCTGCGATATCATCAAGAACAACAATCTGTACGCAGATTCTTATCTTGAGGTTTAATTTGGAATTTTTAAGAGCATCCCTGAGATATCAGGGGTGCTCTTTTGATCTCGGCTATCTCTGTGAGAAAGGGGTTGCCCGAAGCCCTTTTGTTCGTTATAATGAGAACAGAGGACGATAGCCGACAGGCTTACAGAAAGGGAGGAAATCCTTGATGAAGAAAATTATTACGATAGCCCGGGAATTCGGTGCCGGCGGCGGAGAGATCGGAAGACGTGTCGCGAAGGAGCTGGGAATCGAATTTTACGATAAGGATATTATTTTAAGGACAGCCCTGGCGAATCCCAAGCTGGATCCGGAATTGGTACGCCGCTGGGACGAGCGGGTACCCAAAAGCTTTGGCTTTGCGCAGAGCCTCTTTGATTTTTACAACAAGCCCTTGGATGAGGAACTTTGGCAGGCGCAAAGAGATGCGATCCGCGAGATGGCAAATCATGAAAATTGTGTCATCCTGGGACGAAACAGCGAATATATCCTAAGAGAATTCGATCATTGTCTCCATGTTTTTGCACATGCCAGCTTCACCTGGAGAGTCAATCGTATGTCCGGGCTGATGCCGGGAGTTCCTCTGGCACAGGTAGAGAAGGACGTCCGGGATGCAGACCGCTCCAGAAAGAAGAGCTGTGAGTATTATACCCAGACGGTCTACGGAGATGCCCGCAATTATGATTTGACCCTGAATACGGAAAAACTGGGCATTGATCGCGCGGTAGAGCTGGTCTTGGAAGCAGCAAAGAAAATTTAAGTAACTGTGAAGGTGCTGAATAGTTACAAATTTAACAGTATTTGATAGATTTCCGCGAGATGGTTTTTGCTTGACAATACCGATAGAAAAATTTATAATTATACAGTGACATCAAGGGCGGTGTATTTAGGAATACATCGCCCTTCTGTTAAATATTGCCGGCCGAAGGGTCGGAGAAAAGGAGTAATTGATTATGAAAAAGTTACTTGTATTGACTTTGGTTGCAAGCATGACGCTCGGTCTTGCTGCATGCGGTTCCTCTGCTTCCGATACGACAGCGGACACCACAGCCACAGAAACGACTGAGAGTACAGATGCGACGGAGGATGCAAAAGCTTCGGACACCACAGCTTCCGACAAGACGTGGATTATCGCCATGGATACAGTATTCCGTCCCTTCGAGTTTACCGATAAGAACGGTGAATTCGTAGGTATTGATGTAGATATCATCAATGCGGTTGCAGCGGATCAGAACTTCAAGGTAGAGCTTAAGAGCCTTGGTTGGGATTCTGCCGGAACAGCGGTACAGACCGGTCAGGCTGACGCACTTCTGGCAGGCGCAAGTATTACCGATGAGCGTAAGGAAAACGGATGGATTTTCTCCGATTCTTATTATGATTCTTATCAGGTATTTACTGTAAAGTCAGACAGCGGAATCGAGAGCCTGGATGATCTGAAGGGCAAGACCATCGCAGTAAAGAACGCGACAGCAGGTGCGAACTATGCCGTACAGCTGCAGGAAGAGTATGGCTTTAAGATCGATACCTATGAGGATTCTCCGAACATGTATCAGGCAGTGGTTCTGGGACAGGCAGACGCCTGCGTAGAGGATAAGCCCATCATGGCGGACAGCATCAAGACCGGAAATCTGGAATTGACCATCGTGGAGAGCACGGCCAGCGAAGTTGCTCCTTATGGTATGGCCATCATGAACGAGTCCAATCAGGAGCTTCTGGATCTGTTCAACGCAGGTCTCAAGAACATCAAGGACAATGGAACATACGATGAGATCCTGAACAAGTATCTTGGCGATTAAAATAGAGTCTGCGGAGCAGCTGCATAGTTATGCAGCTGCTTCCTGTACTGTGAAAGCTCCCGGATACGGAGGTTTCCACAATGCAGGAAGCATTCCGCAAAAGGAAACCCTGCCAGGAGCGGGAATATAAGCAGAAGGAGAACAGATCTATGGTAGCAATTCTTCAGGTATACGGCACCATGCTTTTAAAGGGTATGGGACAGACCCTGCTGATGACACTGTTGACCCTGGTTATCGCCACGGTGATCGGTATGATTTTCGGCCTTATGAATGTAGGACATAATCGGGCACTGAATCTGATTGGTACAGTCTATGTGGACGCGATTCGAGGCGTTCCGCTGATTGTACTGGCGTATTTTGTATTTTTTGGTATTCCGGCAGGCATGCAGCTGATGGGGGCGACCAGCTTCCGTATGAGCGCACTGCAGGCTGGTACCATCGCCCTGTCATTGAACTGCGGCGCATATATGGCTGAGATTATCCGTGCCGGGATCGAGAGTGTGGATCGGGGCCAGATGGAGGCATCCAGAAGCCTGGGCTTATCCTATGGGTCTTCCATGGCATTGGTTGTAGTGCCGCAGGCAGTCCGCACTATGATTCCTTCGATCATCAATCAGTTTATCATTACGCTGAAGGATACATCGATTCTTTCGGTTATCGCATTCCCGGAGCTTACCCTGATTGGTAAGACTATTTCCGGTAATACTCTGAAGCCACTGCAGTCCTGGGCCATTGTCGGCATCATGTATATGATCGTCATCATTACCTTAAGCAAACTGGCGAAGAGAATCGAGAGGAGGGTAAACCGTGGCAGATAATAAGATCCATGTAACAAACCTGAAGAAGAGTTTCGGCAAGCTCGAGGTTTTGAAGGATATCAGTATGGATGTGAGCGAGGGCGAGGTAGTCGTACTGTTAGGTCCTTCCGGAAGCGGAAAGTCCACATTCCTGCGCTGTCTGAATCAGTTGGAGACGGCTACGGCAGGTCAGATCCTGGTGGACGGCCACGATGTCACCGACAAGCATACGGATATCAATAAGGTGCGTCAGAACATCGGTATGGTATTCCAGCATTTTAATCTCTTTAATCACCTGACTGTCATGGACAATATGACCCTGGCGCCGGTGCATCTGAAGGTGATGAATAAGGAAGAAGCCAGAAAAAAGGCCATGGAGCTTTTGACCCGTGTCGGTCTGGCGGATAAGGCAGATGCTTTCCCAAGCCAGCTCTCCGGCGGACAGAAGCAGCGTGTGGCCATTGCCCGTGCCCTTGCTATGAAGCCGGATATCATGCTTTTTGATGAGCCGACATCCGCTCTCGACCCGGAGATGGTCGGCGAGGTATTGGCGGTAATGAAGGAGCTGGCTCGCGAGGGTATGACCATGGTGGTCGTAACCCATGAGATCGGTTTTGCCCGCGAGGTAGCTGACCGCGTCGTCTTCATGGAAGGCGGTTATATCGTCGAGCAGGGTTCGCCGGAGGAGGTACTGGCTCATCCGAAGGAGCCGAGAACCATCGATTTCCTGAGTAAGGTATTATAGGATAAGACTTAAAAAGTGGCATACAATGGTTTCAGAAAACCACTGTATGCCGCTTTTTATGATATCATTGTAACTTGTTCAGAGCCAACCTCCAAAATGCTTTGCATTTCGTCGGTGTGGCGTATCCACCAAATAAAATTTCAAAATCAGCCTCAGAAATGCAAGCATTTCATGTCTGATTTATGAAATTTTGCTTGGCTCTGAACAGTTACATATCATGATATGAAAGCGTATCGCCGACAAGAAGGCGGAGAGCGTTCAGCATAGGAAAGTCCCGCTCACCGAAGCCGTATCCGATTCGTTCAATGCGCATGGAGGGCAGCTCCGGTACGTATGTGGCAATGGTACTCAGAACTGCCATTCCGGTAGGGGTGGCGGTTTCACTGTCTGCGTGGGCGGAGTAGATAGGAAGGGTCGAGTCCTCTGCAATAGCAAGGGTAGCAGGTGCGGGCACAGGAATCCATCCGTGGGCACATTTTACCGTGCCTTTTCCCACATTGACAGCAGAAGTATAAACCTGCTCCGGAGCCAGTGCATGAAAGCAGATGGCAGCTCCGATAATGTCGGCGATGGAATCCAGTGCGCCTACCTCATGAAAATGCACCTCATTCATGGAGATGCCGTGGACATGGCCCTCGGCGCGGGCAATCTTTTCAAATATCGTATAGGCTGTGTCCTTCACCGGCTGATCCAGGGTACTGGCGTCCAGAATCGCACGGATATCCGATAAATGCCGATGAGTATGTTCATGCTGTTCCAGGATGACATGGCATGAAGTTCCGGATATTCCGTGTTTTACAGTTTTTTCTGCTTCAATATGAAAGCCCTCCACATGAAGCTTTGCAAGTTCTTCTTTTAAATATTCCACATCCACACCGCAATCCAGAAACGCGCCGAGCAGCATGTCACCGCTGACTCCGGAAAAGCAGTCAAAGTACAAAGTTTTCATAAAACCTCCTAAAATCAGATAAATGCAGTCAGAATACAAGTTGCAAGGATAACAGGTGTGTGATTTTTAGGGAAACGCTGATTAAATCAGTATTTCCTTAGTATAGCAGATTCATTCGGATTTGTCTTAATTTATGGTACCAACACAGCTTTTTCTGTCATATTCACCAAATCCCACCCCGGGGGTTCTTGACTTCCCTATACAGGAGTGCTAAAATTTAGGCATTAAGGGCTGCTGAAACAACAGCTACATCACCCAAGGAGGGACATAAGAAATGAGCGCATTAACAGATTTGATTTACGCGGGCTCAAATGCAGTGGCAGGCCTGACAGAAGGTGCAGTAAACGATGCTATTGCCAAATATGGTGAGGACAAAAAGGTAGCAATGCCGGATACCGCTTACTTCCTGCCGACCATCTATGCAGCAACCGGTGTAAAGGTAAGCAAGCTCGGTGATCTGCCGGCCTGTGTAGGCGTATTGAAAAGCCTGATTTCGAACAAAGAGGATTTAGGAGAGGCTCTGAATGCCGGCCTCGCTACCGCAGTGGGAGCAGAGATTATCGAAGCTCTGAAGTATGTAGACAACGCAGATCCCTATGCAGGAGACAGCGGCATCGGCTTCGTACCGGATCCGATTATCCGTTCTCTGGGTGTACCCCTTGTAACCGGCGATATCCCGGGCGTAGCCGTAGTACTCGGTAAGGCTGACAACGCAGAAGATGTAGTAAACGTCGTAAAGGATTACCAGAGCAAGGGTATCATGACCTTCCTGATCGGCGACGTCATCGAGCAGTGCAGCGAGGGCGGTGTGAAGATCGGCCTGGACTTCCGTGTAGTTCCGCTGGGACATGATGTTACCGCCGTGATCCATGTCGTAACCGTAGCTATCCGTGCGGCTCTGATCTTCGGTAATGTAACACCGGGTGATCTGCCTGGACTGCTGGCATATACCAAAGAAAGAGTGCCTGCTTTTGTCAACACCTTCGGTGCTCTGAACGAGGTCGTTGTATCCGCAGGCGCAGGCGCTATCGCGCTGGGCTTCCCGGTAATCGTAGACGTAGATCTGGGCGAGAATCAGGTTCCGGGCGCACTGGAGTCTGTACTGGATCACAGTATGACCGTAAAGAAGTCCCTGGAGCTGCGTAATATCAAGATTAAGTTGACAGAGCTTCCGATTCCGGTAGCATTCGCTTCCGCCTTCGAGGGCGAGGTTATCCGCAGAGGCGATATGCAGGTAGAGTTCAGCTCTCACAAGGCACCGACCTGTGAGATCGTACAGACCTGCGACGCTGACGCTGTAGAGGATCATAAGATCACCATCGTAGGCAAGGATCTGGACGAGCTGGAGCAGGGACAGACCTTCGCACTGGCTACTTATGTGCAGGTAGCAGGCGCAAAGATGCAGTCCGACTTCGAGCCGGTTATCGAGCGTAAGATCCACGCATGGTATAACTACATGGAGGGTGTAATGCACACCGGCCAGAGAAACCAGATTCGTGTCCGTGTCAATAAAGAAGCCTATGAGAAGGGACTTCGCCTGACTCATTTTGCAGAGGTTCTTTACAACATGATCATGGACGAGTTCGATATCGTCGTAGATAAGTGTCAGGTTACCATCGTAACAGACGCAGACAAGGTGCAGGAGCTGCTGGATACTGTCGCAATGCCGACCTATGAGAAGAGAGATGAGCGTCTGGAAACACTGACGGATGAGAGTGTAGAGCAGTTCTATACTTGTACGCTTTGCCAGTCCTTTGCACCGTCCCACTGCTGCGTAGTAACTCCGGAGCGTCTGGGACTTTGCGGAGCCGTATCCTGGCTGGACGCAAAGGCAACCAAGGAGCTGAATCCGACCGGACCCTGCCAGCCGATTTCCAAGGAAGGCTGTGAGGATGAAGTGAAGGGTATCTATCCGGATGTCAACCGTATGGTATCCGAGGCTACCCAGGGAGCCCTTGAGAAGGTAACCCTGTACTCCATCATGGAAGACCCGATGACCTCCTGCGGATGCTTCGAGTGTATCTGTGGTATCGAGCCCTTCTCCAACGGTGTCATTATCGCAAACCGTGAGTATGCAGGTATGACGCCGCTCGGCATGACCTTCGGTGAGCTGGCGAGCATGACAGGCGGCGGTGTGCAGACACCGGGCTTCATGGGTCACGGCCGTCACTTCATCGCATCGAAGAAGTTCATGAGCGCAGAGGGCGGCTTCGAGCGTATCGTATGGATGCCCAAGGAGCTGAAGGATGACGTCGCAGAGCGCCTGAACAAGTCCGCAAAAGAAAAGTACGGCATCGACAACTTCACCGATATGATCGCTGACGAGACCGTAGCGACGGATGAAGAAGCCCTGATGGCCTTCCTGCAGGAGAAGAACCATCCGGTACTGGGACTGGATCCGATCATGTAGCGAAGCATTAAGCAGTGCTAAGAATAAGAAAAGTGGGATTTGGCTGCTTGCAGTCAATATCCCATTTTTCTTATTCTTAATGGGGCGCAAGCCCGGCAGCGAGGAAATGCGTAGCATTTTCGAGCTGGCACTGCGGGAGTTAGCCAATATGATTCAACAAAGAAAGGAGCATTTTTTATGAGCTATTTAGGCGAAGATATCAAGAAGCTCGGCTTCGGCCTCATGCGTCTCCCCAGGAAAGAAGACAAAATCGATATTGAGCAGACCAAACAGATGGTCGACCTCTTCCTGGAAGCAGGCTTCACCTATTTCGACACCGCCTGGGCCTATGCCGGCAGCGAGGATGCGATCCGTCAGGCTCTGGTAGAGCGCTATCCGAGAGAAAGCTATCAGCTGGCAACAAAGAACGCAGCCTGGATCAATTGCAAGACCCGCGAGGAAGCCATTGCCCAGTTTGACACCTCCTTAAAGCAGACCGGTGCCGGCTACTTTGACTTCTACCTGCTTCACAACCTGGGAGAGGGAAGAACCCATTTCTTTGACGATTTTGACCTCTGGAGCTGGGTACAGGAAAAGAAGGCAGAAGGCAAGATCAAGCATGTGGGCTTCTCCTTCCATTCGACGCCGGAAGAGCTGGAGGAGCTTCTGAACAAGCATCCGGAAATGGAGTTTGTACAGCTGCAGATCAATTATGCGGACTGGGAAAATCCGGCCATCCAGTCGAGAGCCTGCTATGAAGTAGCCAGAAAGCACGGCAAACCCGTCGTGATCATGGAGCCGGTCAAGGGCGGCATGCTGGCAAATCCGCCGGAAACAGTCACCCAGGTACTGAAGGCCGCAGAACCCGATTCCTCTGTAGCCTCCTGGGCCGTTCGCTTTGCGGCAAACCTGGAGGGTGTGATCACCGTACTGTCCGGTATGAGCAATGTGGAGCAGATGCAGGATAATTTGTCCTACATGAAGGAGTTCCAGGGCTTAAGCGATGCCGAGAAGGAGACGCTGAAAAAGGCTCAGGAGGAGTTGGCGAAGATCCCGCTGATTCCCTGCACCACCTGTAATTACTGCGCGAAGGTCTGTCCGCAGGAGATCGGTATTTCCGGATCCTTTACAGCCATGAATTACCTGACGCTTTATAAGGATAAGCCATTGGCAAAGCACCAGGAGGAATGGCTGGTAGGCAGTCATGGCAGAAGACCGGCTGATGAGTGTATCAAGTGCGGCGAATGCGAGACGGTCTGTCCGCAGCATATCGCGATCCGTGACAACCTGGAGAAGGTTGTGGAAGCCCTGCTGTAGAAAGCATAAAACTTAAGAATCCCCGGCTGTTTTTAAACAGCCGGGGATTCTTAGGTTTGAGGATGTATTATAAAGCCTTTTAGGATAAGGCATTCGAGGTACCGAAGCTTCCAAAGTTTTTGGCAATCTCGAGATCAACGGTCTTCGCATCAAAGGAAGTGTCCGAGGTAAATTCAAAGTAGACATAGCGGCCATCTTCGGTCAGGGCGTAACCGGCTGCCGTGTAGACGGTGCCGTTCGCTGTCTCATCCTGGTAGAAGAGATAGGAGGATGTACCCCGGTCAATCAGTTCACCAATGGTACAGGGTACGGAAGCCTCTTCCATGTCTACGACATGTTCGGAAACCGAATCAGCCAGAACCTCGTCAAGAATCCATTTTTCCGATTCCTCCAGAGTATGATATTGAAGAGAAAGAACCGGGAGCGATTCCTCGGTCTGCGTTTCCGCTTTTACAGAAATCGGAGACAGGGAAAGAACCAAAAGTAACAATGGTAACAATGCGGTTATCATACAAGTCATTATTTTTTTCATAAGCCCACCTCATTTCGAGCATTCACGTTCTCTTATTTAGGAAAGATTCTACCAGATAAATATTACAAAACTATGATGAAATAGTTAGAAATATATTATAAAAAGAGTGTAAAAATTAAAATTATCTGACAAATAAAAGGATATCAACAGAATAAAAGACAAAACGAGAAAAAGAAATAGAAAACAAAATGCTCAGAACTTCTTGCTGTCTTGTCACCTGTATGTTATGATGTATAGGCTTTAAAATCAGAACAGCAAGAAGAAGGAAAAGAGGACAAAAAAATGGAAGCAATCAAAATGTTTCTGAAAAAGAAAAATGTTGAAATCAGTGTAAAGCGTTATCTGGTAGATGCATTGGGAGCCATGGCGCAGGGACTCTTCGCCAGCCTCCTGATCGGTACGATTGTAAGCACCCTGGGAAAACAGCTGGGGCTGGAGTACCTGACGGAGCTTGGAGGCTATGCCAGCGCAGTAGCCGGTCCGGCGATGGCGGTCAGCATCGGCTGGGCGCTTCAGTGTCCGCCGCTGGTACTCTTTAGCCTGGTGGCTGTGGGAAATGCGGCAAATGTACTGGGCGGCGCAGGCGGTCCCTTGGCTGTCCTTGTGATCACGGTCATCGCGGCAGAGTGCGGCAAGATGGTCAGCAAGGAAACAAAAATTGATATTCTCGTGACCCCCGGTGTCACGATCTTTGTGGGCGTCGGCCTGGCTGAGCTGATTGCACCGGGCATCGGTGCGGCTGCCTCGAGCGTCGGTCAGCTGATTATGTGGGCGACGGAGCTCCAGCCCTTTGCAATGGGAATCCTGGTATCCGTATTGGTCGGTGTGGCATTGACCTTGCCGATTTCCAGTGCAGCGATCTGTGCGGCCCTGGGTCTGACGGGCCTTGCAGGAGGCGCTGCAGTGGCCGGCTGCTGCGCCCAGATGGTAGGCTTTGCAGTCATGAGCTATAAGGAAAATGGCGTGGGCGGTCTGGTAAGCCAGGGCATCGGTACCAGTATGCTTCAAATGGGAAATATCGTGAAAAATCCACGCATCTGGATTGCACCGACTCTGACCAGTGCCATTACAGGTCCTATTGCCACCTGCATCTTCCATATGACGATGAACGGAACCCCTGTATCCAGCGGTATGGGAACCTGCGGCCTGGTGGGACAGATCGGTGTCTATACCGGATGGATGAGCGAGATTGAGGCGGGAACAAGAGCCGCCATTACCGGCTTTGACTGGGCAGGACTTATCCTGATCTGCTTTGTGCTTCCGGCTGTCTTAAGCACGGTTTTCTGTGAAATCGAGCGGAAAATAGGCTGGATCAAGGACGGTGACCTGAAGCTCGATTAAGGAAACGCTGATTAAAGCGTTTCCCTCGCCGGATTTGCGCTGCGCAGCAGCAAATTCCGCAGCAAATCCGTGCGATCCACCGGAGGTTCTAAGGAAATGCTGATTAAATCAGCATTTCCTTAAGAAAAAAACTCCTGTAGATTTCCTCACGGGAAAGAGGAAAAACCACCAAGTTAGATTGGACTAAGTGCAGAGAGTATGTTATAATCTTGACAAAGGGATTTGTTCAAGAGAGGGAAATCGATCAGGAGGATAATCAATGGCAAATGTAATATTCCGGTTTGAAAATGGCGAGGAAGTGACCGTTTCGACCATGGTAGGGGAAAACCTGCTTGAGACGGCACGAAAGTCGAACGTGGTTATCGACGCGCCCTGTTCCGGCAATGGTTCCTGCGGGAAGTGCCGGGTGAAGCTGCTGGGAGGCGAGCTGGATTCCAAAAAGACCCGCCATATCAATGACGAAGAGTGGGCGGAAGGCTGGCGGCTGGCTTGCTGCAGTAGCGTAGCCGGAGACGTACAGGTAATGGTGCCGGATATCGCGTCTGCGTACCGGAGCCGCATGAAGGTGGCGGATTTGAGCTCCCCGCAGGAGATTCAGATCTTTGATGACTGCATGGAGCATCTTTCAGAGGCAGATCTGACCCCGGGCAATAACATTCGTATCGTACCGCTTAAGATGGACGTGCCGAGCCTGGATGATACCATGCCGGATAATGAGCGGCTTACAAGAGCGCTGCAGGCAGCGACCGGCATCGAGAAGATTGAGCTTCCGTTTTCAGTATTGATGGAGCTTCCGAATGTACTGCGGGCCAGTGATTTCGAAGTGCAATGTGTCATTGCCCAGAATAAGGAGCATGTGTTCGTCTACGATGTGTTCGAGAAGTCGGTGGATGTCGTGGCGGCAGGTCTGGCTATCGATATCGGTACCACCACTGTATCCGCGGTTCTGGTCGATATGCTGAGCGGCAAGATTTTGGCAAAGGCGTCCTCCGGTAACGGACAGATCCGGTACGGTGCGGACGTTATCAACCGTATCATCGAGTCCCAGAAGCCGGGCGGACATAAGAAGCTGCAGGACGCGATCATCGACGAGACCCTGAATCCGATGATTCAGCAGATGAGCCGGGCGGCAGGTGTCAGCTCCCGTCAGATTTACCGTTTGTCTGTCGGCGGCAACTCCACTATGAATCATCTTCTGGTGGGTATCAATGCGGATCCCTTGCGTATGGAACCCTATATTCCGGCCTTTTATAAGACAAATTCCATCTTTGCCTCCGATATTCGCCTGCATGTGCATCCGGATGCCCATGTGATCATTTCACCGAATATCGGCAGCTATGTCGGCGGCGATATCACGGCAGGCGCCCTGGTCAGCATGATCTGGAACCAGCCGCATTTCTCTTTGTTTATCGACCTGGGAACCAACGGCGAGCTGGTCTTCGGAAATTCCGACTTTATGATGAGCTGTGCCTGCTCCGCAGGACCGGCCTTTGAGGGCGGTGATATCAGCTGCGGTATGCGTGCGACGGACGGCGCCATCGAGGCCTGTACCATCGACAAGGAGACCATGGAGCCTACCTTTGATATTATCGGTGATCCGGGACAGAAGCCTATCGGCCTGTGCGGCTCCGGTATCATCGATGTGATTGCGGAGCTCTTCCGCTGCGGTATCATCAGTCCGAAGGGCAAGTTTATCCGCGAGGGAAAGCGGATCAAGCATGACCATTACGGCATGGGAAGCTATGTGCTGGCCTTCGAGGAGGAGGCGGCCGGCAGCAAGGATGTCGAGATTACAGAAGTAGATATCGATAACTTTATCCGGGCCAAGGGCGCGATCTTCTCTGCGATTCGGACCATGCTGAAGAGCCTGGACTTCGATATCAGCATGATCGAGGAGGTCTATGTTGCAGGCGGTATCGGAAGCGGTATCAATATGCAGAACGCGGTAAATATCGGTATGTTCCCGGATATCCCCATCGAATGCTATCATTATATCGGCAATTCCTCTCTGTGCGGCGCCTATGCGATGCTGCTTTCGACGAAGGCAGAGAAAAAGGTTTATGAGCTGGCGCAGAATATGACTTATCTGGAGCTTTCGACGGAGCCGGGCTATATGGATGAATTTGTAGCCTGCTGCTTCCTGCCCCATACGGACAGCTCCCTGTTCCCGACGGTGATGGAACAGTGTAACTATTCAGAACCAGCCCGAAGCACTT
>CAVFGF010000021.1:0-27166 GCA_963621925.1 Alistipes onderdonkii | reverse complement strand
CATGCTATATTTATGCCAGTTATTATTGAATTTTCAAGGCGCATAGGCACTTATTTAAGTGCGAAGTTTGAGTTACTGATTTATAGTCTGCTATTAAGGAAAAATATTATGCAATACGACACAAAAGCCTCTGGAAAGCGTATCAAACAGCTTCGCCAGGAGATGAATTTATCACAGGAACAGCTTGCAGAAAAATTAAATGTCAGCCAGAATATGATAGCCAAGATTGAATGCGGACTGCGCAGACCATCCGTAGATTTTCTGATTGAGCTGGCAGAGTTTTTTGAAACATCGCTCCATTATATTGTGATAGGAACTTTGGAAGAAGCCACGGATAAAAAACGGCAGATAGAAGAAGCAATCGAGCAGATTGATCAAATGATGGAACTGTTGCAGAACAAAAGAAAAGAACTTCTGCAAATGAAAGAAAAATTAGATTAAAACAGTATGAAGTACCGCAGTGTGTGAAAAAGCATACGGCGGTATTTTTTTGTCTATAGACTGCTGGTGCACATCAGGCGCATTACAGGTCCATAGCTTTTTTTATTTCAGCAATTAAAATTTGAAGTGTAAGGGACAGGAAAACGTGAATGCTTCAACAAGAGAAAATCCCTTAGGAACTAAGGGCGCACTTCTATACCGGTTCTTTCGTTCCGGTATGTGCGTTCTCCGAAGGTATCGGCTCGTGTCTGAACACATTTGCAGATTGCAGAATTGCATTCCGGGCAAGAGATGACTCTTGCGGCTGACGCCTATCTCTTTTTGCATATCTTACAGCAGTAAGTATAAATAAAAAATGAAGGAGTGAACGGAACATGGGAGACAAAGAAAAAATTCTGGAGCAGTTAGAAGCTGCCCGACTGAAAGTACAGCAGTATGAAAATAAGATTCAGCTTTTGCAAAACCGTCAGAAACATCTGGAGAAAAAAGCGAACAAACAGAGGACGCATCATCTCTGCAACATGGGTGGTGCAATCCAGAGCATTTCCAAAGAAGCAGATATGTTGACACGGGTAGAATTTTATTCTCTGATGGAACAGGTATTTGCCTTGTCTGCCGTGCAGGAGCTGGTAACAGATGCAATGCAGAAGCATGAAATGGGAGGTGGCAGTTGATGGCTCTGTATCATTTTCATGTGGAGCAGATTAAACGCAGTGAAGGACGGACCGCTGTTGCCAGTGCTGCTTACCGAGCAGGAGAAAAACTGCATAATTTATGGGACGGAGAAACCCATGATTATACACGGAAGGGCGGTGTTGTTTTGAAAGAAATTTTTCTCCCGGAACATGCACCGGAACGATTTTCTGACAGATATACGCTTTGGAATGAAGTAGAGCAAGTGGAGAAACGTGCGGATGCACAGCTCGCATACAGCTTTGACATCGCCTTGCAAAATGAATTTTCAATGGATGAGAATATTGCTTTGGCGAGAGAATTTGTTCAGAAATATTTTGTCTCTGATGGCATGATTGTAGATCTTGCGGTACATCAGCCTGACCGGGAAGAGGGGGGAATCCAAAATCCTCATTTTCATGTTCTGGTGCCCATTCGTCCATTAAATAAAGATGGAACATGGGGAGCAAAGCAGCACAGAGTTTATCGTCTGGACGAGAATGGAAATCGAGTAAAAAAGGAAAATGGACAGTGGGAATTTGATGCTGTTCCGACCACAAACTGGGGCAGACCGGAAACGTTGGATATGTGGCGCAGAGCATGGGCAGATATGGTAAATGTGAAATTTGAAGAAAAAGGATTGGAGTGCCGCATCACGCATCAGTCCTATGTGGATCAGGGATTAGATATGATACCGACTGTGCATGAAGGTCCCCATGTTCGTAAGATGGAAAAGAAGGGCATCCGCACGGAAACAGGTGAACTGAATCGCTGGATAAAAGCAGCCAATCGTATGGTACGGAGTATGCAGAGCACCATTGCGGCACTGAAAGAGTGGATTCAGGAAACAAAGAAAATTTTGAGAGAGCCACAGGAAATATATCTGGCACAGCTGCTCAGTGAAGCACATACCATGCGTAATCAAACAGCTATGACCTATGCCAGAGGAAAAGTAAAAGCTAAGAAAAACAATTTGAAACGCTTTATGAATGAGTGTGCTTATCTGAAACAGAGAAATATACTGACCCTCAGTGATTTTGAAAGCTATCTTTCTTCTGTCGATGAAAAAGTGGAACTTCAAAAATCTTCTATGAATCAAAAACAACAGCGGATGAAAGAACTCCGACAGATGATAGAAAATGCTAAGGTCTATACGGAATTAAAGCCGGTCTTTGAAAAATTGAAAAGTGGCAAATATCGTTTTACAAAAGCAAGAGAAAAGTATAAAGCAGAGCATGAAAGCGAGCTTCGACGTTTCTATATGGTAAAGCGAAAATTAAAAGAAGCAGGACTTGAAAAGGAGCCTTTTCCTCTGAAAGCCTGGCAGAAAGAGTTTTCGGAACTGGCAGAGCAAAAAGAAACAGAGTATCAGGAGTACAAGCTCATGCAGAAAGATTTGATGCTGTTGTATCAGATTAAAAGTGATATAGATAAGGCATTGCGAGAAGCAGATTCTACAATACTGCGTTCTGACAGAACGAAAGAAACAGAACATTCACTTTAAGACGGAGGTAGGATATGAATTACACACAAGAACAGATTGATCGGGCAAATCAGGTTGATTTGGTACAGTTTTTACATTCACAGGGGGAGACACTGATAAAAAGCGGAAATGAATATCGCTGGAAACGGCATGACAGTCTGACAGTTAAAGGAAACAAATGGTTTCGGCATAGTCAGAGCAAAGGTGGATACCCGATTGATTTTGTGATGGAATTTTTCAGCAAGACATTTCCGGAAGCAGTATTTCTGTTGATTGGAGAAGCTCCGGCAGACAATAGTACAACAGCTGCACCATCAGAAAAGTTTCGCCTTCCACCAAGAAACAGGTATATCGAAAGAGCAATGGTGTATCTCCGTCAGCGGAAGATTCCAGAAAAATTGATTCAGGAGTTTTACAAGGAAGGTTTGATTTATGAGGATGCACAGCGTCACAATGTTGTATTTGTAGGAACGGATGAATCCGGGATTCCCCGATATGCCCATTGCAAAGGAACAGAAGATACATTTCGGATGGATGTGCTGGGTTCTGATAAAGCACATAATTTTGCTTACCGGAGTGATGGAAAGAGTCTGTTTGTATTTGAAGCACCGATTGATCTGATGTCATTTATTGCCTTGTATCCGAAAAATTGGAAATCCCGCAATTATTTATCATTGGGAGGCATTGGAGCAAAGTCTTTGGAAGGTTTTCTTTCTGAACGCAGTGATATGGAAACTATTTATATTTGTACAGATGCGGATAAAGCCGGTAATGATGCAGTGGAGCGCTTGCTGGGGAGCATTCCCGAACATATGACAGTTATTCGTCTGATGCCATGCGCAAAGGACTGGAATGAAGTCCTGATGCTCAAAGAAGAACTGCCACATGGAAAATATATTGAGGAAACGATTGAACTTCGCATAAAGCCGGAAAAGAAAGTGGTTCCGATGATTCGCATGAGTGAAATTCAGCAGACAGAAGTGGAATGGCTCTGGTATCCGTACATTCCATTCGGCAAGCTGACGATTATCCAGGGAAATCCAGGAGAGGGAAAAACATTTTTTGCTATGCAGCTTGCAGCGGCGTGTACGAACCGAAAGTATCTGCCGCAAATGGAACCGTTTGAGCCGTTTAATGTGATTTTTCAGACGGCAGAGGATGGTCTTGGCGATACAGTCAAACCGAGACTGGTTTCTGCCGAAGCTGACATGGAACGGGTACTGGTAATTGATGATGCAGATCAGCCGTTGACACTGGCGGACAAGCGTATCGAAAGTGCAATCAGAGAAAACAATGCCAGGTTGGTTATCATTGATCCGTTACAGGCATTTCTTGGAGCTAATGTGGATATGAACCGTGCCAACGAAGTCCGACCGATTTTCCGCAGACTGGCAGATACCGCACAAAATACAAACTGTGCCATTGTGATGATCGGGCATCTGAATAAGGCATCCGGCAGTCAAAGCACTTATCGGGGACTTGGTTCCATTGATATTACGGCAGTTGTGAGAAGTCTGTTATTTATCGGCAAGGTAAAAATGGACCCGACCACACGGGTGATTGTTCACGAAAAAAGTTCTCTGGCACCGCCGGGGCAGTCGCTGGCGTTTTCTCTGGGAGACGAGAAAGGATTCCGATGGATTGGTGCCTATGATATCAGCGCAGAAGATTTACTTGCCGGTGGAGAAGGCAGTAAAACGGAACTGAAGCAGGAGATGGCGATAAAGCTGATTACAGAGTTTCTGGCAGAAGGCAAAAAAGTATCCATTGCAGAAATCAACGCAGAAGCAAGAGAACGGGGAATTTCCGAACGAACCGTTCGGCTGGCGAAAAACTCCATGGGAGATAAAATCGCAAGCGAACGCCAGGGGAAAGACTGGTGGATCTGGTTCCGATAATGGACTGTGAAACGGCAGATTTTGTGAAGTGGCAGAGCATTTATAGATATATATTCTTGCCGTTTTGCCACTTGGATATAGAAATTGGAGGTATTGCATGAAAGAAATTCCTATCTGGGAAAAAGCAAATTTAACTTTGGAAGAAGCGGCGGCATATTCCGGAATCGGAATGGGGAAGCTGCGTGAAATTACCAATGATAAGGATTGCAATTTTGTTCTTTGGGTTGGAAATAAGAGGCTGATCAAAAAACGGTTATTCGATAAGTATATAGAGCAGGTATTTTCCATTTAATATCTGTAAGCTTCATGATAGAAAAAGGCACTCCGATGTGGTATCATAGAGATGTCACATCGAGACTCCTTTTGAGAGAAAGGAGATCGAATGGAATTATGAAACGAAAAGATAATAAAGGACGTGTGCTGAAAACAGGAGAAAGCCAGCGAAAGGATCTGATCTATCAATACAGATACACAGACTGCCGGGGAAAGAGACAGACCGTCTATGCTCCGACTTTGCAGGAACTTCGTCAGAAAGAAAAGGAGATTCAGAAGCAGGTAGATGATGGTATCGACTATGAGGCAGGACAGATTACCGTAATTGAGCTGTTGGAAAAGTATATCAGTTTGAAGAATGGTGTGCGTTATAACACACAGGTCGGCTACAATTTTGTTCTGAATCTGGTCAAGAAAGAGGACTTCGGCTACCGAAAAATCAGTACGATTAAGGTGTCAGATGCCAAACAGTGGTTTGCTAAGCTACAAAAAGACGGCAGAGGTTACAGCACGATTACCAGTGTGCGTGGTGTCGTGAAACCGGCATTTCAGATGGCGTATGACGAGGATGCGGTTAGAAAGAACCCATTTGTATTTAAACTGACAGATGCGGTGGTAAACGATTCGGTATCGAGAGCTGCACTGACGGAGGAACAGTTGGCTGTCTGGATGGACTTTATTAGAAATGACAGTACATACTCAAAATATTATGACGAGTTTGTTGTCCTTCTGGAAACCGGAATGAGAGTCAGTGAGTTCTGTGGTCTTACGAAAAAGGATCTGGATTTTAAGAATCGCAGAATCCGTGTGGATCATCAGCTGGTGCGGGAGCGTGGCGGCACATACTATGTGGAGGACACCAAGACCGCCTGCGGATGCCGATTTTTACCGATGACAGAGGATGTTTACCAGTCACTGAAAAAGATGCTGGAATATCGCCCAAAGGTCAAAAATGAGCCTATGGTGGATGGACGTACCGGTTTTATTATGCTGGATAAGAACGGCAATCCCAAGGTAGCACTCCACATTGAGAATGAGATGCGTTGGGCGATGAAGAAGTATAAGAAACTTCATCCGGACAAGCCACTGCCTCACATTACTCCCCATGTGTTCCGTCACACTTTCTGTACGAATTATGCAAACAGCGGTATGGACATTAAGAATCTTCAGTATCTGATGGGACATTCGGATGCAGGCGTTACACTCAATGTTTACACCCATGCAAGTTATGCACACGCTGCGGAGCAGATGGCACAGATTGCCCAGTTCCGTCAGCACTCCGAAGTAGAGCAGAACGGAGATTTGACTGCGGTATGAGCAGCAGATATGGTGGTAATATCTTAAAATTACTACACCATTTACTACACCACTTGATGGTGTAGTTGCAAAGATTTATAGAGACTTATGAAAATTTGAAGAAAAACTGAAAGTCTGAAAACCCTTGTAAAATCAACGTTTTCGAGACTTATGGAGGAATATAGAGATTATGATAAAAGTGCTTTTTATTTGCCACGGCAACATCTGCCGCAGCACTATGGCGCAATATGTCATGCAGGATTTGGTGAACCGAGAAGGTATTGCCGATGATTTCTACATCGATTCGGCAGCTACCAGCACGGAGGAGATCGGAAGCCCGGTCCATCGGGGAACCCGGGCGAAGCTAAAAGAGGTGGGGATTCCCTGCGGAGACCATCGAGCCGTACAGCTTCAGCGTTCGGATTATGACAAATACGATTACATCATCGGTATGGACAGCCGAAACCGTCAGAATATGATGCGGATTCTGGGCAAGGATCCGGAAGGTAAGGTGTCTTTGCTGCTGGACTATACAGATCATCCGCGAGACATCGCAGATCCCTGGTATACCGGCAACTTCGACGCAACCTATGACGACGTAAAAGAGGGCTGCGAAGCCCTGCTGGCTCATATTCAGGAAACGGAAAGGAAAAATTGACAGTGTAGAAAAAGAACCGGCTCCGGCCGGCGAATAAGTTTTCCTAAGGAGGGGCTAGTTGCCCCCGACGTGGAAAATTTATTCGCCGGCCGGAGCCGATTCTTAACATTTTATAGATTCCAATCGTTTCTATTCTGAAACTCTTATCCCTTCTTAAAACCGGCTCTCTTTCTGAGGGTCGGATCCAGAATCTTCTTGCGGATACGAAGAGACTTCGGCGTAATCTCCAAAAGCTCATCGGTATCGATGAACTCAAGACACTGCTCCAGACTCAAGACTCTCGGAGTCGTCAGCTTCAGGGCTTCATCGGCGCTGGAAGAACGGGTATTGGTCAGCTTCTTGGTCTTGCAGACATTCAGCTCGATGTCCTCTGCCTTGCCGTTCTGGCCGATGACCATGCCGGCATAGACTTTTTCGCCCGGTCCGATGAAGAGGGTGCCGCGCTCCTGGGCATTGAAGAGACCGTAGGTAATGGCCTCGCCTGCCTCGAAGGCAATCAGAGAACCCTGCTTGCGGTACTGGATGTCTCCCTTATAGGGGCCGTAGCCCTCAAAAATCGTATTCAGGACGCCGGTTCCCTTGGTATCTGTCATGAATTCTCCGCGGTAGCCGATTAGGCCTCTGGCCGGAATCAGGAACTCCAGACGGGTGGAGCCGGTGCCGTTGCTGTGCATATTGATGAGCTCACCCTTTCGCTCACTGAGCTTCTGGATGACATTTCCGGAGTAATCATCGTCGACATCGATATAAGCGCGCTCCATGGGCTCGAGCTTTTTGCCCTTGTCGTCGGTATGATAAAGAACCTCCGCCTTGCTGACGGCAAATTCATATCCCTCACGGCGCATATTTTCGATCAGAACGGAGAGATGCAGCTCACCGCGGCCGGATACCTTGAAGCGCTCCGTGGATTCTGTCTCCTCGACGCGGAGGCTGACGTCGGTATTCAGCTCCCGGAACAGACGATCGCGCAGGTGGCGGGAGGTGATATATTTACCTTCCTTGCCGGCCAGAGGGCTGTCATTTACCAGGAAATCCATCGAGATAGTCGGTTCGGAAATCTTCTGGAACGGGATAGCTACCGGGTTCTCCGGCGAGCAGAGGGTGTCGCCGATATGGATGTCTGCGATACCGGAGATGGCAACGATGGAGCCTACCGTCGCCTCGGTGACATCGACCTTACTTAGACCGTCAAACTCATAGAGCTTGCTGATCTTTACCTTCTTGAATTTGTCCGGGTCGTGGTGGTTGACCATGACCATCTCCTGGTTGACACGGATGGTACCGTTGTCTACCTTGCCGATGCCGATACGGCCGACATATTCGTTGTAATCGATGGTGCTGATCAGAACCTGGGTACCGGCCTCGGGGTCTCCCTCGGGAGCCGGGATATAGTCCAGAATCGTCTCAAAGAGCGGGGTCATATCCTTCGGCTCATCCTCCAGATTCCGAAGGGCATAGCCTGCCTTGGCGGAAGCAAAGATGAAGGGACAGTCCAGCTGCTCATCGGAGGCATCGAGATCCATAAAGAGCTCCAGAACCTCATCGACGACCTCGGTAGGACGGGCTTCGGGACGGTCGATCTTATTGACGCAGACGATAACCGGAAGGTCGAGATCCAGGGCTTTGCGCAGTACGAATTTCGTCTGGGGCATGGATCCCTCGAAGGCATCGACCACGAGGACGACACCATTTACCATCTTTAGGACACGCTCGACCTCGCCGCCGAAATCGGCATGGCCCGGAGTGTCGATGATATTGATCTTGACATCTTTATAAGTAACGGCGGTGTTCTTGGACAGAATTGTGATGCCTCGCTCCCGCTCGATATCGCCGGAGTCCATGACGCGCTCTGCGACCTCCTGATTGGCACGGAAAACACCGCTTTGCTTTAATAATTCATCTACTAATGTAGTCTTGCCATGATCGACATGGGCAATGATTGCAATATTTCTGATATCTTCTCTTTTCATTTCTTGATCCTCATATTTAAAGCTTCGTGTAACTGTTCAGTACCTTCACAGTTACTGATGCAAATGATGCAAAATCCATGAGAATCGGCTTTGCCGATGGGATTTTGCATTTTTCATCACTTTCATACGCCCTCAGCAGCAAGTGCTTCGGGCTAGGTCTGAATAGTTACAAATTCGTCAACCTTAGTATTCTATCACATTTTCGCCTGAATACAAGGGAAAATCTGCGCAGAAGAGCTTTTTTTTAGAACCAAGCGAAATGGAAATGGAAATAATTTACAAAACGAGGTTCTAAAAGGGAAGCTGCATGCGTATAGATAGGATGATAGGAAATTCCAAAGAGTCAGAGAAGGGAGAGACAGAAGATGTCAGAAAAAGGAATGGAGAATAACCGGGTTTCAGTAAGCGGCGTCATTGCGTCGGGCTTTACGTACAGTCATGCGATCTATGGGGAGGGGTTTTATCGGATGAAGCTTTTGGTGCCGCGGCTTTCAGACTCGTTTGATTTGATACCGGTCATGATATCCGACCGGCTGCTCGATGTGTCGAAAACCTATGCAGGGAGTGATATCTGTATCCGGGGACAGTTTCGTTCCTATAACCTGCGCGAAGAAAAAAAGAACCGTCTGCTGCTCTCGGTATTTGCCAGGGAGGCTCGGTTCCCGGAGGAGGCGGTAGAGGGAGAAAAGGCAAATGAGATCTTTCTGGACGGTTATCTCTGCAAGAAACCGATTTACCGGAAGACACCGCTGGGCAGAGAGATCGCGGATCTTCTGGTTGCCGTCAACCGTCCCTATGGGAAATCGGACTATATCCCCTGCATCTGCTGGGGAAGAAATGCCCTTTTTGCGGCAGGCTTCGAGGTGGGAGGCCGAATCCGGATCCGGGGGCGAATCCAGAGCCGGGAATATACGAAAATGCTCAGCGAGACGGAATCGGAGCAGCGGATCGCCTACGAGGTATCGGTAAGCAAGCTGGAGTATGGGGAGGAGCAGGCTAAACAAGAGCTTTGATTTGCTTGCATTCGTATGGGCTTTGGTGTATGATATCTTTACAAAATTGGTAACTGTTCAGTACCTTCACCTAAGGACTTGCCACTGGCAACTCCTCACGGATGCTTCGCAACAGTTACGATGCAAAATCCATGAAAATCGGCTTCGCCGATGGGATTTTGCATTTCTGAATCATTTTCATACGGAGCTAGACATCCGGGGGATGTCTGTTTAGCTCGGACCGAAACGAAGTGTAGACCCTCAGCAGCAAGTGCTTCGGGCTGATTCTGAATAGTTACCGAAGTTACAGCTTACCAAAGACAGCAGGAGAAAGAAAAGATGAGCAAAGCGCATGTGACGGTCTTTTGCGGAGAAGGAAAAGGAAAAACCTCAGCGGCTCTCGGCCAGGGAATCTTCGGAGCCAGCGCAGGCAAGTCCGTCATTGTTATACAATTTTTAAAGGGAAAGATCGGAGAGCAGATCGATTTCATCAAGCGGCTGGAGCCTGAGATCAAGGCCTTCTGCTTTGAAAAATCAGATGTCAGCTTTGAAGCTCTCGGGCCGGAGGAGCAGCGGGAGGAGGTCATGAATATCCGCAATGGCCTGAACTTCGCCAGAAAGGTTCTGACGACGGACGGTTGTGATATCCTGATCCTGGATGAGGTGCTCGGCGTCGTGGACAAGGGGATTCTGACGGTAGAGGAATTGAAGACCCTGCTGGAAGCCGGAGATGAGGATACGGAGCTGATTCTGACCGGGATCAAGATGCCGGATGAGCTTTGTCCTTATGCCGATGAAGTATTTCGTATCGAGTCGGTGAAGTGAAGAGCGCTGGAAGGGATTGACAAGCGATCCACTCTGTGCTACTCTGTTGATAACTGCTAAGTAAATAGGTAAAAAAGATAGAGGTTGCGTTTTCCATCAGTACCTTTTCGGATATGACAGGCATAGACGAAGAAGAGGAAAAGGGGACGACGCCGAAAGAGATTGTTTCCTGTGAGTGGTTTCTTGGGCATGCCGTGAAGAACGGTATGACTGTCATCAGCGAGCTGATGGGGCGCTATCCGGAGAATACAGGAAAAGCAAACAGATTCTTTTGGGGCGCACCTTCACGGGTACGCCTCATTTTTTGTCTGACAGGAGGGAAAAGAAAATGGCGATTTTTAAGGGAGCAGCAGTAGCAATTGTAACACCGTTTTTTGACAACGGGGAGATCAATTATCCGAAGCTTAAGGAGCTTCTGGACTATCAGATCGCAAACGGAACGGATGCCATCGTGATCTGCGGAACCACAGGGGAATCATCAACCCTGAGTCATGAGGAGCATCTGGAGGCAATTCGCTTCACCATCGAGCATGTAGGAGGCCGGGTGCCGGTCATCGCAGGTACCGGATCCAATTGTACGGAGACGGCGATCTATCTTTCCCGGGAGGCGGAAAAATACGGAGCCGATGCCCTGCTGGTGGTGACACCCTATTACAATAAGGCAACCCAGAAGGGTCTCATCGCCCATTATACCGCTGTGGCCAAGTCCGTGAGTCTGCCGATCATCATGTACAATGTTCCGTCCCGTACCGGCTGCAATATCCAGCCGGAGACAGCCGTGACATTGGCAAAAAATGTAAAAAATATCGTCGGCATCAAGGAAGCCAGCGGAAATATCTCTCAGGTTGCGAAGCTGATGCAGCTGGCAGACGGCTGTATCGAGCTGTATTCCGGCAATGATGACCAGGTTGTTCCGATCCTTTCCCTGGGCGGTTACGGCGTCATCTCCGTCCTTTCGAACGTAGCACCGAGACAGACCCATGAGATGGTCATGAAGTACCTGGAGGGGGATACCGCAGGCAGCCTGGAGCTTCAGCTGAAGGCCATTCCGGTCATTGATAAGCTTTTCTGCGAGGTCAATCCGATCCCGGTAAAAGCTGCCCTGAATCAGATGGGCTTCGGTGTGGGACCGCTTCGCATGCCGCTGACCGAGATGGAGCCGGAGCATCAGGCGGAGCTTCGTCAGGCAATGAAGGATTTTGGAATCGAGGTAAAATAACATATGACAAAGATTATACTTCACGGCTGTAACGGCCGAATGGGACAGATGCTGACGGGACTTCTAAGGGATGACCCGGAGGCAGAGGTAGTGGCAGGCATCGACGGCTATACAGGCATCGCCAATGACTATCCGGTCTATCCGTCCATTGACGCATGCGAGGTAAAGGGTGACGTCATCATCGACTTTTCGAATGCCAAGGCGGCGGACGACCTGCTGGCCTACTGCGTCCGCACGAAGACCCCGGTCGTTCTGTGTACTACCGGTCTCTCCGAGGAACAGCTTGCAAAGGTAGAGGAAGCAGCGAAGGAGACGGCGGTTCTGAAATCCGCAAACATGTCCCTGGGCATCAATCTCCTGATGAAGCTTTTGAAGGAGGCAGCCCCGACGCTGGCAGCCGCAGGCTTTGATATCGAGATTGTAGAAAAGCATCACAATCAGAAGTTGGATGCCCCCAGCGGCACTGCCCTGGCTCTGGCAGACGCCATCAATGAGGCCTCCGACGGCGTCTACGAGTATATATATGACAGAAGCCAGGAGCGCAAAAAGCGGGAGACCCATGAAATCGGTATTTCCGCTGTCCGCGGCGGCACTATCGTCGGGGATCATGACGTCATCTTTGCAGGAACCGATGAAGTCATTACCTTTGAGCATCGCGCCTACTCCCGCGCCGTCTTCGGAAAGGGAGCTATCCAGGCAGCCAAATATCTGGCAGGAAAACCCGCCGGCCGCTACGACATGAGCGACGTCATCGGATGATCGGTCAGACCGGGGCGCGCAGAAAAAAATTTCCTAAGGAGGGCCTAATTGCGCCCGACCGTGGAAATTTTTCCTGCGCGCCAGACAGATGAAAGTTCACAGAAAAAACACATATCCCATGCAGAAAAAACACAAAAGAGGAATATCCTTAAACAGATACGTCTGTCCAAGGATATTCCTCTTTTTATTCTAGAAAGAGAAAAAGGCCGGACGAATAGAGAGAAGGAGGAAGCGATTTTGATCGAAGTCAAAGATCTTGTGAAACGCTACAGTAAAAATACGGCAGTGGATCACTTGAATTTTCATGTAAAAAAGGGGCAGATCTACGGATTCCTGGGGTCAAACGGCGCCGGAAAATCCACCACGATGAATATGATGACCGGCTACCTGGCTCCCACCGCGGGACAGATCCTGATCAATGGTCACGATGTAACGGAGGAGCCCATGGAAGCCAGGAAGAGCGTCGGTTACCTGCCGGAGATCCCGCCCCTTTACCCGGATATGACGGTGCTGGAATACCTGCGTTTTGCCGCGGAGCTGAAACAGGTACCGAAAAATGAGCGCAGCAGCGAGGTGGAGCGCGTCATGGGCGAAACCCGCATCAAAGACATGGAGCATCGCCTGATTCGCCATCTCTCCAAGGGTTATCGACAGAGGGTGGGTCTTGCCCAGGCTCTGCTCGGTGACCCGGAGGTTCTGATTCTGGATGAACCGATGGTAGGCCTGGATCCGAAGCAGATTATCGAGATACGGGAACTGATCCGTAGCCTTGGCCAAAAGCATACCGTGATCCTGAGCTCTCATATTCTCTCCGAGATCACCAGCGTCTGCGACCATGTCCTGATTATTTCCCATGGAAAGCTCGTGGCCGGCGGGACACCGGAGGAGCTGACCGCAAGACAGAAAAACTCCGGTATGATGGAGCTGTCGGTACGGGGCGACCGGGGGGCGATCGAGAAGGCCGCCGAGCTTTTGAAAAAAGTAAAGGGACTCGAGGTCAAGATGACGACAGCCTCCCTGGAGGATATCTTCCTGGAACTGACGTCGGAGGAAAATATTGGAAAAACGAAAAAGGAGGAAAAGTAAGATGCGCTCGATTTATAAAAAAGAACTGCGGGCATACCTGACCTCTATGACTGGCTATATCTTTATGGCTGTTCTTTTGGCAGTTACAAGCCTATATTATGTCGCAAACTGTCTGGTGGGCGGCTATCCGGTATTCGGAGCGATTCTCTCATCGGTTTACTTTATCCTTCTGCTGGTGGTACCGGTGCTGACGATGCGAAGCATGGCGGAAGAAAAGCGCCAGAAAACAGATCAGCTCCTGATGACGGCTCCGGTATCGCTCTGGGCGATCGTCTGGGGTAAATACCTTGCCATGGTGACGATTTTCCTGATTCCGATGGCGATCCTTTGCCTCTATCCGTTGATTTTGCTGCAATTCGGTACGGTATCGCTTCTGATGGCTTATACCGCTGTCCTGGGCTTCGTCCTGTTCGGAGCGGCCTGCCTGGCCATCGGCCTTTTCCTGTCGGCGGTTACCGAGAGCCAGGTCATCGCAGCCGTGCTGACCTTTGGGGTTCTCTTTTTCCTGAATATGGCCTCCGGCATCGCCAATGTCATCGGTGCGTCCGGCATCGCCGCCTCGATTTTCAATGCCCTTTGCATCTATCAGCCTTTCATCAACTTTGTCCAGGGCATTTTCGACCTGACCGGCGTCCTTTACTACCTGACGGTGATCCTGCTGGCCTTGTTTCTGACGGTGCAGCTGCTGCAAAAAAAGCATGGAACCTATCGGGTCAGCATGGTCGTCTTTGCCTGCATCGCGGCCGTTCTGGTGAATCTGATCGGAAATAAGCTTCCGTCTCAGTATCGGAAGGCCGATGTCAGCTCCCAGAAGCTTTTTACGACAGGCGAGCAGACCGAAGAGATCGTGGGGAGTCTCGACGAAGATGTTACGATTTATCTGATAGCGCAGCAGGGCAGTGAGGATGCGACTCTGCAGGAGCTTCTGGAGCGCTATGAGGGACTGTCCTCCCATATCAAGGTCGAGACGAAGGATCCGGTTCTGTATCCGAACTTTGTCTCCCAATATACCGGTGAAAGCCTGTCGGAGAACAGCATTCTGGTAGTCGGGCAGGAGCGCTCGAAGGCCATCGATTACTACGATATCTATCAATATAGTATGGATTATTCGACCTATGAAAGCTCTCTTAGCAGCTTTGACGGCGAGGGTCAGATCACCTCTGCCATTGCCTATGTCACCACGGACGAGATGCCGGTGGTCTATACCTTGACGGGGCACGATGAGGCGGAGCTTAGTACGACGCTGATCTCTTCGATCGAAAAGGAAAATATTGCGCTGGAATCCCTGAGCCTTCTGACGGAGGAGACTGTGCCGGAGGATGCCAAGGCGGTCATCGTCTACGGTGCCTTGTCGGATATTTCCGAGGATGAAAAGACGAAGCTGGAAGCTTATATGGAACAGGGCGGTCAGGTCGTCATTTTGCTCGGATATACCGATCAGGATACGCCGAATCTGGACAGCCTTCTGTCGAATTACGGCATCAGCCTGGCAAGCGGCCTGGTTCTGGAGGGGGACAGCCAGCATTATATCCCGAATTATCCCTATTATCTTCTGCCGAATGTCCAAAGTACAGAGTTTACCTCGGATGTAACGGGCCGTTATATTCTGATGGCCTTTGCCCGGGGCATGTCGGAGGCGGCAGACCTGTCGGAGAATCTGACCTATGAGAGCCTATTGACGACATCGTCATCGGCCTATTCCAAGAGCAATATAGAATCCGACAGCCTCGACCGAGAGGAGGACGACGCGGCAGGTCCCTTTGACCTGGGAGCGGTCGTCACGAAGACCATCGATGACGATACCCGGGCAAAGCTGGTTGTATTCTCGTCGGAGACCCTCTTGGATGAGCAGGTAGACAGCATGGTATCCGGAGGAAACAGCAGCCTGTTTCTCAATGTCATGAGTGCCCTGGTGGATCATGAAAGCACCGTCTCCATCGAGGCGAAGAATATAAGCACCGAATATCTGACCGTATCCGCAGGCAGCGCCGTCTTCTGGGGAATCCTGACCATTGTGTTGATTCCGCTGGCTCTCCTGATTACGGGCGGTATCATCTGGTTTCGAAGGAGGAAGCGTTAATGACAAAGAAAAAAAGACAAAGAAAAGTACTCGCAGCGATCCTTGGTCTGCTCGCGCTCGGTCTTATCTATTTTCTGGTCAGCCGTGCCTCCTGGAATCAGGAGGCAGAAGATACGACGGAGGAACTCGAAGTCTTAAGCATCTCTCCGGCAGAGATCAGCGAGGCTGTCATCACGAATTCCTACGGCACCGTCACCCTATCCTATGACGGAGAGACCTGGACCAGCCCGGATGATACAGATCTGGCTCTCAATCAGGACGCACTGACGACCCTGTGGAACCGTCTGAATCCCCTCTCGGCCGTTCGGGATCTGGGGGAGGCCTCGGAGGATCTAAGCGCCTACGGTCTGTCAGACCCCGCCGTCACGATCGAGATCACAAAGAAAGACGGCACCGAGCTGACCGTCCGGATCGGAGGCACCGCCTCAGACGGAAATGTCTACGTGATGACCTCCGAAAGCGACCACATCTACACCTGCGACAGCTACCTCGCCACAGCCTACACCTGCCGCCTGAGCGACCTGGAGGCGACAGAGTAAAACAGGACTTGGGGCGGCTTTCCTAAGGAGGGCCTAATTGCGCCCGAGCGTGGAAAGCCATCCTCAAGTCCGTCCCCCCATCCATTTACACTTTTTTAAGAATTCCAATCTTGACATTCCCATACAAACGTACTAACATATAGGATGCTATATAGGCAGCTATATAGCGTCCTATATTTGCGATTGCGGAAGCTGCTGTGCAGCGGAGCAATTCGTGAAATCAGAAGAAGGAGGAAGAGCCCATGACGAGAGGACCCAGTCCAATCAGCAAGCGGATTCGCATCATCAGCAACAAATTCCGTGAGCTCTGGGACAGAAATCTTCAGAGATACAATCTGACCGGCGTACAGATGGAAGTGCTTTGCTATCTGAAGTGCAACCCGGACAAGGAAATTCATCAGCGGGAAATCGAATACTGGCTGCAGCTGAAAAATCCGACGGTGACCGGGATCCTGAACCGGCTGGAAGAAAAGGGCTATATCATCCGCAAACGCAATCCGAAGGATGGCAGATATCGTATCATCGAAGCGACCGAAAAAAGTGAGCGGATCATGAAGGATATGGGAGAAGGCGCCAGAAACCTGGATGAAAAGATCTACGAATGCATGACCGATGAGGAACAGGCGAAGCTTCTGGAGCTTTTGGATCGCATCCTGGCAGCCCTGACAGAGCAGGATGATGACAGCAATTATAAAGGAGGAGACATATGCTGAAGACATTGAAAGCCTATATCGGCGAGTATAAAAAGACGGCGATCTCCGCGCCGATCTTTATCATTTTCGAGGTTATCCTCGAGATGATCATTCCGATGTTGATGGCAGCGATCATCGACAAAGGCCTCGAAAACGGAGATATACACTATGTAGTGACCATGGGACTGGTGATGCTTTTGGTATCCTTTGCATCCCTGTTTTGCGGCGCCATGGCAGCGAAGCAGGCGGCCATCGCATCCACCGGCTTCGCAAAAAATGTACGGGAGGGAATGTACAATCATATCCAGGAATTTTCCTTCTCGAATATTGACCACTTTTCGACCGCCGGCCTGGTGACCAGACTGACTACCGACGTAACGAACGTACAGAACGCGTTTCAGATGATGATGCGTATGCTGATGCGGGCGCCGGTGATGCTGATTACGGCGATGACGATGACCTTTATCATCAATGCGAGACTGTCCTGCGTGTACCTGGTAGCCCTGGTATTCTTAGGGATAGTCATTAGCTTTTTGATGGGTCGCGTCGGAAAATATTTCCGCGAGATGTTTGATAAATACGATATCCTGAATGCGACCGTGCAGGAGAACCTGACCGGTATCCGCGTCGTCAAGGCCTATGTCCGCGAGGAGCATGAAAAGAAGAAATTCAGCAAGGCCTCCGAGGCCGTATACCGCTGTGCAGTCCGTGCCCAGAAATTGATGGTAGCCATGATGCCGACGATGCAGTTTACGGTATATGCTTGTATCATCGCCGTATCCTGGCTGGGAGCGAAAACCATCGTAGCAGGAAATATGACGACCGGTCAGCTGATGAGCCTCTTTACCTATACGATGAATATCCTGATGAGCCTGATGTTTATCGCAATGGTAGCCGTCATGCTGACCATGGCAAGATCCTCCGCAGAGCGTATCTGCGAGGTGCTGAATGAGACCAGTGACCTGTCGAACAAAGAACAGGCGGTGACCGAGGTTCCGAACGGCTCCATTGTCTTTGACGATGTGACCTTCAGCTACCGGAATGACGAAGGCAACCTGAACCTGAACCATATCAACCTGAATATCAAGTCCGGGCAGACCGTGGGTATCCTGGGTGGTACCGGAAGCGCGAAGTCAACCCTGGTACAGCTGATTCCGAGACTTTACGATGTCACCGGCGGAAGTGTCCGGGTAGGCGGCATCGATGTCCGGGATTACGACCTGGATTCCCTGCGAAATCAGGTATCGATGGTGCTGCAGAAAAACGTATTGTTCTCCGGAACCATCAAGGAAAACCTGCGCTGGGGCAACAAGGATGCCTCCGACGAGGAGCTGATACGGGTCAGCAAGCTGGCCTGTGCCGATGAATTCATTGAGCGCTTCCCGGACAAGTATGATACTTGGATCGAGCAGGGCGGCAGCAATGTATCCGGCGGTCAGAAGCAGCGTCTCTGCATCGCCAGAGCTCTCCTGAAGAAGCCGAAGATCCTGATCCTGGACGATTCCACCAGTGCCGTCGATACCCATACCGACGCGATGATCCGGAAGGCCTTCCTGGAAGAAATCCCGGATACGACGAAGATCATCATTGCCCAGAGAATTTCCTCGGTGCAGGATTCGGATCAGATCATCGTGCTGGATGACGGCAGCATCAACGGTGTCGGCACCCATGAGGAGCTTTTGAAGAACAATGCCATTTACCGGGAGGTATATGAGTCCCAGCAAAAACCGACAGACAGCGAGGGAGGTGACAGCAATGAGTGAAAATAGAAGACCGGGTCCCAGAGGACCAAGAGGGATGAAAAGCGGCCCGAAGGCCAAGAATCCGATGAAGACACTGAAACGAATCTTCGGGATCATTGCAAAGGGCTATCCGATTCAGAGTATTCTGGTGATCGTCGGCATCGTCGTCGGCGTATTGGCGAACGTATACGGAAGCCTGTTTTTACAGAGACTGATTGATGACTATATCACGCCGCTACTTGGCAGCTCGGCACCGGACTTTACACCGCTTTTCAAAGCCCTTGCCAGCATGGCTCTGATCTACCTGGTGGGTGCGGCATCGACCTACATCTATAACCGCCTGATGATTCAGATCGCGGAGGGCAGCCTGAAAAAGATCCGGGACGGACTCTTTGATCACATGGAGACCCTGTCTATTCCGTTTTTCGATACCCATGCCCACGGCGATTTGATGAGTATCTATACAAATGATACCGATACCCTGCGCCAGATGATCAGCCAGAGTATCCCGCAGCTTTTATCCTCCGCCATTACCATCGTCAGCGTTTTCGCATCGATGTTGTATCTGAGCCCGCTTTTGACCCTGATGATTGTCATCATGGTATTTATCATGGCAAAGATAATTAAGAATCTGGGCGGCCAGTCGGGACGCTACTTTATCAAGCAGCAGAACGACCTCGGAAAGGTCAATGCCTATATCGAGGAAATGATGGACGGCCAGAAGGTAGTCAAGGTCTTCTGCCATGAGGAAGAGGCCAAAGAGAAATTTAAGGAGCTGAATGACAAGCTCTTCGACAGCGCCAGCAACGCGAACGTCTATGCGAACGTGCTGATGCCGATTATGTCAAATATTGGGAATATCAACTACGTATTAACCACGATTCTGGGCTCTCTTCTGGCCATCAGCGGCATCGGCGGCCTGACCCTGGGCGGCCTGGCATCCTTCCTGCAGCTGACGAGAAGCTTTAACCAGCCTATCACCCAGATCGCCCAACAGTTTAATTCCATCATCATGGCGCTGGCAGGAGCAGAGCGTATCTTCGACCTGAAGGATGAGCCCTCCGAGCAGGATGAGGGCTATGTCACCCTGGTCAATGCCCGATGGGAGGACGGAAAGCTGGTGGAGGTACCGGAGCGTACCGGCACCTGGGCCTGGAAGCATCCGCATCACGACGGCACACTGACCTATACGGAGCTGAAGGGCGATGTGGTCATGGATGGCGTGGACTTCGGCTATACACCGGAAAAGACAGTCCTTCATGACATCAAGCTCTATGCGAAGCCCGGACAGAAGGTGGCTTTCGTAGGAGCGACCGGAGCCGGAAAAACGACAATTACGAACCTGATCAACCGTTTTTATGATATCCAGGATGGAAAGATCCGCTACGACGGCATCAACATCAACAAAATCCGAAAGCCGGATCTGCGCCGTTCGCTGGGCATGGTACTTCAGGACAGCCACCTCTTTACCGGTACCGTAGCCGACAATATCCGTTACGGCAAGCTGGATGCCACCGACAGTGAGGTCAAGGGCGCAGCAATGCTGGCGGGAGCGGACAGCTTCATCAAGCATCTGCCCCAGGGTTACGATACGATGCTGACCGGCGACGGCGGCAACCTGTCCCAGGGCCAGCGTCAGCTTCTGACGATTGCCCGGGCAGCCATCGCGGATCCGCCTGTTCTGATTCTGGATGAGGCCACCTCGAGCATCGATACCCGAACCGAGGCCATCGTACAGCGAGGCATGGACAGCCTGATGAAGGGACGTACCGTCTTTGTCATCGCTCACCGTCTTTCTACGGTTCAGAACTCTGACGTCATCATGGTTCTGGATCAGGGCCGCATCATCGAGCGAGGCAGCCATGACGAGCTGATCGCCCAGAAGGGTAAATATTATCAGCTCTATACCGGAGCCTTTGAGCTGTCATAAAGGAGATTTCGATTTCTATGCAGGATAAATTCAGACGTTTCATGCAGGGGCGCTACGGCGCCGATCAGCTTTCCAGGTTTCTGACGACCGTGGGTCTGATCCTGATTATCTTAAATCTGTTTTTCAGAACCGGGATTTTGAACTACCTGATCCTGGCCATTCTGGCCTATTGCTATTACCGGATGTTTTCCCGGGACTACAACCGCCGTTATGCCGAGAACCAGAAATACCTGACCCTAAAAAATCGTACGGTATACAAAGTAGAAAACTGGAAAAAAACTCTGCGGGAGCGAAAAATCTACCATATCTATAAATGCCCGGGCTGCGGTCAGAAGATCCGCATCCCCCGGGGCAAGGGAAAGATCGTTGTTACCTGTCCGAAATGCCGGCGGGAATTCCGGAAAAAAAGTTGATAACGAAAACTTCCCACTTGGAACAGTGGTATGGAAGTAGCCCGGGGTGGGCGCCCACCCCGGGCTACTTCCTTCTACAAGAACAAGTGGGAAGTTTGAACATAACTTTCAAGGGAGTCCGACTTGCGGGATTGAAAGTGTTGCGTTATACTGAGAATCGAGCGGGCAGTTACAAATTCCGCAATTAAGAAAAAGGGCAGGGAAACATCATGAAGTGCATTACCGTAAAAGAATTATATCGTAATACCGAGAGCTATCTGGACAAGGAAATCACCGTAGCCGGCTGGGTCCGCAGCAACCGCGGCTCCAAGGCCTTCGGCTTTCTGGTGATGGGGGACGGAAGTTATTTCCAGACACTGCAGATCGTATATCATGACAACATGGAGAACTTCAAGGAGATCTCCAAGCTGAATGTAGGCGCAGCCGTTATCGTAAAGGGAACCCTGGTAGCCACCCCGGAGGCAAAGCAGCCCTTCGAGATCCAGGCCGCAGAGGTGAGCGTAGAGGGCGATTCCGCACCGGACTATCCGTTGCAGAAGAAGCGCCACTCCTTCGAGTACCTTAGGACCATTCCGCATCTGCGCGCCAGAACGAACACCTTCCAGGCCGTATTTCGGGTGCGTTCCCTGATCGCTTACGCGATCCATCAGTTCTTCCAGGAGAGAGGCTTTGTATATGTACACACTCCGCTGATCACCGGCAGTGACTGCGAGGGCGCCGGCGAGATGTTCCAGGTGACTACCATGGATCTGAATAACGTACCGAAGACGGAGGAGGGCAAGGTCGACTACAGCCAGGACTTCTTCGGGAAAGCGACAAATCTGACGGTCAGCGGCCAGCTGAACGGCGAGACCTTTTGCATGGCCTTCCGTGACATCTATACCTTCGGACCCACCTTCCGGGCCGAGAATTCCAATACCACCCGCCACGCGGCAGAGTTCTGGATGATCGAGCCGGAGATGGCTTTCGCGGATCTGGAGGATAACATGGAAGTAGCTGAACAGATGCTTAAATACGTCATCAACTACGTGCTGGAGAACGCTCCCGAGGAAATGAATTTCTTCAACCAATTCGTGGATAAGGGACTTCTGGAGAGGCTCCACGGTGTCCTGAACTCCGAGTTCGGCCATGTGACCTATACCGAGGCCATCGAGATCCTGGAGAAGAATAACGACAACTTTGATTATAAAGTAAGCTGGGGCTGCGACCTGCAGACCGAGCATGAGCGTTACCTGACCGAGCAGGTATTCAAGCGTCCGATCTTCGTTACCGATTATCCGAAGGATATCAAGGCCTTCTACATGAAGCTGAACGAGGACGGCAAGACCGTAGCCGCCATGGATTGCCTGGTACCGGGCATCGGCGAGATCATCGGCGGAAGCCAGAGAGAGGACGATCTGGAGAAGCTCACCGCGCGTATGCAGGAGCTGGGCCTGAAGGAAGAGGACTACGGCTTCTACCTGGATTTGCGGAAATACGGCTCCGTCCGCCACTCCGGTTTCGGTCTGGGCTTCGAGCGCTGCGTCATGTACCTGACCGGCATGGGCAATATCCGCGACGTGATTCCGTTCCCGAGAACCGTGAAGAACTGCGAGCTGTAAGTAACATATTAAAAATTTAAGGAAATGCTGATCGACTGGAGAAGTTTATTTCCTCCATTCTTGGAATGCATGTGAAGATTAAGAAGATTCTCCCGGTGGAGGACAGCTTGATTGATGGTGAGACATATCTGATTATGGATTTGCTGGTGGAGCTGGAGGATGGTTCTCTGGCGAATATCGAGATTCAGAAAAACGGCTATGCATTTACAGAGGAACGTTTGTCATGTTATGCAGCAGATTTGCTAATGCGTCAGTATACACGAATTCGCGGCGAGCGGGGTGCTGACTTTACATACCGCGATATCAAAAAAGTGTATGTAATCGTACTCTATGAGAAGTCTACAGCCGAATTTCACCGTCATGCAAATACGTATTTTCACCATGGAAAAATCGGCTATGACAGCGGCTTAAATCTGGAAATGCTGGATGAATATTTTCTGATAGCCCTTGACGTGTTTACGAAAATCCCGTATTCTGAGGATAACAAAGGTACATTGCATGCATGGCTCTCCCTGCTGACCACGGAAGATTTGACAGATGCTGAACAGAACATGAAGTATTACCCGTGGCTGGAACCTATTTATCAGGAGATTGCTTTGCTACGCCGCACCCCAGAGGAGGTCATCGGTATGTGGTCAGAAGCACTGCGTATTTTGGATGAAAATTCGTTGAAATACTATGTGGAAGAGTTAAAAGAAGAACTGGACAAAAAGGATGCAGCTCTGAACGAAAAGGATGCGGAATTAAACGAGAACTATGCAATGTTGAAAGAAAAGGACGAGAATATCGATAAACTGAAGAAGGAATTAGAAGCCTTAAAAGCACAGTTAGCAACAAAATAAATGTGGCTGGCATAGCCAAGAAGAGTTTGACAGGCCATTTTGCAAATATCTTTTTTACGAAAAAAAGGATACTTGTGAAAGGGTCTGTTTTTTCAGAAATTAAAATGCGGAGAAAAAGATGGAAAAATCGGTGAATCTATACGCAACCGAATACGAAATCCTCGATCTGGTAAAACTGAAGCTCTTTAAACGGATCCACGGCCTTGCAGCGGTACTGGGGGCGGTGAAGTTCCGGATAGAAGAGACAAAGCAGTCGGAAAATAGTGGAGCAGAGAAGCAGAAGACTACAGATAAAGCCTGTGAAGGCTTTTATACCGATGGCCGCACTTTCTACCTCTCCCCGTCCCGCCTCCAGTCTGATTTTCTGGGAGACAGCGACTTCCTCAGTCAGGAACTTCTGCATATGCTGAGTCATTGCCTCTTAGGTCACCCCTTCGAGGCCTGGCGAGTCGAAGCAAACGAGCGTAAAGCCTGGGAGGCCGCCTGCGACGAAAAGGCCTGGGAGTTGACCGAAGAGCTCTGGGGAAAGCCCATCCCGGAAAAGCCGCCTGTGGACGACCATAGCCTCTGGGGCAGGAAGCCCGACGAGCGGGAGAAGGCCTTCTGGAAGGGGCAGGGCGAGAAGCTGCTCCGAAGCGGTAATCCCCGTCGAAAGCGCAAGGCCGGAACCGCAAAGCGGAACCGAACCCAGCGACTCGTCCCGGCAGCGGGGCAGCGGGGCGACTACCGTGGTATCCTCATGGGCCTCTCCTCCTACCGGGAGGACAGCCGCCTGAACCTGGACGAATTTCAGTATTCCTGGTACAGTTACGGATTGGAAATATATGGAAATATGCCATTGCTTGAGCCCCTGGAATATAGTGAGGAGCGAAAAATCGCCGATCTGGTCATCGTCATCGATACCTCCGGATCCTGCGAAAAGGAGCTGGTGCGCGTCTTTCTGGAGGAGACGCGAGGGATTCTTACGCAGGAGCACCTGTTTTTCCGAAGCTTCTGCCTGCATCTGATTCAATGCGATAATCAGATCCAGCGGGACGACTGCGTCCACAACAAAGAAGAGTTTGAAAAATATCTGGAGCATCTGGAGATCCGCGGCGGAGGCGGCACCGATTTCCGTCCGGCTTTTGAACGGATCGAGGAGCTGCGGCAGCGGGGCGAGTTACGGGATCTGCGGGGCATTCTGTACTTCACGGACGGATGCGGCTGGTATCCGAGAAAGGAGCCGGATTATCAGGTCTGGTTCGTGATGCTGAACGGACATTTTGATGCCATCGATATGCCGGACTGGATACACCGTCTGGTGCTGGAGGAGAGAAAGGCATGAACATACAGGAAGCAAAAGAGGAAATCAAGAAAACCGTCCGGGCCTATACGGCGAGAACGGAGGCCGGAACCTTCCGGATTCCGGTACCGCGCCAGCGCCCGGTGCTGCTCATCGGCCCGCCTGGCATCGGCAAGACGGCCATCATGGAGCAGATAGCAAGAGAGTGCTCCATCGGCCTGGTGGCCTATACCATGACCCACCATACTCGCCAGAGCGCCATCGGTCTGCCGGTGCTGACCGAGAAAAAGTTTGCAGGAAAGGAATATACCGTAACTTCCTATACTATGAGCGAAATCATCGCGTCGGTCTATGAGCAGATCGAAAAAACCGGCTGCACCGACGGCATCCTGTTCCTGGATGAAATCAACTGCGTGTCGGAGACCCTGATGCCCGCCATGCTGCAGTTCCTCCAGTACAAGACCTTCGGAAGCCATCAGCTTCCCGAGGGTTGGGTCATCGTAGCCGCCGGCAACCCGCCTGCCTATAACCGCTCCGTGCGGGAATTCGACACCGTGACCCTGGACCGTGTGCGCTGCATGAACGTGGAGCCGGATTTTGCCATCTGGAAGACCTATGCCGCAGAGCGGGGGTTGCATCCGGCAGTGCTGTCCTTCTTGGAGCTGCGCCCGGAGCGCTTCTATGTGATGGAGCCCGGCGAAAAGGGCTTCGTGACCGGCCGTGCCTGGGAAGATTTGTCAGAAATATTGCTGACCATGGAGGAGCTAAGGCTTGGCGTAGAGGACGTGCTCTTCGGTCAGTATCTCCAGGACGAGGACACAGCGGCGGAATTTACGTTTTATTACCGTCTTTATGAAAAATGGAAAAAGGAATTAAAGCCCGAGCAGATCCTGACCGGAGCGGCGGACGTGCCGATGAATCTGCCGTCTCTGCCCTTCGACGAGCGACTCTGTATCGTCTGGCTCTTATTGCAGCGTATTTATGCTATGGGTGAAAATTACACGGAGCAGCAGAAATTGTCTGATAGCCTGAAATTCTTCACGGACGGTCTGGGTTCCGGAACCGCAGGGGCTTCTACCCAACAGCTGACCGCCCTCATCGACGAGCGCCTGGACAGCCGCCGCCGAAGCCTGGCTGTGCGCAAAGAGAACGGCCTTTTGGATGCCAAAGAAGAAGAGCGGGAGCAGCAGTTATTCAAAGTGATTCGTGCATGTCGGGAGGCAGTCAGAACAGACGGGGTCGCGGACGCATTTTCCATAAGAAGTGTACAGGAACGGAGCCGGGCAGAAGAGCAGCGGGAGCAGCTTAGAACAGCCCTGCAAAACGGCGCATCCTTCATCCGCCGAACCTTCGGTGAAAAGCAGGAGCTTATCATCTTCCTGACCGGTATCCGGGAGCATTCGGTCTGCAAAAAAGTGCTGAAAGAGACGCTGCCGGAGCTGGCGGGCGAAGCGGAGGAGCGATTGGATGCCGAGCGGCGGGAGGAAGAAATAAGGAGAAAACTAAGGAAATGCTGATGAAATCAGCATTTCCTTAGAGCCAATTGCTCAAAAACATCCCCTTGGGGCGGATTGTAATCCGATAGGGGGTATGGTATAATATCGAAAATAATAGAAAGAGCAATCGCTGTGATAACGCGCATTGCGAAAGAGAACGAAAACATGAGTGAACACACCCATACCCATACTCACGTAGCACCGGACGGAACGGTCTATGAACACACCCATGAGGATCACAGTCACGCTAAGGATCACGGACACGATCATAGCCATGGGCACGGTCACAATCACGCCCACACGCACCAGAATACCAAGGCTGTCCTGAACCGCCTGTCCCGCGCCATCGGCCATATGGAGTCCATCAAACGCATGGTAGAAGACGGCCGGGACTGCAGCGAGGTCTTAGTCCAGCTCTCCGCCGTCAAAGCCGCCATCAACAATACGGCAAAGGTGATCCTGAAAGACCACATCGAGCATTGCATGGTAGACGCCGTCGAAAGCGGTGACCACGAAGCCATCGAGGAGCTGACCGCGGCGATTGACCGTTTCATCAAATAAAAAAATCTTCATAAAAACTTAAGGAAATGCTGATTAAATCAGCATTTCCTTAGTACCTCCGGTGGATCGCACGGATTTGCAAGGGAATTTGCTGCTTCGCAGCGCAAATCCGGCGAGGGAAGAAAAGTATGAGAATCTTAATTGATACAAATGTATTGATTGATTTTTTGTTAGGGCGTATGCCGCATTTTGAGAATGCAGATAAAATTATCAAAATGTGCGCCGAACAGAAAATACAAGTCAGCAAAATTAATTGCGGCCTTAAATAATAATGAGTTTTCAGATTTGGAAGATTGCTTGCAGAGCGAGTGCGCTAAGAAGGTAAGAGCAGATTATATTGTGACTCGCAATATAAAGGATTTGTAACTGTTCAGTACCTTCACAGTTACTGATGCAAAATCCATGAGAATCGGCTT
>CAVFGF010000020.1:20881-28407 GCA_963621925.1 Alistipes onderdonkii | reverse complement strand
TTCTGGGGGAATTCCCGAGTGGCCAAAGGGGGCAGACTGTAAATCTGTTAGCTGTGCTTTCAGTGGTTCGAATCCACTTTCCCCCACTCAAGTTTATCACATGATAAGCTGTTTAATTTCATATCGCGAGGTGGAGCAGTCTGGAAGCTCGTCGGGCTCATAACCCGAAGGTCACAGGTTCAAATCCTGTCCCCGCTACTTTGCCTAGATAGCTCAGTCGGTAGAGCAGAGGACTGAAAATCCTCGTGTCACTGGTTCGATTCCGGTTCTGGGCACTTTTTTTTATGCCCGAAATACACAAAGAAAACCCCTGAGAAGTCTCTCAGGGGTTTTCTTTGTGGAAGTAATAAACCTAAGTGGACCTGAAGGGATTCGAACCCTCGACCTCTGCGTTGCGAACGCAGCGCTCTCCCAACTGAGCTACAAGCCCAGGAAGCTTACAAACTGATTGTAGCACTCTAAATAAAAAAAACAAGTGGTTTAAAAGGATTCGTGTTATAATTGTGGCAGCATATTTCAGGAGGAAGAAAAATGATTTCATTCGAAAATGATTATTCAGCAGGGGCGCATCCACGTATTTTGCAGAGACTGGCGGAGACTAATTTTGAGCCGCTGTCAGGATATGGAACGGATGTATATTGTGAAAATGCGAGAAAAAAAATTCGGGAGGCCATCGAGTGTCCGGACGCAGCTGTGGAATTTCTGGTAGGCGGAACCCAAACCAACGCAGTGATGATCGCGTCTATGCTGCAGTCCTATGAAGGTGTGGTGGCGGCCCAGACCGGTCATGTGAGCATACATGAGGCCGGTGCCATCGAAAATACCGGACACAAGGTACTGACTTTGCCCGAGCATGAGGGAAAGATTGCTGCGGATGAGCTGAAGGATTATCTGGAGACATTTTATGCGGATGGGAATCATGAGCATATGGTATTTCCGGGAATGGTATATGTGTCCTGGCCGACAGAGTACGGTACGCTTTATACGAAGAGGGAACTTGAGGCCATTGCCGAGATATGTCACACCTATGAGATACCGCTCTATCTGGACGGCGCACGTCTCGGATACGGTCTGATGAGTGCAGAAAATGATCTGACATTGCCGGAAATAGCAAGGATTTGTGATGCTTTTTATATCGGAGGCACGAAGGTAGGGGCTCTTTGCGGCGAGGCCGTTGTATTTCCGAAGGGAAATCCGCCGAAGCATTTTATGACACGGATCAAACAGCAGGGAGCGCTTTTGGCAAAAGGGAGGCTTCTTGGCATTCAGTTTGATGAATTATTTACCGGGAATCTTTATCTGAATATCAGTCGGAATGCCATTGAGAAGGCGGAGGAGCTGAAAAAACTGCTTCATGAGAAAAATCTTCGATTTTATCTGGAGTCACCGACAAATCAACAATTTGTAATTATGGAAAACAAACAACTAGAAGAACTGAAGAAGCATGTCGCAGTCAGCTTTTGGGAGAAGGCAGATGATACCCATACAGTCGTGCGTTTCGCCACCAGCTGGTCGACGACAGCGGAGGACCTGGAGGGCCTGCGAGGATATTTGTAGATCAGGGGGATCCATTAAAGCCTAAGATCTCAGGAGAGAATAGATATGTCAGAAACAGAGAGAAGCAGAGACGGGGAACAGATAAGCTTCGGTGGACAGCTTTATGAAAAGCTATCGTCCTACGGAAAATCAGACTTTTATGCTTTCCATATGCCGGGACATAAGAGACAGCTGGGTGAATTTGAGAATCCGTTTCAAATAGATATATCGGAGATCCCGGGATTTGATGATTTGCATCATCCGGAGCCGGAGGGAGAGCTGACAAGAGCGCAGCATCGGGCTGCAGAAGTTTTTGGAGCGAAGGAGACGCATTTTCTCATCAATGGAAGTACAGCGGGAATCTTAAGTGCCATTTCCGGGTGCACAAAATATGGCGGGAGACTTTTGATGGCCAGGAACTGTCATCGCTCCGCCTATCATGCAGCGGAGCTTCGAGGGCTTCGTACGGTGTATCTTTATCCACATTATATCGAGAAATTGGGGATAAACGGCGCCATTTCACCGGAGGATGTGGATAAAGAACTGGAAAAAGAGGAAGCAGAGGCAGTAATGATTGTCTCCCCTACTTATGATGGGGTATGCTCGGACGTAGAGAAAATCGCAGAGATCTGTCATCGCCACGGGGTACCGTTGCTAGTGGATCAGGCGCATGGGGCTCATTTCCCATTTTCTGATTACTTTCCGGAGGATGCGGTGCGCGCCGGGGCGGATGTGGTGATTCACAGTGTACATAAGACGCTGCCATCCATGACCCAGACGGCGCTTTTACATATACAAGGAAAGTTGGCCGATCGGGAGCGGATCCGGAGATTTCTGTCGATTTACCAGAGCAGCAGTCCTTCCTATGTTTTGATGGCTTCCATCGATGCCTGTGTTGATCTGCTGAGGAGAGAGGGCGAAGAGCTCTTTCGGAAGCATGTAAGAGAGCTTGCTTTCTTCCGGGAAAATTGTCGGGATCTGAAATGGCTGTATCTGGCCGGTGGCGGTAGTGAAGCCAAAGGAGGCTGGCTAGAGCCGGAAAAAAAGAAGGAATTCGGAGAGACAGCGGATTTTGATCGGAGTAAGCTTCTGATTTCTGCAGGAAAAGCGATCAAAAATGGAGTAAATCTGACAGGCGAAAAGCTCTCACAGATATTCCGGGAAAAATATCATATCCAGATGGAGATGAGCGGGCCGGATTATGTGGTGGGAATCGCAGGAATTGCGGATACGGCGGAAGGCTTTGAGAGGCTGTCGGATGCGTTGCATGTGATCGATCAAAAATTGGAACAGAAAATACGAGAAAATCAGCAGGAAAATGAGGGGCTGGCGCAAAAGCAGAAGGAGTCGGCCAAGCCGGCAGAACGACAGGGTGGGAGCAGGAATGTTCTGCCCTGTCCGCCTGCTTTGCTGACTCTCGGTGAGGCGGCAGAGACAGAGACATTTGAGCAGCCCTTAGCTATGTGTAAAGACGCGGTGTCAGGGACTTATGTCTACCTGTATCCGCCCGGCATTCCGATTCTGGCGCCCGGAGAAACCGTGACGAAAGAGCTGCTAGAAAGAATCGAAGCATGGCTGGCAGCCGGTTATAAGGTTCATGGGCTTACGGCGGCCGGGGGAGAAGCAATGCTGAAAATTTGTAAAGGCATGGGACGGTGAAAACGATGGGAAAATTATTTTATATAATCGGAAAAAGTGCGACGGGAAAGGATACGATCTTTCGGGAGCTTCTGAAGCAGGCAGAGCTGAAGCTATCCCCCCTGGTGCTGTATACGACGCGCCCTATGCGGGCCGGAGAGAAACAGGGTGTACAGTATCATTTTACCGACGAGGCGGGACTTTCAAAGCTTCAGCAGGCCGGAAAGGTGATCGAATTGCGGGCCTATCATACCGTACATGGGATATGGAAATATTTTACAGCCGATACAAAGGAGACGGATTTGTCGGTAAGGGATTATCTCGGAATTGGCGTGCCGGAGTCTTATCGTGCCCTTCGGGATTATTACGGGAAGGAACAGGTCGTGCCCATCTATATCGAAGTGGTGGATGGGGAGAGACTTCAGAGAGCCCTTGAGCGGGAGCGGGCACAGGAGGAACCGAAATATGCCGAGCTTTGTCGCCGATTCCTGGCAGACAGTGAAGATTTTTCGGAGGAGAAAATTGCAGAGGCAGGGATACGAAAGCGGTTTTATAACCGGAAGCTCTCTGATTGCATAGAGGAAATTTCGGGTTATATCAGGCAAAATCAGGAAGGATGAGCAAAGAACAAAAAGCTGTTTTTTCTAAAAAATGTATGCTATACTAAAATATATTTCAAAAACAGTGTTCAGAGGAGGAGCGTGAAAGTATGGCAGGATTTTCGGAAATACTGGGGCATGATCAGATAAGAGAGCATCTGCAGAACGCCATTCAGTTGAAAAAAATATCCCATGCCTATATTTTAGACGGAGAAGAGGGAGCCGGTAAAAAAATGCTGGCTCGGGCTTTTGCGCAGACCCTCCAGTGTGAACAGGGCAGCACCGAGCCCTGTGGAGCGTGCCGTTCCTGTAAGCAGGCGGTCAGCGACAATCAGCCGGATATCGTCTGGGTGAGTCACGAGAAGTCGGCCAGTATCGGTGTCGAGGATATTCGAACCGGACTTTGCAGTGACATCCTGATTAAGCCCTATAGCAGTCCTTATAAGATCTATATCGTAGATGAAGCCGAGAAAATGACGGTGCAGGCGCAGAATGCACTTTTAAAGACGATAGAGGAACCGCCTGCCTACGGTGTGATTTTGCTCCTGACGACCAATGCGGAGGCATTTCTTCCGACGATTCTTTCCAGGTGCGTGACGCTGAAGCTGCGCCCGGTAAGAAGTGAACTCATCAAACCCTATCTGATGGAGACCTATCATATTCCTGATTATCAGGCGGATATCTGTACGGCCTTCGCCAGAGGAAATGTAGGGAAGGCAAAGCGCCTGGCGCAGTCGGAGGAGTTTGCGGAGCTCAAGAGCCATCTGCTTCATCTGCTCCGGCATCTGCGGGATATGGAGATCTATGAGCTGACCGAGGCAGTGCGCTCGGTGGCTGAATATAAAACGGAGATTGGCGATTATCTGGATCTGATGGCTCTGTGGTTTCGGGATGTTCTTTTATTTAAGGCAACCCGCCAGATCGATGGGCTTATTTTTGCTGAGGAAATCAATGAAATCCGTGCGCAGGCTGAGAAAAGCTCCTATGAGGGCTTGGAGCGGATTTTAAATGCTCTTGAGAAGGCCAGAATTCGTCTGCATGCAAATGTGAATTTTGAGCTGACGATGGAACTTCTCATGTTGACGATAAAGGAGAATTAGAATGGAAAAAGTCATAGGTGTCAGATTCCGGAATGCGGGAAAAGTATACTTCTTTTCGCCCGGAAAGCTGGATATTCCGAAGGGAAAGCATGTCATCGTAGAGACTGCCAGAGGAGTGGAATACGGATATGTGGTAGTCGGAACGAAAGAGGTAGAAGGAAAAAAGATCATACAGCCGCTGAAGCCGGTGCTTCGCATCGCGACGCAGGAGGATGACGCGAAGGAAGCAGCCAATCGGCTGAAGGAAAAAGAAGCCTTCCGGATTTGTCAGGAAAAAATTAAAAAGCATGGCCTGGAGATGAAGCTGATTCAGGCAGAATATACGTTTGACAATAACAAGGTGCTGTTTTATTTTACAGCAGACGGGCGGATCGATTTCCGTGAGCTGGTAAAGGATCTGGCGAGCGTATTCCGTACCCGTATCGAGCTGCGGCAGATCGGTGTGCGGGATGAGACGAAGATCCTGGGAGGTATCGGAATCTGCGGAAGAAGCCTTTGCTGTCATACGCATTTGTCTGATTTTATACCGGTTTCGATCAAAATGGCGAAGGAGCAGAATCTCTCCCTGAATCCCACAAAGATCTCGGGAGTATGCGGCAGATTGATGTGCTGTCTGAAGCATGAGCAGGAGACCTACGAGGAGCTGAACAGCCATTTGCCCGGAACGGGAGATTATGTGACGACAGCCGATGGCCTGAAGGGAGAGGTGCAGAGTGTAAACGTGCTGCGCCAGAAGGTCAAGGTGGTCGTAACCATCGAGGGGGATGAAAAGGAAATCCGGGAATATCCGGTAGAAGAGCTGAAATTCCGGCCGAGAAAGAAAAAGGGAGAAAAAGGCGGTTCTTCGGATAAGGAATTGAAAAAGTTGGAGGCACTGGAAAAGCAGGAGAGGAAATCGAAGCTGGATGGCAATTAGATTGAAGGACGGAGAACGGCTGGATGATTTGCAGCGAAACGGCTATCAAATCATCCAGAATCCCAATAAATTTTGCTTTGGGATGGATGCGGTGCTGCTGTCCGGATTTACAAAGGTAAAAGAGGGCGAGCGGGTACTGGATCTGGGAACCGGTACGGGAATCATTCCGATTTTGCTTCGGGGAAAAACGAAGGGGCGGGATTTCACCGGACTGGAGATCCAGGAGGAGAGCGCTGATATGGCCAGGCGAAGTGTCGAGCTGAACGGGCTGACGGGTTCTATATCGATTGTACGAGGCGATATCAAGGAAGCGGCTTCGATCTTCGGAGCGGCTTCTTTTGATATCGTGACTTGCAATCCCCCTTATATGACAGGCAGTCACGGACTCGTCAATCCAAAGCTTCCCAAGGCGATCGCAAGACACGAGATCCTTTGCAGCTTTGCGGATGTGGCCAGGGAGGCAGCGAAGGTTTTGCGGCCAGGCGGACGGTTTTATTTGGTGCATCGCCCCTTTCGGCTGGCAGAAATTATCCGCACTCTGTCAGAGTATAAGCTGGAGCCCAAACGAATGCAGCTCGTCTATCCCTATGTCGACAAGGAGCCGAACATGGTACTTCTGGAGGCCTGCCGGGGCGGACGCCCGAGGATGACGGTGGAGAAACCACTGATTGTATACAAGGAGCCCGGCGTCTATATGGATGAGATTTACGATATTTACGGGTATTAAGGAGAGAAGATGCAGGGAACATTATATCTGTGCGCAACTCCGATAGGAAATCTGGAGGATATCACCTATCGTGTGCTTCGGATCTTAAAAGAGGTAGATCTCATTGCAGCGGAGGATACGCGCAACAGCATCAAGCTTTTGAATCATTTTGAAATTCATACACCGATGACCAGCTATCATGAATACAACAAGTTTGAGAAGGGTCAGGAGCTGGTGGAGCAGCTTAGGGCAGGCAGGAATATTGCGTTGATCACCGATGCCGGCATGCCGGGGATCTCGGATCCCGGTGAGGAGCTGGTAAAAATGTGTGCAGAGGCGGGAATTCCCGTGACGGTATTGCCGGGTGCCTGCGCCTGCGTGACTGCGCTGACCGTATCGGGACTCGGAACCAGGCGCTTTGCCTTTGAGGCTTTTTTGCCGACGGATAAGAAGGAACGGCAGAGTATTCTGGAGGAAATGAAGAGTGAAACCAGGACCATGGTTCTCTACGAGGCACCTCACAGGCTTTTGAAAACGTTGGGGGAATTGAAGGAGATATTGGGCAATCGCCGGATCTCAATCTGTCGGGAGCTGACGAAGAAGCATGAAACGATATTTCGGACCGACCTGGAAGCTGCGATTCGGCATTATGAAGCGGAGGCTCCGAGAGGCGAGTGTGTGTTGGTGATCGAGGGTCGAAGCCGTGAGGAAATAGAAAAGGAAAAGCAGGAAGCCTGGGAGGAGATGACGATTGCCGATCATGTGGCTCTGTATGAAAAGCAGGGAATTGCACGCAAGGAGGCAATGCGGCTGGCCGCGAAGGATCGCGGGGTATCCAAGAGAGATATCTATCAGGCTTTGCTCTGAAAGAGAAAAGGGAACCCAGGTCTTGGGCTCCCTTTTCGTATATACCGATGAATATTAAATCAAGTTGGCTTTCTTGGCTAATTCTTCAATTGATTTTTTGGAAACCATTTTGCCATGGAATTCAATAAGGTCATCTCGGTCTCCAGTGAAAATATCCGTAGGTG
>CAVFGF010000020.1:0-20789 GCA_963621925.1 Alistipes onderdonkii | reverse complement strand
GCGTTCTTCAATTCCGAATACTTTACGTAATTCCATTGGAAGCGTGATACGTCCGAGTTCATCCAGTCTTCTGACCACTCCGGTGTTCTTCATTGCTTCTCCTCCTTAATTTAATGGTAATGCTCGATTTGAATATTATAGCAAAAAAGATAAGAGATTCCAATAGAAAAATGTCGTTGGCAGGCACATTTTTGTGAAAAAATTCTTATAAAAGAACAAAAAAAGTATAAAATAGCAAAATAATGGAAAAAACCAAAAAACCGGAAACCTAAAAAAATAAAGGTAAGAGAAAAAAGAAAGAACAGCAGATTTGACAAAAGTTTTTGACCGTGTTACGCTTCTTTTATATGTGCATGAGCTAAAGAAAAGAGAGGATAGAAGATGGAAAAGAAAAAATTTTATATGACCACGGCCATTGCCTATACTTCCGGTAAGCCCCATATCGGCAATACCTACGAAATTGTATTGGCAGATGCCATTGCCCGTTATCGGAGATTTCAGGGATATGATGTATTTTTCCAGACCGGTACCGATGAGCACGGTCAGAAGATCGAGCTGAAGGCCGAGGAGGCAGGCGTGACGCCGAAGGAATTCGTAGACAACGTATCCACCGAGATCAAGCGCATCTGGGATCTGATGAACACTTCCTACGATAAATTTATCCGAACCACCGATGATTATCATGAGAAGCAGGTACAGAAGATTTTCAAGAAGCTCTATGATCAGGGAGATATCTATAAGGGCGCTTACGAGGGTATGTATTGTACGCCCTGTGAGTCCTTCTGGACCCAGTCACAGCTGGTAGACGGCAAGTGTCCGGACTGCGGCCGTGAGGTGCAGCCGGCAAAGGAGGAGGCTTATTTCTTCCGTATGAGTAAATATGCGGATCGCTTGATCGACCATATTAACAAGCATCCGGAATTCATTCAGCCGGTATCCAGAAAAAATGAGATGATGAACAATTTCCTGCTTCCGGGTCTGCAGGATCTGTGCGTATCCCGTACCTCCTTTAAATGGGGAATTCCGGTTGACTTCGATCCGAAGCATGTGGTTTATGTATGGCTGGATGCGCTGACGAACTATATTACCGGCATCGGCTATGCGTGTGACGGAGAATCGAGCGATTTATTCAAGAAGAACTGGCCGGCGGATCTGCACCTGATCGGTAAGGATATCATCCGTTTCCATACGATCTATTGGCCGATCTTCCTGATGGCTCTCGATCTGCCGCTGCCGAAGCAGGTATTCGGCCATCCGTGGCTTTTGCAGGGTGACGGAAAGATGAGCAAGTCCAAGGGAAATGTGCTGTATGCGGACGAGCTGGTAGAGATGTTTGGCGTAGACGCAGTGCGTTATTTCGTATTGCATGAGATGCCCTTTGACAACGACGGTGTGATTAGCTGGGAGCTGATGGTGGAACGAATGAACTCCGATCTGGCAAACACCCTGGGTAATCTGGTAAACCGTACCGTATCCATGTCCAATAAGTACTTCGACGGTGTCGTAAACAACGCAGGCGTACTGGAGCCGGTAGACCGCGAGCTTCGGGAGACGGCAGTTCAGGCGGCAGAGAAGGCGACGGCAAAAATGGATGAGCTGCGGGTGGCAGATGCTATCACGGAGATCTTCAATCTCTTCAAGCGCTGCAATAAATACATCGACGAGACGATGCCCTGGGCTCTGGCGAAGGACGAGAGCAAGAAGGATCGTCTGGCGACGGTGCTCTACAACCTGGTGGAGAGCATCAGCATCGGAGCGAGCCTCTTAGAGCCGTTCATGCCGGAGACTGCCGAGAAGATCCTGGCACAGCTGGGCGCCAGAAAGCGTTCCCTGGAGGTTATGAATATGTTTGGCCTCTATCAGTCCGGCAATAAGGTAACGGACAAGCCGGAGATCCTGTTTGCACGTCTGGATGTCAAGGAGGTTCTGGAGAAGGTCGAGGCAAAGAGAGCCGAGGCGCAGGCTGAACCGGAGGAAACGAAGGAGGAGACGGCTGAGGTCATCGATATCGAGCCCAAGGCAGAGATTACCTTTGAGGATTTCGAGAAGCTGCAGTTCCAGGTAGGCGAAATCATTGCCTGCGAGGCGGTCAAGAAGTCGAAGAAGCTTCTGTGTTCACAGGTTCGTATCGGAAGTCAGGTTAAGCAGATCGTGTCCGGAATCAAGGCGCATTATACACCGGAGGAGATGGTCGGCAAGAAGGTTATGGTGGTCGTAAACCTGAAGCCTGCGAAGCTGGCAGGGATCCTTTCGGAGGGAATGCTTCTTTGTGCCGAGGACGCAGAGGGCAATCTGGCTCTGATGACGCCGGAGAAGGAGATGCCGGCAGGCGCGGAGATCTGTTAATACGCCGATGCTATAAATTGTAAAAATATGGAAAGAGCAGAAATATTCTATGGATATTTCTGCTCTTTTTGTATATCAGAAATCCTTATTTTCTGCGGCATTGGAGCGATATAGGAGGTGAACTGCATGGAAAATTTTGTGAAAATCTTCCAATAGACAAAGGAGAGGCTGCGGGATATACTTTGTTTACATAATTTTCTGTAACTGTTCAGTACCTTCACCTAAGGACTTGCCACTGGCAATTCCTCACGGATGCTTTGCAACAGTTACGATGCAAAATCCATGAAAATCGGCTTCGCCGATGGGATTTTGCATTGTTGAATCATTTTCATACACCCTCAGCAGCAAGTGCTTCGGGCTGGTTCTGAATAGTTACAATTTTCTTACAAAAGATCGGCAGAGGAACTGCCGATACTGTCTCAGGTTTAGATCAAACGAAAATTCCAGAAAGAAAAAGAAGCGGAAGGAGGAACTGTAAGAATTTGATAGTAACAGAGAAAAGAGAAGGGGAGTGGTCCCGGGTTTTTGAGATTGCAGCAGCATTTTTGGCGGTGGAGCTTTGTCTGAGTGCTGCGACCGGTGTGCTGCTGTATTCCGGGATTTAGGACATGAGAGAAAGGCAGATAGCGGTCTGCAGCAGGGAACGGGAGTATGTGTTGCGATTTACGGAATTCGCAAACCGCAGGCAGGCTTCTATGCTGTCAGTCCATGGATTTACCGACTGTGCGGAGCTTTCCGCCTATACGAAGGAGCATCCGATAGATATTCTGCTGCTGTCAGAGGAACTATCAGAGGAATTACCGAAGAATGAAGAATACGGAAGTGTCATTTTATTGGCGGAAGAAGAGTATCGCTCCGGTTCGGAGAGAGAAGGGGAGGTGCTTTATAAGTATCAGTCCTGTTCGCGGATTTTACAGCAGGCGATGAACTTCTATGCCGAGCAGGCGAAAGTGTCCTCCGGTACGGTGCTGCGCACCGGCGCATTGCAGCGCATCGGTCTTTATTCGCCGGTGGGAAGAAGCGGTAAGACGGATTTCGCACTGACGCTTGGGAAGGAGCTGGCGAAAAAAAAGAGAACATTGTACCTGAATCTGGAGGCATATTCCGGCTTTGAAAGTCTGTATCCTTCGGAGGAGGGCTGGAGTCTGTCGGAGCTTTTGTATTTTGTAAAGCAGGGGAAGCCGGCTTTCGGATGGAAGCTGGAGGGGCTGATTCGTTCGATGGGAGAGCTGGATTATATTCCGCCGCTTCGCTCTCCCGTTGAGTATGAAAGCGTGACACGAAAGGATTGGAAAAGGCTGCTGGCGCTTCTGGAAGAGGAGAGCCGCTACGAGGTGGTGCTTCTGGATTTGAGCGAGGCAGCAGATGGCTGGTATGAGCTTTTGGAGGATTGTCAGAGTATCTATATGCCTGTTGCGCGGGATGAGAGAGCCGAAGCCAAGGTCAGGCAATACGAGGAGAGTATGCGGCAGCTGGGACTCGAGGCCGTATTGGAGCGGACGCAGAAGCTGGATTTGTCCGCGGCAGACGGACTTGAACAATTGGCAAAGGCAGAGGGAAAAAGGTGGTGCGGACCGTGAGAAGGAATATGGAGGAGCTGTCAGAACGGCTTCGAAAACGAGTGCAGGAGCGGCTGGATCTCTCAAGGGAGCTGTCGGATGAGGAGGTGCAGGAGCTGATTGACGGGGAGATCCTGCGCTTCAATCGGGAATCCTATCTGCTCCTGGAGGAGAAGCTGCGGCTCAGGAAGGAGCTTTTTCATGGTATGCGGCGTCTCGATATGCTGCAGGAGCTCATCGAGGATCCGGATGTAACGGAGGTGATGGTGAACGGCCCAAGAGATATTTTTGTCGAAAAAAACGGAAAGCTGAGGAAGTGGGAGCGGAGTTTTTCTTCCAAAGAAAAGCTGGAGGATGTGGTGCAGCAGATCGTCAGCTACTGTAACCGGAGCGTATCAAAGGCGAGTCCCATTGCGGATGCCAGACTGGCGGACGGCTCCCGAGTCAATATTGTGCTCGATCCGGTGGCTCTGAACGGCCCGGTGGTGACGATTCGCCGATTTCCGAAGGAGCCGGTGCGGATGCAGAAGCTGCTGGAATGGGGAGCCTTAAGTGAGGAGGCGGCTGTATTTTTACAGAAGGTTGTAAAGGCCGGATATAACATCTTTGTAAGCGGCGGAACCGGCTCAGGGAAAACGACAGTTCTCAATGCTCTTTCCGAGTATATTCCGCCGGATGAGCGGGTGATCACCATCGAGGATAATGCAGAGCTGCAGCTCGATCGTGTCGAGAATCTGGTGACGCTGGAGGCAAGAAATGCGAATCTGGAGGGGGAGCGGGAGATTACGATCCGGGATTTGATCCGGACCTCCCTGCGTATGCGTCCGGATCGGATCATCGTCGGGGAGATTCGCGGGGCGGAGGCCATAGATATGCTGCAGGCGATGAATACAGGGCATGACGGCTCATTGAGTACGGGCCATGCCAACAGCCCCGGTGATATGCTGTCCCGTCTGGAAACCATGGTGCTGATGGGAATGGACCTGCCGCTGGCGGCCATCAGACGGCAGATCGCCTCCGGTGTGGATCTGATTGTACACCTGGGCCGCCTCCGGGACGGCAGCAGGAAGGTGCTGGAGATCGTGGAGATAAACGGCATTGAGGAGGGAGAAATTCGATTGCGGAGTCTCTTTGCCTTTGAGGAGGAGCCGGGGCAGGAAAAAAATATGCAGGTAACAGGGAGACTGCTTCAAAAAGGCGAGCTTCTGCATCGGGATAAGCTTCTGGCGGCCGGGATAGGAGGCGGATAGAAGATGGATTATCGGGTGTATCGTTTCAGCCGCAGGGAGTATCTGCGCTACGGGCTGGAGGCGGGCGCTGTCACGGGTATCATCGCCTTTTGTTTTTACAACTCGCTGTTTGCGATGTTGCTGTGGCCGCTCGTAGCATACTGGTATTTTCGGGAAAAGAAAAAGGTGCTGCAGGCGAAACGAAAGGAAGTCCTGAAGGGACAGTTCAAGGATGCGGTGCAGGCGATGGCCGCTGCATTGGCCGCCGGATATTCGGTAGAAAATGCCGTGCGGGAAGCCGGGAAGGATCTGCGTCTTCTTTATGACGAGGGTAGCGATATGGTACAGGAGCTGGCTGCGATGCAGAGGCGCATGGATTCCAACCAGACGTTGGAGGCTGCGATACAGGATTTTGCGGAACGCAGCAGCCTTTCAGAAGCAGAAACCTTTGCGGAGATCTTCGTGGTAGGCAAGCGAAACGGCGGGGATCTCATCGGAATTTTGGAGGATACGGCACGGACCATCGCGCAGACAGTGGAGACCGAGCGAGCCATCGCTGCGGCTCTTGCTTCCAGGCGTTATGAGCAGAGGATCATGAATCTGATTCCCTTCGGGATCGTTCTGTATCTGCGGATGGGCTGCCCGGGATTTATGAATCCGGTTTATAAAAATGTGGTAGGGGTATGTGTGATGACCGGATGTCTGGGCTTATATCTGGCGGCCTGGTATCTGGGAAAGCGAATGCTGGAAATCGAGGTGTAGCGTGAAACTGTTGGAGAGGATGAACCGAAAATTATTGAGTATAAGAAAAAAAGGCTATCCGGGGCAGAAGGCAGTGGCTGAAAACTTTCTGATCCTGCATACAGAAAGAAATATCGATGCGGAACTGGAAATATTTTACAAAGAAAAACGAAAGCTTCTTTTGCTGGTGCTGGCGGGCGGCATCCTTCTGACAGGGGCGGTGGCTGTGAGCGAGGCGACAGAGTCCTTTTTACAGGATGGATATTTTCTGCCGAGAAAGGAAAAAGAATATACAGAGGAGCTTTTGGTAATTCCGGCCCAGGAGTCCGGAAAGGAAAGGGAAGAGATGACGCTGGAGGTGGAGCCCCGGGCCCTGACAAGTGAGGAGATAGAGGCTTTGCTGAAGGAAGAGACCGAAAAGATGGAAGGCTATATTCTGGGGGAGAATGCTTCCCTGGAGGAGGTTCGCAGTGATTTGAATCTGATCCGGGAGATCGACGGGACAGACATCAGCGTAGAGTGGGAGCTGGATTCCTACGAGGTCCTGAATCTGGACGGAAGTATTCGGACAGATAAGGTAACGGAGGAAGGAACCATCGTCGAATTGAGGGGTATTCTCACCTGTGAGGGCCAAAAAAGTATCTATACAGCCTATGCCCGGGTTTTGCCGGCTCTTCTAAGTCCTGTGCAGCAATGGAAGGAAGCACTTCTGGAAGCAATTCAGGCCATGCAGACGGATTCCAGACTGGAGGAGAGAAAAGCGCTCCCCACGGAGGTAGACGGCATCCCGATAAGCTGGAAGGAGAAAAAAAGCTCTGTGGTATGGCTGGTGCCGGTGCTGACCTTGGCTGTTTTGGCGGCCTTGTATACCGCGAAGGATCAGGAGGTCAAAAAGCAGATAGAAAAACGGGAATGGGAGCTTCGCCGGGATTATGCACAGGTGGTCAGCAAGCTGGTGCTGCTGATGGGCGCAGGCAGTGCCGTGCGGACAGCCTGGGAGACGATGGTCAGAGACTATGAACGCAAAAAAGAGGCCGGCGGAAAGCATTGCTATGTCTATGAGGAGATGGCTCTTACCGGGCGGGAGCTCCAAAACGGAGTTTCGGAGGGGCGGGCCTATGAAAATTTCGGAATTCGCTGCCGCCTGCCCTGCTATCTGAAGCTTTCGGCTTTGCTGGAGCAGAATCTGAAGAAGGGAAACAAGGGCTTGAGTTTGCTTTTGGAGGCAGAGGTGGCCGAGGCCTTTGAGCAGAGAAAGGAATTGGCCAGAGAACAGGGAGAAAAAGCTTCGACCAGGCTTTTATTTCCCATGGTTATGATGCTGGTTGTGGTGATGCTTCTGGTGCTGATCCCGGCCGGAATGTCGATGCAGGTATAAAAAATAGGAGGAAAAGAAAGATGCATGTATGGAATGGATGGAAAAAAGTATGGAAGCGTGTTTTGGAGGATGAAAGAGGTATCGGAACGGTAGAGATGATTCTGATTCTTGTCGTATTGATTGCGCTGGTATTGATCTTTAAGAGTCAGCTGACCTCTCTGGTCAATGAAATCTTTGATAAGATTACCAGTCAGAGTCGCCTGGTATAAACGGAAATGAGGAGGCAGAAACGGGGAGAAGTTACGGTTTTTCTGAGTCTGCTGCTTTCCGTGGTACTGTTTTTCTTTCAGGCCTTGTATCAGTCAGCCGGATATGCACTCTTTCGCAGTCAGTTCGAGGAGGCACTGGAGCTGAGCGAATATTCGGTACTTTCGGAGTATCAGGTGAAGCTTTGGGAGCAATATGAGCTTTTTTATCTGGATTTGAGCTATGGCGGAGGGGCAGAAAAGACAGATTATCTCGAGCAAAGGGCGACAAAATTCCTGAACCGGAACCTGGGGAGCGGGCAGGTAAAGGCTCTGGAAACCTGGAATTATGCCAGGGCGACGGATGAACGGGGAACGGCTTATTATGAACAGGCGGTTTCGGTTATGAAAGCAAAGACGGGAGCGAATCTGCTGGAAAAATGGAAGGAATATGAGGAATACGGGCAGCAGGCTGCAGAGCAGGAAGCCGGCTACCGGGAGGCGGACAGTCGTGAGAATCAGAACCTGGAGGAGCTGAGAAGACGCAGAGAAGAGGAAGAGGAAACAGGGACGCCAAATCCCGCGGAGTATACCGAAAGTCTGAAAAAAAGCAGTATTCTGCAGCTGGTTTTGAAGGATCCGGGAGCGGTATCCGGAAAACGGACGGATACCGCCGAAAGCCCGTCGAAGAGAACGCTTGCAGCGGGAGCGGGCTCTCGCGGACGCAATACGCCTGGACTTGTCAATGATGCCTGGTTTCTGGCCTATCTTCTGGAGCATTTCACCTATGCCTCTTCTTTTTTGACAGGAGAAAAAGAAAGTGGCCCCTGGCTCGATTACCAGCTGGAGTATCTGATCGCTGGGAAGGAGACGGATATTGAGAATCTGGAAGCTGTCTGCGGCCGTCTGTTGGCGATTCGGGAGGGTGTAAATTACGCCTATCTTTTGTCGGACTCCGGCAAGGTGGCAGAGTGTGCAGCGCTGGCAGCAGCCCTCGTGGGAGCAACGATGATTCCGGGGCTGGTGGAGGCAGTAAAGCAGGTATTGCTTTTGGCCTGGGCCTTTGCAGAAAGTGTGATGGATGTGCGGTTTTTGCTGAACGGAAAACGGGTGGCTTTTCAAAAGAGTGCGGCGACCTGGAGAGTCTCTTTGACCGGTGCTCTGGAGTCGGGTGGTTGGTCGGAGCTGGATGATTCAGAGGATGCCGGCGGACTTTTGTATCGGGACTATCTGGGAATCCTTCTTACCCTGACCGGTCGGGAAAATCGTATCATGAGAAGTCTGGATGTCATAGAGGGGGTAGTTCGGGAAGCGGAAGGACAATGGTTTTATATCGATCAATGTATCGATGCCTTTCAAATTCGGGTAATCGCAGAGAAAGGGCAGGAATATACGGCAGAACGTCAGTTTTGCTATGAGTGGTAAAGAAAGGAGGTGTACCGTGATGTTCTTTCGTAAAGGAACATGTCTAAAAAATTTCAAAGCTCTCCAGGCAGTGGATGACGGCAGAACTGCTGATCTTATGCTATCTAACCAATCGGTTTTTTGCTCTGTACGCGGGAGAACATCACGGTGCATCTCCGAAGAAAAAGGAAGTATCACAGTGGAGGCGGCCCTGGTTTTTCCACTGTTTCTTCTGACAGTGACAGCCTTTATATATCTGCTGGCGATGGTGCAGCTAAAGACAGAGATGGGGAGAAGTCTCACAGATAGCGGAAAGCAGCTGGCCGCGGCTGCGGAGTATGCAGAGACGGCAGGGAGCACAGGCTCATCGGTGGCAGTGATGCTGTATGGACAGCAGAAAATGAAAAATTACCTGGATGGAAGGGCAGCGACAGCCATTCTGAAGGGAGGAACAGCAGGCATTTCAATGCTTGGCAGCAGCTGGAAGGAGGAAGAGTCGCTCATCACGCTGGAGGCCTCAGCGGAGACGGTATTTCCGCCGGGACTTACCTGGTTTCACCCGGTGCGGATTGTGGAAAAAAGAGTGGTGCGTGGATGGACCGGCTTTCAAGGGCGCGTCTCCGGCGGAGAGAATGAGAAAAATGAGGTGGTCTATGTGACAGATTATGGGACGGTCTATCATCGGGATTTGAGCTGTCGCTATCTGAAACTCACCATTCACCAAAGCGAACTTTCGAAAGTAGCGGGACTTCGCAACGAATCCGGAGGAAAATACTACCCTTGTGAGAAATGCTGGAAGGAAGGGACGGAACGGGTCTTTTTGACGGAGGATGGCACGAGATACCATCAGAGTCTGAATTGTTCGGCATTGATTCGGGGAATTCATACGGTGCCGCTGTCCGAAACAATCCTGCCACCCTGTTCGATATGCGGAGGCTGAGAAAATGTGGAGAGAATATTATGTGACGGCACTGCTGCTTCTCAATAGTATATGGGACTGGAAAAAAAGAGAGGTTTGCATGATAAGCCTGGTGGCTTCTGCGGCAATGGGTGCGATTGGAAATATCTGGGAATCCGGAGCTGTAACCTGGAAAGCGGCGGGAGACTTAGGCATCGGTGTGGGCTTGCTGCTGGTGTCCTTTTTCTCCCGAGGCGCCATCGGGCCGGGAGATGGGTGGCTCTTTTGCGCTACGGGGCTTTTGCTCGGAGCAGCAGACAATTTCGCATTACTATGGATGGGATTTGGAGTATGTGCAGTGATTTTGAGTATGGGGATGCTTCTCGGGAAAGTTCATCTTCGAGATCGGGTTCCCCTCGTACCTTTTTTATTTTTGGCACAGCTAATACGGATGGCACTATGAAAAAAAATTGGAAAAGGGGAAGCGTAACAGTGGAGGCTTCTATTGTGTTGCCTTTTTTGCTCCTGATCTGCTTTGTGATGCTGTGTCTGGGGCTATATTGGCATGACCGGAGTGTGCTGGCCTCCTGTGCGGCAGAGCTGGCAGGGAAGGGTGCGGCAAGGAAATATGAGACGGACGCGCATCTGGAGAGTTCCCTTCGAACGGAGGCGGCGGGTCTCGTAGACGGGCGGCTCTATCTTTTGCAGGTGACGGAAAGTAGCGTCGAGGTATCAGCAGGGAAAATTACCGTAAGCTATCAGGGATACAGCCCTCTGCTGGGCGGCCTGGAAATCGGCGAACAGGAGTATGCCGCGAGGCAGAATCCGGTAAGTACGCTTCGAAGAAGCCGACAGCTAAAATTAATCTTGGGAAAGGAATAGGAGAATGGAGGTTAGCTACAGACGGGAGCTGGATCACAATTATCTGGTTCTGGAGGAAAAGGAGTTTCAGAGTAATTATCAGATACAGATGTTTTTAAAGAACCGGATTCCGGGGTTCCTGGAATGTCGTATGACAAGAGTTGACAGGGATGCATCGTTCTATTATGAAATTACGTCCAGGCAGAACCTGCGGCTTGTGCTGGAGCGAAAGCGCATCGGTCTCGGTGAGATGAAGAAGCTCCTGGAAGGAATCGAGAGAGCAGCGGAAATGGGGGAGGAGTATCTTTTGGATACCGGACGGATCTTGCTGCAGCCGGATTTTATTTATCTCGATCCGGATACCTGGAGGATCTGGGTCTGCTTCTATCCTTTTGAGGAAGCAGAAGCATCCGGCGGATGGCTGGGTCTGGCGGAGTATCTTCTCGATCATCTGGATCGGCAGGACTCCGGTGCGGTGACCTTAGGCTATGAATTTTATCGGATGGCGGGAGAGGAAAATCCATCGATTCGAAGGCTTCTGGAGGAATGGGGGGAGAATCGCTCAGAAAAAGAACCGGGGCTTTCCTACGATGCGTGCGAGAAGGAGAAGCAGGCGGAAGAAATAAAGGTAGATCGCCTGGCAGAGAATTTCCCGGAATGGGTCGAAGCAGCTCCGGGAGGGACAGCCTGCCTTTCGAAGCTTCGAGAACCGGGACTGTTTCTGCGCAGTGAAAATACTTCTCAGCCGGATCTTCGAATCAACAAAGAGAGCTTCCTGCTTGGCAAAAAAAAGGATGCGGTGGACGGCTGGCTGAAGGCCCGCGGAATTTCCAGAATTCATGCCAAAATCTCCCGGGAGGAGGACTGCTATTACCTGACGGATCTGAATTCTACAAACGGTACATTCTTAAACGGCGGACGTCTGGGAATCAATGAAAAAGCACGCCTGCGGCCCGGCGATTCCGTGGGATTTGCGGATGTCCGGTATGTGGTGGAAGGGTAAAAGAAGCTTGTAAATAATACATAAATCCGCTATACTGTAAGTACAGAAAGGCGGTGGAAAGAGTGGAAGAAATGAGCGATAAGGAATTGGTCACTGTTACGATTGACAGATACACGAGTTTACAGCGTATCAAAAAAGCGAACGGAGAAACTGTAAATGAGGAATTGGATTATCAAATCAAAACACTGATGGCCATGCTTGCTTCTATGGGAGTAAATGTAGAGAATTTGACTCTGTAGAGTACAGAGGGCAAGAGACATGAAACATACAAAAGATAAAAGAACAGAGAAGACAAAAGAATGAGGATCCTGCCGCAGGAAAGAAAAGCCGGGCAGCATCCTCATTCTTATTTTAAAAGGGATGACGCTTTTATAAATCTAATGCCGCATGATAGCCGCGGTATACAGCGTTCGTAATCGTTGCGACCTTCTCCGCGTCTCCGATGACGGAGACAGACGGGGCGCTGTCGCGGAGCTGTTCTACGATATCGGTTCGGGAGCGCTGACCCAGGGCGCAGATGACGGTCTCTCCGGGAACCAGTACGGTATGCTCGTCCTTATCCATGCACAGAACGCCCTTGTCGGTCACTTCGATGCCGCGAAGGCCGGTGTGGACGGTCACGTATTTGTCGATCTCCTTTAAAAGGAGGGGACGGTGACGTACATTCGCATCCGGTGCGAGCGTATCCCGCATCTCCACAAGCTCTACGTGTTTTCCTTCCATGCCCAAGTGGATAGCACATTCGCATCCGGCCAGTCCGCCGCCGAATACGACTACGTGATCACTGCACTTGTCAGTCTCTTTATAATAATTATTTACGACGATGACATTGTCTCCGTCGATGCCCTTGATGGGCGGAATCAGGGGCCGGGATCCCACTGCGATAATCAGCGCGTCCGGGGCTTCCTTCTCCACGTAGGCGGGAGTGACCTCGGTATTCAGGCGGATTTCCGCGCCTGCGTCCCGAGCCATTTTCTCATAGACACCGGTGAGCTGGTACATCTCGTACTTGAACGGGAGAGCCTGCTCGCTTTTCAGGATGCCGCCAAGCTCTGCTTCTTTTTCGCAGAGGATGATCTCATGGCCGCGTCTGGCTGCGGTATAGGCCGCGTACAGGCCGCCGGGGCCGCCGCCCGCGATCAGAACTTTTTTCTTCACGGGAGCCGGATAAATGACGTCGCCCTCCAGCTCACGGCCGATGAGCGGATTGACGGTACAGCGTCTGGTAGAAGTAGCGGCCCGCTCTGCCATACAGGTGAAGCAGCGCAGACACCGAACGATCGCATCATCCCGGTTCCGGGTCACTTTTTCAGGAAGATAGGGATCCGCAAGCAAGGCCCGAGCCATTTCCACCACGTCTGCCTTACCGGAAGCAATGATCTCTTCCATCTGTGCCGGGTCATTGAGACCGCCGATGGTAGCGACAGGAACCTTCACATGCTTCTTGATCTCGGCAGCCAGATAGACGTTGCAGCCGTGCTCCTTGAACATAGAGGGATGGGTCTCTCCGAAGGTTCGCTGATAGGTTCCGGCGGATACATGCAGGAGATCCACGTAGGGCTCCAGGATCTGCGCGATCTGAACGCCTCCGGCCAGGTCATAGCCTTCTTCCACGTATTCGGCGCCGCTCATGCGGAATTCAATGGGGAAAAACGGACCGACAGCCTCTCTTACGGCCTTCAGAACCTCGATGGCGAAACGGCAGCGGTTCTCTGGGCTTCCGCCGTAAGTGTCTGTCCGATGATTGAACATGGGGGACAGGAACTGGTTGATAAGCCAGCCGTGTCCGCCGTGGATCATAATCATCTCAAAGCCCGCGCGCTTGGCCATAGCGGCAGCCTGTCCGTAGGAAGCGACAATGTCGTCGATGAGCTCCTGGGTCAGCTCCTGCACCTGCACGCCGTCGGGACGCACACAGGCGGAGGGACCCCACTGGCACATGGTCTTCTGCTTGGTCTTATCCGTCATATAGGTTCCGGCGTACATACCGGAATGGGACAGCTCGATGGACGGGATACAGCCGTGACGCCGGATAGCGTCGGCGGTGTAGGTGGCGCAGGCCAGGGAATTCAGAATGGCGGGATCCAGATGATAGGCGTGGCTTCCGTCGGTCTTCGGGTGGACCATACATTCAGAGACGGTCACGGCCGCGGCTCCGCCTTTGGCGCGAAGCTCGTAGAAGGCCGTGGATTTGGGACCGATGCAGCCGTCGTTGGTGATATCGGTTCCGCCCATGGGTGCAGAAAACATGCGGTTTTTGAAGGTAACTCGCCCCAGGGTGATGGGCTTGCAGAGATTCGGATATTTTCTTGTCATGATTCTTCTCCTTCGTCTTTCGACTGGCTTAGATTGTAATAGATTTTCTGAAAGGTTTCCATGAATGCGGCGTATTCTTCCGCCGGGATGTCCCGGAGCGCCTGCTCTTCGATCCGGGAAAAGGTTTCGGCCACCAGCTGTTGGCTTTTCCGGCCTTCCTCCGTCATAAAGATATGGAAGGTTCGGCGGTTACCGTTCAGAATTCGCCGCTCGATGAGATGCTTTTCCTCCATTCGGTTCAGGATGGAGGTGAGAGAGCCTGCCTCCAGAAAGCAGCCCTGGGCAATCTTTTTCTGGCTGCTGCCGTCGTGGTCCTTCAGATAATCCAGTACCTTGGGCTGGCCGATGGTCAGGCCGGAATTTTTTAACTGCTCTAAAAGAGCTTTCTGTACTTGCATGTGATTTGCAAGGATTAGATAGTGCAGGGAAGCTTCCATAGCTTGTCCTCCGGAATGAAATAGTTAGAATTCAAATTGTTATAATTATAACTATTCGGAATGAGGGTTGTCAAGCAGTTTTGAGAAGGAAAATGAGGAGCGGGTAAAAGGGGAATTTGGATGTGAGGTTCACAAATCCGCGCATTTATGCTATGCTTAAACAGAATTGATAGTCTAAGGAAATACTGATTTAATCAGCGTTTCCCTAATTAGTATAGAAGGAAACGATACCATGATATTTGAGAGTCATGCCCATTATGATGATAAGGCCTTTGATGCGGATCGGGAGGCGGTTCTGGAGCAATGTCAGAGGGAAGGAATTGAGTATATTGTAAATGTGAGTGCGAGCCTTTCGACGGTAAAGAGCAGCCTGGCGCTCGCGGAGCGGTATCCGTTCGTGTACGCGGCGGTGGGCGTTCACCCGGACGAGGTGGGCGAACTGAATGAGGAAAATTTTGCCTGGATGGAGGAGCAGTGCCGGCATCCGAAGACCGTGGCCGTGGGCGAGATTGGCCTGGATTATTACTGGGACAAGGAAAATCATGACCTGCAGAAGAAATGGTTTCGGGCTCAGATGGAGCTGGCGAAGCGGACAAATCTTCCGATGATCGTACACAGCCGGGAGGCGGCTGCGGATACGCTGGAGGAGATCAAGGCAGCGCAGGATGAGCGGCTTCGCGGCGTGATTCATTGCTTTTCCTATTCGCCGGAGATGGCCGAGGAATATCTGAAGCTGGGATACTATATCGGTATAGGCGGCGTGGTCACCTTTAAGAACGCGAAGAAGCTGAAGGAGGTTGTAAAAATGCTGCCCCTTGAGCGAATTCTTCTGGAGACCGACTGCCCGTATCTGGCACCGGAGCCTAACCGTGGAAAACGGAATTCGTCGCTGAATCTCCCTTATGTCGCGGCGGCTATTGGGGAACTGAAGGGCGTGGACACCGATGAGGTGATCCGGGTGACGGATCAGAATGCGAAGAAGATGTATTTTGAAGGCCGGATTTAAAAGACAGATAGTTGTAACCCAAAATCGGCTTCGCAAAACCATTTATTTGAGGAGAATTATATGAGCAGACCCGTTCCCACCCTGGGAAATCCCAAGAATACCATCGAAATTTTAAATAAATATAAATTTATATTCCAGAAAAAGTACGGCCAGAACTTTCTGATCGACGAGCATGTGCTGGGCAAGATCATTCGCTCGGCCGAGATCACCGAGGATGATTTTGTCGTGGAGATCGGCCCGGGTATCGGTACCCTGACCCAGTATCTGGCGGCGTCCGCGAGAGAGGTGGCGGCCATCGAGATCGACGATGCGCTGATTCCGATTCTGGAGGATACCTTAAGCGCCTACGACAATGTGACGGTCATTCATGAGGATGTCCTGAAGGTAGACTTATGTAAACTTGCCGAGGAGAAAAACGCAGGAAAGCCCATCAAAGTGGTGGCAAATCTGCCTTACTATATAACGACGCCGATTATCATGGGTCTTTTCGAAAATCATGTGCCGGTGGAAAGCATTACGATTATGGTGCAAAAAGAAGTGGCTGACCGGATGAAGACCGGCCCGGGCTCCAAGGATTACGGCGCCCTGTCCCTGGCGGTGCAGTATTACGCGAAGCCGGAGCTGGTGGCGAATGTACCGCCGAACTGCTTTATGCCAAGACCCCGGGTAGGCTCGGCGGTGATTCGCCTGACCCGTCACAGCGAGGTGCCGGTGCAGGCAGAGGATGAAAAGCTGATGTTTCAGATCATCCGAGCCTCTTTCAACCAACGCAGAAAAACCCTGGTCAACGGCCTCGGCAATGCGCCGGAGCTGCATATCCCCAAGGAAATGACCACAGAGGTGCTGGAGGAGATGGGACTTCCGCCGGCTGTTCGCGGGGAGACCCTGACTCTGGAGCAGTTTGCAGAGCTGTCCAATCGGGTGCTGGAAAAACTGCCGGAAAGAAAAGAGGCAAAGTCCCTATGACGGCAGATGAAAAATATATGAAGGAGGCTTTGCGGCAGGCGAAGAAGGCGGAGGCTCTTCTGGAGGTGCCGATCGGCTGCGTCATCGTTCAGAACGACCGGATCATTGCCCGGGGCTATAACCGGAGAAATACCGATAAAAACACCCTGTCCCATGCAGAGCTGAATGCCATCCGAAAGGCCAGCAAAAAGACCGGTGACTGGAGGCTTGAGGACTGTACGATGTATATTACCCTCGAGCCCTGTCAGATGTGCGCCGGTGCGATCGTGCAGGCGAGAATGGGCCGGGTGGTCATCGGGGCCATGAACCCGAAGGCAGGCTGCGCCGGCTCGATCCTGAATCTTCTGGAAATGTCCGAATTCAACCATCAGGTAGACGTGGAGCGGGGCGTACTGGAGGAGGAATGCAGCACGATGCTGAGTAATTTTTTCAGAAGGCTTCGGACAGAGAAGCAAAAGCAGAAAAAAGCATCGAGTGAGATGTCAGAATCCTCGGAAATCGTTGACAAAAGTAAGGTTTAAAGATATACTGAAAAAGATCGCCCAAAAGACGATCCAGAAAAAGTCATAAAGCTTCCGCGCAGCCGGGGAATCAGCGGCTCCCTGTACCTGCAATCCGCTACAGCAGGGGTGATGTTCTGCCTCGGACTTTATGAACTGTATGCAGCCCTTTGCAAGCAGCATAGACGCTTGGGTCTTGCGCAACAGGAATCTGTGAATCGAGTCAGGTCAGGAATGGAGCAGCTCTAAGCAGAATCTCTTGTGTGCCGCGAGGTCGCCTGAGCCGAGCCGGCTACAGAGGTAACGGTGCAGCTTCATGGTTCAAAGCAGAACGCGCGGATTTAAAATAAGAACAGACAAAGCAATCGTATGAAAGCATACGGTTGTTTTTTTTATGCGAAATAGGTAACTGCTCAGAACCAACCTCCAAAATGCTTCGCATTTCGTCGGTGTGGCATATCCGCCAAATTTGGACTTGCAAAATACCCTAAGGGGGTATATAATAAGCGCGAGACACAGAAAGAAGAGGAAAAACGATGGAAGAAAAGAAAGAATGTTGCTGCTGCGGCCATAAGACAAAAGAGCGCACGGAAAAGGAATACAAGGATCTGCTGAACCGTCTGAGCCGGATCGAGGGGCAGGTGCGGGGAGTTCGCAGGATGGTGGAGACTGATTGCTATTGTACGGATATCCTGGTGCAGGTGTCAGCCATTAACGCGGCGCTGAACAGCTTCAATAAGGTTCTGCTTGCCAACCACATCCGCACCTGTGTGGCGGAGGATATCCGGGAAGGCAAGGATGAGACGATAGACGAACTGGTAACCGTACTGCAGAAGCTGATGCGGTAACCGGGAGACAAGAACGAAAAAGCCTGTCCGTCCATTTTCCGGAAAAAGGCAGGAAAATCACGGCGGCAGAAAAGAGGAGACATAGATGATGAAGCAATACAACGTAACGGGCATGAGCTGCGCAGCCTGCAGCGCCCGCGTAGAAAAAGCGGTGAATAAAGTACCGGGCGTCACCGCCTGCTCGGTCAGCCTTTTAACGAACTCCATGGGCGTAGAAGGAACTGCGGAACCGTCCGCCGTCATCGCGGCGGTGGAGGCCGCAGGCTACGGAGCGTCGGAAAAAGGCGCGGAGAAGGGCGGTGCGAAAGCGCCCGCTGCAGCCGATGACGATTTCCTGAAGGACACCGAGACCCCGAAGATTCGAAGAAGACTGATCGCGTCGCTGATCTTCCTGGCGCCGCTGATGTATCTATCCATGGGCCATATGATGTGGAACTGGCCGGTACCGGGCTTCATGGAGGGAAATCATGTGGCCATGGGACTGGCGCAGCTTTTGCTGACGGTCATTGTCATGGTCATCAACCAGAAATTCTTTATCAATGGCTTCAAGGGGTTGTTGCACAGAGCGCCGAATATGGACACCCTGGTGGCTCTGGGATCGGCGGCATCCTTTGGCTACAGCACTTATGCGCTGTTTGCGATGACTGTCGCCCAGGTCAATCTCGATATGGATGCCGTCATGGCCTATATGCATGAGTTCTATTTTGAGTCGGCCGCGATGATCCTGACCCTCATTACGCTGGGCAAGATGCTGGAGGCTCGTTCCAAGGGCAAGACGACGGATGCTTTGAAGGGATTGATGAAGCTGGCTCCGAAGACCGCGGTTCTGGTGCGGGACGGCGCAGAAGTAGAAGTTCCCATCAGCCAGGTTCGAAAGGGCGATATCTTCGTCGTCAGACCCGGTGAAAATATACCCGTGGACGGTATCGTTCTGGAGGGTAATAGCGCAGTGAACGAGTCCGCCCTGACCGGCGAGAGTATCCCGGTGGATAAAAATGTGGGCGACGCGGTCTCCGCGGCTACCCTGAACCAGTCCGGTTTCATCCGCTGCGAGGCCACCCGCGTGGGCGAGGATACCACATTGTCCCAGATCATCCAGATGGTCAGCGACGCGGCGGCCACGAAAGCGCCCATTGCGAAGATCGCGGATCGGGTATCCGGCGTCTTCGTACCGGCGGTTATCAGCATCGCAGTCGTGACCATCATCGTGTGGCTGCTGGCGGGCGAGAACGTAGGCTTTGCCCTGGCACGCGGTATCTCCGTGCTGGTTATCAGCTGCCCCTGCGCCCTGGGTCTGGCGACGCCCGTAGCCATCATGGTAGGAAATGGCATGGGCGCGAAAAACGGAATCATGTTCAAGACCGCAGCATCCCTGGAGGCTACAGGGAAGACCCAGATCGTAGCCCTGGATAAGACCGGAACCATCACCAGCGGCGAGCCGAAGACCACCGACATCCTTCCGGCGGAGGGCGTCGAGGAGGCAGAGCTTCTGAAGCTGGCTTATGCATTGGAGAAAAAGAGCGAGCATCCGCTGGCCAGAGCCATCCTGGAGACCGGCAAGGAGCGCGGCGCAGACGATTCTCTGGAAGTGGCAGACTTTCAGGCGGTACCGGGCGGTGGCCTGACCGGAAAGCTGGACGGCGCAGTCCTGACCGGCGGCAACCTGAAATATATCAGCGAGACGGCGGAAATCACAGAGACTGTCCGAAAGCAGGCGGAAACCCTTGCGGAGGAGGGCAAGACTCCGCTGTTCTTCGCAAAAGACGGCAAGCTCATCGGTATTATTGCGGTAGCCGATGTCATCAAGGAGGACAGCCCCCGGGCAGTCCGCGAGCTGCAGGGTATGGGTATTCACGTAGTGATGCTGACCGGAGACAATGAGCGCACTGCCAAAGCCATCGGCCGTCAGGCCGGTGTGGACGAGGTCATTGCCGGTGTTTTGCCGGAGGGTAAGGAGAGCGTCATTCGCAGCCTGAAAAAGAAGGGTAAAGTAGCGATGGTAGGCGATGGCATCAACGACGCTCCGGCCTTGACGCGGGCGGATATGGGCATCGCCATCGGAGCCGGTACGGATATCGCCATCGACGCCGCGGATGTGGTGCTGATGAAGAGCCGCCTAAGCGACGTGCCGGCAGCGATTCGCCTGAGCCGCGCGACCTTGCGGAATATCCATGAAAACCTGTTCTGGGCCTTTTTCTACAACATTATCGGCATCCCGCTGGCAGCAGGAGTCTGGATCCCGCTGTTTGGCTGGAAGCTGAATCCGATGTTCGGTGCAGCGGCGATGAGCCTCTCCAGCTTCTGTGTGGTAACGAATGCTCTGCGTCTGAATCTTTTCAAAATGCACGACGCAAGCAAAGATAAAAAAATCAAGGCAAAAGCCGATTTCCAAAAGGAGGAAACAACGATGACAAAGACGATGAAGATCGAAGGAATGATGTGCGGACACTGTGAGGCAACAGTAAAGAAAACCCTGGAAGCCATCGCAGGCGTAGAAGCAGCGGAGGTAAGCCATGAGGCAGGAACCGCGGTAGTTACGCTGAACGCAGAGGTGGCGGACGATGTGCTGAAGAAAGCTGTTGAGGACAAGGATTATAAAGTAACCGGTATCCAGTAAAACGCCGATGTCGCCCCTGTGAAAGTCAGACGCCCACAAACTTCTTTCAGCACGGTGTCCGTGAAACGTCCGAACACCTCGAAAGAACTTTGTGGGCGTCGTCCGTCCTAGATACATTGCCGTTCTTACATCCATATGCTATAATGAGAATCTGTATCAAGTGAGCGATAAAAGGAGACAAAGAAAATGCACTACACATATAAGACAAAAGGAACCTGTTCCACGCAAATCCAGTTCGACATCAACGACGGTGTCGTAACGAACGTCGTCTATACCGGCGGCTGCAATGGCAACCTGCAGGCGGTTTCCCGCCTGGTGGACGGCATGACGGTGGAGCAGATCGAGGAAAAATGTAAGGGAATCCACTGTGGCTTCAAGTCCACCTCCTGCGGAGACCAGCTGGCCTGTGCCGTGCGGGAGGCTCTGGAGAAGGAAAAAGCGTAACTATTCAGAACCAGCCCGAAGCACCTGCTGCTGAGGGCGTATGTAAGTGAT
>CAVFGF010000019.1:0-28522 GCA_963621925.1 Alistipes onderdonkii | reverse complement strand
AGGGAAACGCTGATTAAAGCGTTTCCCTCGCCGGATTTGCGCTGCGCAGCAGCATTTTCCTAGAAGCGCGTATAGTAATTTTTATATACTTCCTTTGCGTAGCCTTTCATTTGTAGCTTTGTTAAAATGCTTAAGACCTCCCCGGATGACATTCCGGTCTCTTTACAGATTTCTGCAAGGTTTTTGGCCTGCAAGCGTAAACAACTATACACTAATTTTTCAGGGCTTTCAAGCGTAATTTTATTTTTCCTTGGTTTTTTACTGTTAAAATCTGGTAAAACGTGAAGGACTTCCAGCAATTGTTCCGGCGAAAGAGCAATCCCGGCTCCCTGCCGAATCAGGTTGTTGCAGCCGGCGCTTAAGGCTTCTCCCAGCGGCCCCGGTATCGCATAAACCTCCCGTCCCTGCTCCAGACCATAATCTGCGATAATGAGGGAACCGCTTTTTTCTCTTGCTTCTATTATAAGTACCAGATCGGACATTCCGCTCAAAATTCGATTCCGCAGCGGGAAATAGTATTTAAAGGGCTGGATGCCAGGCGGGCTCTCGGAAATAATGCCGCCTCTTCGTTCCATTTCCATATAAAGAGCCCGATTGGACTCCGGATAGCACATATCGACACCTCCCGCCAGAATGGCGTAGGTTTCTCCGCCCTTCTTTAAAGCTCCCGCATGGCTGTATGCATCGATTCCTCTGGCCATTCCGCTTAAGATCTGTACTCCCTGAGCGGCCAGCTCTCCGCCGAACCATTCGGAAACATTCCGGCCGTATATCGTACAGTCCCTCGCACCGACGATGGCCACCGCTGCTCTTTGCTCTTTCGGAAGTTCTCCCCGGACAAAAAGCCCCCAGGGTGCATCGGGAAGGTCAGCCAGACGCTTTGGGAAAGCCGGATCGATTCGGCTGATAAAACGGATTTCCAGTCGCTTTAGTCTCTCGGCCTCATAGGTAAAATTCCATCCTTTTCGCTTCTCGATAAGAAGAGTCAATTGTTCCAGGTTTTTCGGAAAGCTTTCCAGCAATTCCTTATCGTGACAAGAAAAAATCCTTTTCGGACTTCCATACTTTTCCATCAGTTTTCGCTGCAGTCCGGAATTATAAAACAAGCTGCTGCAAAACCATAGCCAATAATCCTTTTCCTCCACTCGTCATACCCCCTTCATCCAGAGATTCCTATCCGGTGCGCGGTATCCGAGAGCCTCCAGGATATGTATTTCCTCTATTTTTTCTTTTCCGTCCAAATCTGCAATGGTTCTGGCAACCCGAATCATGCGGTGATAGGAACGCGCACTGAGATGAAGACTGTCAAAGGCCTCTCCCAGCATTTCCTTTTCTTTTTGATCCATCGGGCAGTAAGCGTCTGTATCGCCTGCCCTCAGCTGTGAATTGAAGCATACCGGAAGCCCTAGGTAGCGTTCCCTTTGGATCGCATGCGCCTGCTCGACTCGCTTGCGAATCTCCGTCGTCGATTCTTCCTCCCCTGACTGCTGCAAATCAAAAAATCGCACAGGTGACACATGGGCACAGATATCGATGCGATCGAGAAGCGGCTGGGACAGCTTTCCAAGATAGCGGATCACATCTGTCTGCGCACAATTGCAGCGATTGCGATCCGGATAGTAGCCGCAAGCACAGGGATTCATCGCTGCTACCAGCATGAAATCCGCCGGAAATACAAAGGTACCGGCCGTTCGGCTGATACAGATTTTCTTTTCTTCCAATGGCTGGCGCAAAATTTCCAGCGCTGTTCGACGAAATTCCGGCAGCTCATCCAAAAACAAAATTCCTTTGGAACTCAGCGACACTTCACCGGGAGCCGGTATACGTCCCCCTCCCGCCAGAGCCTCTGCGGTCGTCGTATGGTGCGGTGCACGAAAGGGGCGCTTTAGGATCAGCGGTTCCTGCTCCGGCAAAAGACCTGCAATGCTGTAAATTTTTGTGATTTCCAGGCTTTCCTCCAGACTAAGCTGCGGCAAAATCCCGGAAATCCTCCTGGCAATCATCGTCTTTCCGGAGCCCGGTGGACCAATCATCAAAAAATTGTGCATGCCTGCCGCTGCGATCTCGGCGGCACGTTTGACTTCCCGTTGCCCGTGAATCTGCGAAAAGTCCTCCTGGCAAGTCTGTACCGAACCCGGAGCATCAAATAGACGTTCCAAATCGACGACTGTTTTTTTTGCTTCCCCCGGATGCTGCAAAAGATAGATCATTTCCTGCAGTTCCGATACACCGATGACCTCGACGTCCTGCATCACTGCACCTTCCTTCGCATTGACCAAAGGGACGATGCATCGGCGAACGCCCATCTGCTTTGCCATTTCCACCAAGGCTAAAACCCCGGAAACACCTAAAACCTGTCCACTTAAGCTCAATTCGCCCACAATCATCAGACCTTCCAGATTTTTCGCCGGTATTTTCCCCATAGAGCCAAGGACAGCCGCAGCCACGGCCAGATCAAAGCGCGACCCCTCCTTTCGAATGCTTGCCGGAGCCAGATTAACCGTGATCCGGTTCGGAGGCAGAGAATAACCAGTATTGCGCAGGGCAGTCCGCACCCGGTCAGCTGCCTCCCGCACCTCTGAGGCCAGATATCCGACCATTTGAAAGCCAGGCATTCCTTCACTGACATCTGCTTCTACCCGTACCGGATAACCATCGACGCCTCCTATCGCTGCTGATACAACCTTACAAAACAAAAAAATTTCCTCCTCTATTATCTCCTTTCTTTTTTCTTATCTTTCGTAATTGGAAAACCCGGAGAATCCCGGAATGACTTGATTTTCAGTATACGCTATTTGTAATAAGAAATCTCTGATTTTATAAACTTTTTATTTTTATCGGCACATTTCATAAAAAGGAGAATCCCGCAATTTGCAGGATTCTCCTTCTTCGCATCTATTCTGTTTCTTTTCGCCTTAAAATATCATAAAGAACTGCTTCTCCGCCAAGCTTCACACGGAGCTTTTGCTGCGGATGGGGAGCACTTTCCATCGGTGTTCCTGTCTCATCAAAAATCGCCTCTACAGTAACAAGCTCATTTCTGCCATCCGGTTTCATAATTTCAATTTTTTCACCAACTGAGAACTTGTTTCGCTGTTCCAGACAAACCAAACCGTCTTCTTCTCTTTTCTCCACAATTCCCAGATAGGTATATCCCTTTTGATAGGTATTGTTGTCATAGATTTGAGAAGTCTCATCCGGTTTTCCGTAAAAGAATCCGGTCGTGAACTCCCGATAGGTACAGGCTGCAATCTGTTCCCGGCACCAGGGCAAAAGCTCTTCATATTCTTCGCGGGAACGAAGGCAGGCATCGATCGCCTTTCGGTAGGTTCGCGCTACCGTCGCTACATAAAGAGCGGTTTTCATCCGACCCTCAATTTTGAAGCTGTCAATACCGGCCTCCAAGAGCTCGGGAATATGCTCGATCATGCATAGATCCTTCGAATTAAAGATATACGTTCCCCGCTCATTTTCATAAACCGGCAGATATTCTCCGGGACGGCTTTCTTCCATGACCGCATATTTCCAGCGGCAGGGATGAGTACAGGCGCCCTGGTTCGCATCTCGTCCGGTAAAATAATTGCTCAAAAGGCAGCGGCCGGAATAAGAGATACACATGGCTCCGTGGACAAAGGTCTCGATCTCCAGCTCCTCCGGAATGTTGGCCCGCAGCTCCCGAAGCTCCTCCATCGACAGTTCTCTGGCTGAAACGACACGCTTTGCTCCCTGCTGATACCAGAACCTATAGGTCAGATAATTTGTATTATTGGCCTGGGTACTGATATGGCACTCGATCTCTGGGCAAATCTCCTTTGCCAGCATAAAAACTCCCGGATCTGCGATAATCAAAGCATCCGGGCGGATTTTCTTCAGTTCCTCAAAATAGGCTCGAATTCCTTCCAGATCCCGATTGTGAGCCAGAATATTCGCTGTCACGTAGACCTTTACACCATGTTCATGAGCAAAGGCAATCCCCTCGATCATATCCTCGGAAGAAAAGTTTCTGGCCTTGGCCCGGAGTCCGAAGGCCTCCCCGCCGATATAGACAGCATCCGCACCAAACAGAACGGCAACCTTTAAAACCTCCAGACTGCTGGCCGGTATCAAAAGCTCCGGTTTTCTATCACTCATTCTACTCGCTCCTTCCTGACACTCAGCGTGACCCCATCTCCCAATGGAAGTATAGAGGTCTGAAGCTCCGCATGATGGGTCAATACATAAAGATATTCCCGCATCCGGCTGTGAATCGTTCGATCCCTTCGTTCTACAGCAAAACGAGATTCGATAATCTCTCCGTCCTGAAGTACATTATCGGACAAAAGAATCCCCCCGGGAGCCAAAAGCCGCATGATATCGGGTAAAAAATGAATATATTGTCCCTTTGCGGCATCCATAAAAATAAAATCGTAAGTCTGGTTAAGTTTCTTTAAAATCTCCGCAGCATCCCCCTCGAGAAGCGTGATTTGCTTTTCCCGGCCGGCCAGGCGGAAATTTTCTTTTGCAATGGGAATCCGTTTTGCATATTTTTCAATGGTGGTAATCCGGGTATCCGGTTCGCTGTATTCGGCCATCAAAAGCGCAGAAAAGCCTACGGCCGTTCCTACCTCCAGGATGGATTTCGGCTTTTGCGCTGTCAGCAGCGTCTTTAAAAAGCTTTGTGTCTCCCGACGTATGATCGGCACATAGGTTTCCAGGGCCTCTTTTTCTATTTGATTTAAAAGCTCACTGTTGCCCATATCCAAGGAATTGATATAGGCAGTGGTTCTCTCTCCTGCTATCACTTAAGAATCTTCCTCTTGTCCCCAGTCAAAATCGATCGTTTCTCCTGACAGCACTGCCATCAGTTCCCGCGGCTTCATCGCCGTCGAGAGGGTATAGGTACCGGCCTTCATCGTACTTGCATACTTGGAGCAGAGAATCTGAATATAAAACAGCTTCCAATCCTCCACCAGTCCCTTTTTCTCCAGCAATTTGGCAATTTCTGTTTTGGAAGCTCCCTGCGGCACCGTTACTTCCACCGTTTTTCCGGGCAGCTCATCTACTGCCTCTTCCTGAAAGACGGAATGACCATAGGAAAAGGCCATAGAACCCAGTCGGAAAATTCCTACTGCAATCACTGCCATAAAGACCATTTTCAATGCGATCGATAAAACTGTCCAAGCTGCTTTTCTTGTATTCATTCCGTTTCCTCTGGGCTCTCTCCGGGTTGCTTTTAATCAGCGTTTCCTATATCTATACTTCCATAATAATCGGTAAAATCATCGGACTGCGCTTGGTTTTCTTCCAGATAAAGTCATTTAAGGAATCCTTAATGACTGTCTTCAGCTTGCCCCAATCCGAAATTCCCTTGTTCAGGCAGTTATCGACAGCGTCACTGACTACCTTTCTTGCCTCATCCATCAAATCCTCGGATTCCCGGACATAGACAAAGCCTCGGGAAACAATATCCGGTCCTGCCAAAAGCTGATTGGAGTATTTCTCCAGTGTCAGAACGACAATCATGATGCCGTCCTCGGCCAGATGCTGGCGATCGCGCAATACGATATTGCCTACATCTCCGACGCCCAATCCATCAACCAGGATCGAACCGGTATGTACGTGGTCGACAACCTTGGCGCTGTTCTCATCAAGCTCCAAAACATCCCCGGAGGTCATAATAAAGGTATTTTCCTTCGGAATTCCCAGACTTTGCGCCAAATCTGCCTGTGCCTTCAGATGACGATACTCCCCATGTACGGGAATCGCATACTTCGGACGTACCAGAGAATAAATCAGCTTGATCTCCTCCTGGCAGGCATGGCCGGAAACATGCGCATCCTGGAAGATGACATTGGCCCCCTTCATCGACAGCTCGTTGATGACACGGGAAACGGCCTTCTCGTTTCCGGGAATAGCCTTGGAACTGAATACTACAGTATCTCCCGGTTTAATCTGGATTTTTTTATGAATATTCGCAGCGATACGCGACAAGGCTGCCATCGACTCGCCCTGGCTGCCCGTGGTAATCAGAACCACCTGGTCATCCGGATAGTTCTTCATCTGCTCGATATCGATCAGCGTCTTGTCCGGAATATTTAAATAGCCAAGCTCCGATGCCGTCGAAATGACATTCACCATACTGCGGCCTTCAATCACGACCTTCCGGCCATACTTATAGGCAGAATTGATAATCTGTCTGACACGGTCTACATTGGATGCAAAAGTAGCGATGATGATTCGCGAATCCTTGTGCTCCGTCATGATATCATCAAAGACCTTGCCTACCGTGCGCTCCGACATCGTAAAGCCCGGGCGCTCTGCATTCGTACTGTCACACATCAGTGCCAGTACACCCTTCTTTCCGATCTCACCGAAGCGCTGCAGATCAATAGCATCTCCGAATACCGGTGTGTAATCTACCTTGAAGTCACCGGTATGAACCACAATGCCGGCCGGCGAATAGATCGCAAGGGCGGAGGCATCTACGATACTGTGATTTGTCTTGATAAACTCGATGCGGAATGCACCAAGATTGATCGACTGTCCATGCTGAATCACTTTGCGTTTTACATGATTCAGCATATTGTGCTCCTTCAGCTTATGTTCAATCAAACCAATCGTCAGCTTTGTCGCATAGATCGGCACATTGATATCTCTCAGCACATAGGGCAGGGCTCCGATATGATCCTCATGTCCGTGGGTAATCACAAAGCCCTTTACCTTCTGAATATTCTCCTTCAGATAGCTGACATCCGGGATAACCAGATCGATTCCCAGCATATCATCCTCCGGGAAGGACAGACCGCAGTCCACAACAATAATACTGTCTTCGAATTCGAAGGCAGTAATGTTCATCCCGATCTGCTCCAAGCCGCCGAGTGGAATGATCCGCAATTTTGAATTGTTCAAATTTCTCAAACTCTTTCCTCCAGTCTTCGTTTTTGTTTTGAAAACTGTTTCTTCTGAAAACAGTCTTCCGTTTTCATTCCCGTCTGCTTTAGAGAGTCAGATCGACATCCTCCAAAAGCTGTGAAAAGATACCCATTACGCTTTCCAGCTCCCGGTCATCCTCCACAACCTCATAAAGGGCCTCACTGTCTCCGTCTGCAGAAAGATCTTTTAAAATCAATGCTTCCCCGTCATCCTCCTGGGAATCCGTCACCAGGATATAATCCACACCGTTTAAACGGGTTTCTTCCAATACATAAAATTCTGCTGTCTCTCCGGTTTCCTTATGGATAAATGAAATCTTGTCCATTCGCCTTACTCCTCATCTTTTAAGCCGGCGACAGGCTTTGTGATCTGCAGACTGTCTAGATATCCCTGCAATATCAATGCAGCTGCCATAGAATCGACAAACTCACCGCGATTTTCACGGCGCACACCACCCTCCATCATCGCGCGATTGGCAGCTACCGTCGTCAGCCGCTCATCCCACATGATGACAGGCAATCCCGTCCTCTTTTCGAGCATATCCTTGAATGCCAAAGATTTCTCTGCTCTTTCTCCCAGAGTACTGTTCATATTTTTCGGGAGTCCCAATACAAAGCTCTCGGCTCGGTACTCTTTTGCGAGCTCTTCGATTCGGGCAAGGGTTTGGCGAAGCTTATTTTCGGATTTTCTTCGTACAATTTCTACCGGCTGAGCTGTAATACCCAGCGGATCACTGACCGCCACTCCCACCGTCTTTGAGCCAAAGTCCAGTCCAAGAATCCTCATAAATTACTCCTGTCTCTTTTGAATATACGCGCACCTACAGCTTTGCTTCGATATATACCTTCAGAAGCTCTTCCACCAGCTCGTCGCGCTCTACCTTCATAATCAGGCTGCGGGCATTATTATGGCTGGTAATATAGGTTGGGTCTCCGGACATAATATATCCCACGATCTGATTGACCGGATTATAACCTTTTTCTGTCATCGCCTGATAAACCTGCTGCAGGATATCTCCTACCCGGTTTTCCGTCTCCGGCAGTACTTTAAAGTTCTGTGTGCTCTCCATTTTGCTCATATTTCATCACGCTCCTGACGCCACTACAGATTATTGTACTCTATCTTTTCAGAAAATACAAGTACTAGTGTCCGGAATCTTCCTGGATTTCGTGAGCCAGACAAAGCCGATCTCCGATCACCTCGCCTAAAACCACCCGGATTTCCCGGTTGATCAGCTCCTTTTCTGAACGGACAGCTGCACGGATATACTCCTTTGTATGGCCAACCTGATATTCGACGCCGTCCAGGATCATTTTTTCTTCCATCAAAAGCTCAGCGCTCTGTCCGCAGAGTGCCTCCATATACTGCCTCGAATGCGCTGCATCCATTGCAAGCAATCTGTGGCTTCGAGCATTCTTCACCGTTTCCGGAATTTGATTCTCCATGACGGCTGCACGGGTTCCTTTTCTCCTGGAATACTTAAAAATATGAGTTTCAAACAGCTGAATTCTCTTTAGGAAGGCTTCCGTCTCCGCAAATTCTTCCTCCGTCTCTCCGGGAAAGCCCACGATCACATCTGTCGTCAATGCCGGATGGGCAAAGGTTTCCCGCAAAAGGCGGCAGCTCTCCTCATATTCCTCTGCCGTATAACGCCGGTTCATCCGTTTCAATGTGGCATTGCAGCCACTCTGCAGGGAGAGGTGAAAATGCGGACAGAATTTTGGCATTTCGGCCAATGCTTTTGCAAATTCCGGTGTGATGATGCGAGGCTCCAGGGAACCCAGACGAATGCGGTGAATTCCTTCTATCTCATGCACCTTTTGAATCAGGCTCAGCAGGCTTTCTCCCTCCAAATCTACACCATAGGAGCTCAAATGAATCCCGGTCAAAACCACTTCCCGGTAACCTGCCTCTGAAAGTTCCCGGATTTCCCCGCAAACATCCGCACTTTTGCGGCTCCGTACGCGACCTCTGGCATAAGGGATCACGCAATAGCTGCAAAACTGGTTACAGCCGTCCTGCACCTTTACATAAGCCCGGGTATGCTCAGCGGTTTTGGTGACCGATAGATTCTCATATTCCTTCGTATGGTTGATATCGATGACAGCATCTTCCTCTACGCCTTCGTCATAGGCCTTGAGAATCGACAGCAAATCCTTTTTTCGATTGTTTCCAATCAGAAGATCGACGGCGGCATCTTCACGAAGCTCTGCTTCCGCTGTCTGAACATAGCAGCCTACCGCTACAACCAGAGCCTCCGGATTCTGCTTTTTGGCACGATGCAGCATCTGACGTGATTTCCGATCCGCGATATTGGTAACCGAACACGTATTGACAATATAGATATCTGCCGTCTCTTCAAAGGGCACGATCTCATAGCCTGCCTGTTCCAAAAGCTGCTGCATTCCCTCTGTCTCGTATGCATTTACCTTACAGCCCAAATTCCGGAGCGCTACCTTTTTCATTTTCTAACCTCTTTCCAAAATTATCTGGGATTTCCCATTGACTTTTCACACACCCGGTATTAAGATCCTTACTATAGTATGTTAATTTCAGGAGGGTGTATCATGAAAACAGTCAAAATCTGTCTGAATTCCATTGAAAAAGTAAAATCCTTTGTAAATGATATTACAAAGTTCGATGTAGATTTCGATCTGGTATCCGGTCGCTACGTAATCGACGCAAAGTCCATCATGGGAATCTTCAGCCTCGATCTTTCGAAGCCCATCGATTTGAGTATCCATGCAGACGAAGAGCTCGATTCCATTCTGAATATCCTGAAGCCCTATCTCATCGAAGAATAAGCATTTGAAATCGATAACAGCCCGGCACCCGCCGGGCTGTTATCACATAATCGAAAATCTAACCATGCAGTCCGTTAGTCTGACGGATCATATCTTCCACAACAATATCAAAGATCTCTCCGATGCTATTGCAATATTCCAGAATCTTCCAAGGCTCATTGGTATGAAAATGAATTTTTACCAAATCTTCATCTCCGGCCGCAATCAGGCTGTTTCCCTCAAAGTGCTCCGTAATGTAATCCGAAATTTCATCTTCATCCAGATCCTCGTCTCTGCGCTCGATCAAAAGCTGTGTATCAAAGCGATAAGCAAACTGGTCATCTTCTGCATCAATTGAATTTACTCCCATGGGTGTTCTCCTTTTTCATTATCCTACCACAATCAGTTCCGCGGTTTCGATGGCTTTCTCTACCATCGCATCTATCTGCTCCATCAATTTTTGCTCGGAGCGACGGATGACGTTGACATTCGGCTTGGTCACCGGATGCTTTGCTACAAAAATCGTACAGCAGTCCTCGAAGGGCTGAATGGAGGTCTCATAAGTATCGATCTGCTTGGAGATCGTCACGATATCCTCCTTATCATATGCGATCAACGGACGGAATACCGGCATCGTGCAGACCTCATTGGTCGCTGCCAGGCTATGTACCGTCTGGCTGGCCACCTGTCCGATACTCTCACCGGTAATGAGTCCGAGGGAGCCGGTCTTCTCTGCGATGCGCTCTGCAATCCGCATCATATAGCGCCGCATAATAATGGTCAGCTCATCGTGAGGACATTTTTCATAGATATAGAGCTGTATCTCTGTAAAATTGACCACATACAGATAGATCGGCCCGGTATAGCGTGCCACCTTTGCAGCCAGATCAACGACCTTCTGCTTGGCCCGCTCACTGGTATAGGGCGGTGCATGGAAATAAACCGCATCGATCTTGACACCGCGCTTTGCCACCATATATCCCGCCACCGGGCTGTCGATACCGCCGGATAAGAGAAGCATGGATTTTCCGTTGGTGCCGATGGGCATGCCTCCTGGACCCGGAATTACATCCGAATAGAGATAGATATGCTCCCGAATCTCCACATGGAGCATCAGGTTCGGCTCATGGACATCTACCTGCATTCCCGGGAATGCATCCAGGATCCGACCTCCCAGCTCCGCGTTGATCTCCATCGATTCCTTCGGATAGGTCTTGCGGGCACGGCGCGCCTGTACCTTAAAGGTTTTATTGCAATCTGCACCGTAGCGGGCCTGCAGATAAGTCACCACATCGTCACCCAGCTTTTCAAAGCCTTCATCCTCCAGAATCGCGACCGGGCAAATCCCGACAATACCGAAAACCCGCTGCATCGCGGCCACTGCATCGTCATAGTCGTAATCTCCTTCGGTATGGACATAAATGCGTCCCTGTTCCTTCGTTACCTTAAAGGATCCCTCCACCCGCTTCAGGGCATGGCGGATCTGCGCCACCAGGGCGTCTTCAAAGAGATACCGGTTCTTACCTTTGATTCCGATTTCTCCGTATTTTATTAAAAATGCGTGGAAAAACATTCTTTCCTCCCTCTTTTATCTTCTCGTAAATCGGCGCAGCATCGGTAATAAAGTCCGAAGCGCCTCCAATGTATAATCCAACTCCTCTTTCGTCGTAAATTCGCTGAAGCTGAAGCGAATCGTGGAGTCCAGAAGCTCTTTCTTTACGTGAATGGCTTTCAGCGTCTCGCTGACTGCCGGATGGTTGGAGGCACAGGCGGATCCGGAGGATACGTAAATGCCCTTATCCTCCAGCGAATGAAGCAGTACCTCGCTTCGCACGCCTGCGAAGCTGACACTGACAATATGGGGCGCACCCTCTCTGCCCCGGGGGCCGTTCACGGTAGTTCCCTCTATCTTGTCAATCTCTTCGATAAAATATTCACGAAGTCCGTACAGCCGGTCAATCTTCTCGCCAAAATCTGTATAAATCTCTTTTACGGCCTCGCCCAGTCCCGCGATACTCGGCACGTTTTCCGTACCGGAACGCAAGTCCCGCTGCTGGCCACCACCGAAAAGAATCGGATGAATCTTCACATGCTCATCCACATACAGGATCCCCATGCCCTTGGGGCCGTGAATCTTGTGGCCGCTGACGCTTAGCATGTCCACGCCCAGCTTCTTCGGCAGGATCCGAAATTTTCCATAGCCCTGTACCGCATCCACATGAAACAAAATGGGCTTTTCCCGGTTTTTCAAAAGCTTTCCAATCTCTTCGATGGGCTGTACTGCACCAATTTCATTATTTACATACATGACGGATACCAGAATGGTCTCGTCGGTCAGCGCCGCTTCCAGATCCGCCAGCCGCACCACACCCTGATCATCCACTGGCAGATACGTCACCTGAAAGCCCTGCTTTTCCAGCTCCTTCATGGTGTTCAGGATGGCCGGATGCTCGATCCTCGTGGTAATCAGATGCCTGCCAGCCCGCTGATTCGCATGGGCGGCGCCCAGCAGCGCCAGGTTATCGCTTTCCGTACCACCGGAGGTGAAATAAATCTCTTTCGGTTCTGCCTTCAGATTCTTCGCAATGATTTCTTTTGCCTCGCGTACGTATTTTTCCGCATCAATTCCCTTTTGATGGAGGGAGGACGGATTGCCGTAATCCTCGGTCAGAACCTGGTACATCCGCTTCGCCGCCTCCGGAAAGCAGCGGGTTGTGGCCGAGTTGTCCAAATAAATTTCCATTTTTTACTCCTCCAGCAGGTAGTTCAGCATCGCCAGCACGGCAAGTCCCGCTGTCTCGGTTCTGAGAATTCTTTTTCCAAGGGTAATGGCTTTCGCACCGGTCGAAATCGCCTCTTCCACTTCCGTTTCCTCAAAGCCGCCCTCCGGGCCGATGAAGATGCCGATGGACTGTCCGGGCTTGATGGCGCCCATCACCTGCCTGGTCTCCATCATATTTTCTGCCCGTTCATAAGGAATCAAGAGCACATCCAGCTTTCTCGCTTCCTCCAGGGCTTTCTGAAATGTCAGAAGCGCGGCTATCTCCGGGATCACCCCTCGTCCGGATTGCTTGGCTGCACTCTCGGAGATCGTCGACCAACGCTTCAGCCTTGTCTGTTCTTTTTTTGCATCCAGCTTTACCACTGCCCGCTTCGTCGATACCGGTACAATGCGGCTGACGCCAAGCTCCACACATTTTTGAACAATGAGATCCATCTTGTCACTTTTGGGCAGTCCCTGAAACAAGGTGATCGGAGACGGAAGCTCGGCATTTCCATCGAGCTTCCAGAGGATCTCGGCATGTACTTCGTCTTCTTCAAGCTTCGTCAGTCTGCAGCGGTATTCGCTGCCCTGTCCGTCCGCAATCAAAATTTCATCCTCCGGACGCATCCGAAGGACATTGCGAATATGATTTACATCTGCGCCGGTCAGGACAATTTCATCCTTCCCGATAGCGCTTTGTTCTGCAAAAAAACGATGCATTCTATTGCTCCTTGCGGGCTGTCACGCTGACCCACTCACCCTGATGGGTGACCTCCAATACGGTCAGACCGCATTTCTTAACCGTCTCTACCACCAGTTCTTCTTTATCATCGATGATGCCGGAGGTGATATAGATACCGCCCGGCTTCAGCTGAGAAAGAATCACCGGTGTTAAAGGCACCAGAACCTCAGCCAGAATATTCGCTACAACAATATCGTAGCACTCGTAGCCTACCCGATCCTGAATTTCTTTTTCTGTGATGATATTGCCAATCATCATTTCGAAGGATGCCGGATCAATGCCGTTTACCTCCATATTTTCCTTAACAGCCTCCAGCGCACAGGGATCGAGATCCGTCCCTACTGCATGCTTTGCTCCCAGCTTCAGGCTGATGATGGAGAGAATTCCGCTGCCCGTTCCGACATCCAAAAGCTCCGTCTCCGATGTCAGATACTTTCGAAGCTGACGGATACAAAGCTGGGTCGTCTCATGCATTCCTGTTCCGAAAGCGGTTCCCGGATCAATCTGAATCAGAAGCTTTTCCCGATCCTCCGGCTTGACCTCTTCCCAGGAGGGCTTGATCAAAATATCGTCCACATAGAACTGATGAAAGAATTCTTTCCAGTTATTGATCCAGTCCTTATCCTCTGTCTCGGATGCCGCAATCGTAGCCTCTCCGATATCGATGCCCCAGCCGGCAATCTCCCGAAGACCCGCACGCACCCGTTCCAGCATTTTCTCCTGATCGGCATCCGGCTCGAGATAAAAACTGATATAGGCCACACCGTCATCCGTCGGGCCTTCCGGCAGAATATCCACGAACATCTGTTCTTTTTCTTTTTCTGTCAGAGGCACCTTATCCTCGATCTCAATCCCCTCGATACCGGCATCCTGCATCATGCTGCTGATCAGATCCTCGGCCTCGACCCGGGTCTTCAGCGTATATTTCTCCCATTTCATAAAAGCACCTCTTCGCTTATTTTTTGATTTCGCTCATTTTTGTCTTTCGATAGGATAGCATAAAAATCAGGCAAAGACAAGTCCTACCAAAATTCCGTAGATCGGAATCGTCACCATCGATAAGAGGGTGGTAAAGACCACCAAGCCGCTGGCAAAGCCGTAATCGCAGTCGTGCTGAGATGCCAGGAGAGCCGTCGTGTTGGCCACCGGCATGGAAACCAGCACGGTAATGACCTCTGCTACCAAGGGCTCCAGGCGGAGACAAAAGCAGATCCCCAGCACAACCAGCGGCTGAATCACCAGACGAAGCATCGTAATCACAGCCAAATCTTTACAAAAGATGCGTCGCATATCCGTCTCTCCCATGATAAAACCGATGGTCAGCATGGTCATGGGTGTGAGGCACTGATTAAAGCCATAGATGGTATTGTAGAGGAAATCCGGAAGCTTTACCTCCGGAAAGAACATCCAGAGTACACCGATGATCGTCGCCAGCACACAGGGATGGGTGGCTGTACGTTTCAGGGTCTTTTGGAAGCTCCCGGCACCCTCCTGGAAGCACTCCAGTCCTACACTCCACATAAAAATACGTACCGGCAAAAGGAAGACCGAGGCATAGACCAGTCCCGGTGCCCCATAGAGCCCTTCGATTACCGGATTGCCTAAATAACCGCAATTTGCAAACTGAAAGGCATAACGCATAATTCCCCGGCGGTCGGCTCCCATATTTTTCCATAAGAATTTACTTAAGATGTACCAGGTTAGCTGAATCAAGGCAGACATCACAATCACAACAACCATCGAACCCAAGGCCGAGGTATCAGATTTGGAAAAAGCGTAGAGAATATTACAGGGAAGAATCAAATTCACCAGGAGATTCGTCAGGCTTTTCCGCCCCTCCGACGTGACGATATCTTTTTTTCTCAGAAAAACACCCACCAATAGCATCACAAACATCATCCCCTGCATCGTCAGCAGGTTTTTTAGATCTACCATAGAATTTTCCTCTTTCCTATATTCTTTGTTTTAAATCCGATCCATTTGGATTTTCTGTACGGTCATGATGGCAGCCGGTATTCGAAGGGCCAGATCCGAAGGAAGCATTCCATATTCACCCAAATCCTTTCTTGCGAGATCTCCGGCCAGCCCATGGAGATAGACTGCCAGAGCGGTCATACATCCGGCTTCTTCGATAAGCACCTTGTTTTTACAGCCTTCTCCGGCCAGGAGCTGCCCCAGCATTCCGAGAATCATGCCGGCCAGGATATCGCCGCTACCCCCCTTGGCCATGCCGTTATTTCCGGTCGTATTCGTATAACAGCTGCCGTCCGGAAGCGCCGTAATGGTTTCAGGCCCCTTCAACACCAGAATACATCCATATTCCATGGCAAATTTTCGCGCAGCGGTTTCTCTGCCGGGTGTCAAATCACCGCCCAGGTACCGAAATTCGCCTTCATGGGGAGTCAAAACCGTAAGATATCCTCTTTTGCTTCGTTCCTTCAGGCTCTCCTTCCGATCCTTGATTGCATAAAGGGCATCTGCATCTAATATTAGCGTTGTTCTTGACTCTTCCATTATTTTACAGATTAGACCGCTTAAATCCTGAAAGCGGCCAAGTCCGGGACCCAAAAGTCCGGCATCGCAGCTGTTTAGCCGCTCCAGGATCTGAAAAAAAGCATCTCTGGATATCTTTCCATGGGATGATGAAAGCGGCCAGGGCATCACCTCCAGGCAATGTCCTGCCACGATCTTATAAATCGGCTCCGGTACCCCTAGATATACCAGGCCACTGCCTGACCTTGCTGCGCCAAGAGCTGCCAGCACAGGCGCTCCTGTAAGGCCCACACTGCCACCTGTGATGCTGACTTTTCCAAAGTCTCCCTTATGGCCGTCCGGGCAACGCACCGGCAGTACCTTGGCTGCCAATGTCTCCGTAAATCTTACTTTCTCCATTTTCAATGCCTTAAAAAATTTTTTCTGCTACACAGGAAAAAGAACCCTGCGAAGCAGGATTCTTTTTCGCTCTCTTTAGGGAAACGCTGATTAAATCAGCATTTCCTTAGATCGTCGCAATATCCACCAATTGTAAGGTTGTTACATCGGTATTTTCCAGACTGGTTACCAAAGCCTTGGCCGTATCGATGGCGGTCAGGACATTTACACCGGTCTCGATGGCATTTCGACGGATGACAAAGCCGTCATGGCTATGATCTACGCCCTGGGACGGTGTGTCGATGATCAGGTCGATCTTATGGCCCAGAATCAGGTCCAGAATATTCGGAGACTCCTGCTCCAGCTTTCTGGTCAGGCGAACCGAAACATCCGCCTCCATCAGGGCTCTCGCCGTACCCTTGGTCGCATAAATGCAATAACCCAGAGCCTCGAAACGTTTTGCAATCTCTACAGCCTCTTCCTTGTCCTCGTCACGAACTGTCATGATCATGTTCTTGTGCTTCGGCAGACGAATTCCTGCGCCCAGGAAAGCCTTGTAAAGAGCTTCATTGAAGGTCTTGGCGATGCCCAGACACTCGCCGGTGGACTTCATCTCCGGTCCAAGGCTGATGTCCGCGCCGCGGATCTTCTCGAAGGAGAATACCGGCATCTTCACTGCGAAATAGTCTGCCTCCGGCTGGAGACCCGGCTGATAGCCCAGATCCTTGATCTTATAGCCCAGAATCACCTTGGTAGCCAGCGGCACGATGGGGATGCCAGTTACCTTGCTGATATAGGGAACGGTACGGCTGGAACGGGGATTTACCTCAATGACGTATACCTCGTCGCCCACCGCGATAAACTGAATGTTAATCAGGCCGATGACATGCAGGGATCGTGCCAGGCGCTTCGTATACTCCTCGATGGTCGCCTTCACCTTGTCGCTGATGCTCTTGGCCGGATAAACGGAGATACTGTCTCCGGAATGGATACCGGCACGCTCGATGTGCTCCATGATACCCGGAATCAAGATATCCTCGCCGTCACATACGGCGTCCACCTCGATCTCCTTACCCTGCAGGTACTTGTCCACCAGAATCGGATGCTCCTGGGCAATCCGGTTGATGATGCCGATGAACTCCTCCACATCCTTATCGTTGATGGCAATCTGCATGCCCTGGCCGCCCAGTACATAGGAAGGACGAACCAGCACCGGATACCCCAGCTCACCAGCAGCCTTCTTCGCCTCCTCAGCGGTAAATACCGTATGTCCCTTGGGTCTCGGAATCTGACACTGCTCCAGAATCTCGTCGAAGAGCTCTCTATCCTCTGCTGCATCCACATTTTCCGCGGAGGTTCCCAAGATGGGCACGCCCATCTTCATCAGAGCCTCGGTCAGCTTAATGGCAGTCTGCCCGCCGAACTGAACGACAGCGCCGTCCGGCTTCTCCAGACGCACGATGCTTTCCACGTCCTCCGGGGTCAGCGGCTCAAAATACAGCTTGTCTGCGATATCAAAGTCGGTACTTACCGTCTCCGGATTATTGTTGATGATGATGGTCTCGTAGCCTTCCTTCGAAAATGCCCAGGTACAATGTACCGAACAGAAGTCGAACTCGATACCCTGTCCGATCCGGATGGGTCCGCTTCCGAGAACCAGTACCTTCTTGCGGTCTTTTGTTTCTACGACCTCATTTTCACTGCCAAATACAGAATAGTAGTAAGGCGTGCTTGCCTCGAACTCTGCCGCGCAGGTATCTACCATCTTGTATACAGCAGTGATGCCGTTGGCATAACGAAGCTCCTTTATCTCCTGCTCGGTCTTGCCTGTCAGACGGGCAATGACGTTGTCCGGGAACTCGATACGCTTAGCTTCCTTCAGAAGCTCCGGCGTCAGGGGCTCGTTCTGCAACGCCTGCTCCATTTCCACCAGAATCGCAATCTTATCGATAAACCAGATATCAATCTGGGTAATGGCATGAATCTCCTCATAGGAAATACCCTTGCGGATCGCTTCTGCAATCAGCCAGATACGGCGGTCATCTACCACATGAAGCTGCTCCAGAATCTCTTCTTTAGAAAGAGCTGTAAAATCATAAGACATCAGGCTGTCCACATGCTGCTCCAGAGAGCGGATGGCCTTCATCAGGGCGCCCTCGAAGTTATTGCAGATGGCCATGACCTCACCCGTAGCCTTCATCTGAGTCGTCAGCGTACGCTTTGCACTGATAAATTTATCGAAGGGCAGACGGGGCATCTTTACCACGCAATAGTCCAGCATGGGCTCGAAGCTGGCCTTGGTCTGACCGGTAATGGCGTTCGGAATCTCGTCCAGGGTATAGCCCAGGGCAATCTTCGCTGCCACCTTGGCGATGGGATAGCCGGTCGCCTTGGAAGCCAGTGCGGAGGAACGGCTTACTCGCGGGTTTACCTCGATGACGCAGTACTCAAAGCTCTCCGGGTGCAGGGCATATTGCACGTTGCAGCCGCCGGTGATATTCAGCTCGCTGATGATATTGAGCGCGGAGGTACGCAGCATCTGATACTCCTTGTCGCCCAGAGTCTGGGAGGGAGCTACGACGATACTGTCACCGGTATGGACACCTACCGGGTCGATATTTTCCATATTACATACGGTGATGCAATTGCCTGCGCTGTCCCGCATGACCTCATACTCGATCTCTTTCCAACCCGAAATGCAGCGCTCTACCAGGACTTCTCCTACACGGGAAAGTCTGAGACCGTTGGCCAGAATTTCCTCCAGCTCTACCTGGTTGTAGGCGATGCCGCCGCCGCTGCCGCCCAGGGTATAGGCCGGACGAAGCACAACCGGATAACCGATTTTATTGGCAAAGGCAATACCGGCCTCTACATCCTTTACCACCTCGGAGGCCGCTACGGGCTCACCGATTTTTTCCATGGTACTCTTAAATTCCAGACGATCCTCGGCCTTCTTGATGGTCTCGGATGTGGTTCCGATAAGGCGCACGTTGTGCTCCTTTAAAAAGCCCCGCTCCTCCAGCTCCATGGCCAGATTCAGGCCTGCCTGGCCGCCCAGGGTCGGCAATACGCTATCGGGCTGTTCCTTCAGGATCAGCTGCTCTACCACCTCAACGGTCAGCGGCTCGATGTATACCCGATCCGCAATGTCCTTATCGGTCATGATGGTCGCCGGGTTGGAATTTAAGAGGACAACCTCGATGCCCTCCTCCTTCAGGGAACGGCAGGCCTGAGTGCCTGCATAATCGAACTCGGCTGCCTGACCGATGATGATTGGGCCGGAACCGATGACAAGTACTTTTTTAATAGACGGATTCTTAGGCATTTTTCTTCACCTCCATCATGCGAATAAACCGGTCAAACAGGTAGCCGGAATCCTGGGGACCCGGGCATGCCTCCGGATGAAACTGTACGGTAAAAATATTCTTACCGGTATATTTCAGACCCTCATTGGTCTTGTCGTTGACATTTTCAAAGGCCGGAACCGCCACGTCCGGATTCAGGCTCTTTGTATCCACCGCATAGCCATGGTTCTGAGAGGAAATGTAGACTCTTCCGGTCTCCAGGTCCTTTACCGGATGGTTGCCGCCTCTGTGGCCGTACTTCAGCTTGTAGGTATCGGCGCCGGTGGCAAGAGCCATCAGCTGATGTCCGAGACAGATGGCGAAAATCGGAACCTCGCTCTCGTAAAGCTTCCGCACCTCATCGATAATCGGTCCGCAGTCCTTCGGGTCTCCCGGGCCATTGGAAAGCATGATGCCGTCCGGGTTGGATGCCAGGATCTCCTCTGCCTTGGTTCCGGCCGGATAAATCGTCACTTCACAGCCTCTCTCATGCAGGGAGCGGGCAATGTTGCGCTTTGCACCCAGATCCAGGAGTGCTACCCTGTAGCCGTCATTTTTCATCACAGACTTTTCCTTGCAGGTAACCTTCTCCACCACCTTACCGGTACGGTATGCCTTTAAACGAGGCATTACCTCGTCCAGATTTTCATATTCTTTTGTGGTAATCATACCGTTCATCGTGCCGCTTTCCCGTAAAATCTTGGTCAGCGCACGGGTATCAATACCTGCAATTCCGGGAATATCATATTTTTTCAGGAAATTTTGAATTGTATCTGTGCTTCTGAAATTGCTGGGAAGACGAGAAAGCTCCCGAACAATATATCCATCCGGCCAGGGGCGTCCGGATTCCATATCCTCATAACAGATTCCATAATTGCCGATCAGCGGATAGGTCATCACCACTGCCTGTCCTGCATAGGACGGGTCGGTTAATACTTCCAGATAACCTGTCATCGATGTATTGAACACGATTTCGCTTACCACTTCACGTTCCGAACCGATGCTGGTGCCTGTAAACACATGTCCGTCTTCCAATATCAGAAAAGCCTTCATTCGTCTACCGTTCCTTTCAATCCTTGGTTTCTTTGTATATTCTGTTCAAAAAAAAAAGACATACTATGCATGTGCGCACTTTCCGTCTTTTTTTCCTCAAATTGAAGTTATTATACTATAACTCTATTTTTTCTTCAAGCGTTTTTTGATAAAACTTTTTTTCGTTCTGTTCGTCTTCTCTCTACGGAAGGAAAGCGCTCCAGCTCTGTATGCGGGATGGCTTGTGCTCCGCGCATCAGCTCGATAAACTCTTCCACCGCACCAAACCGAACGTACTGCATCCGATCGATGATCTGCTCTGCCTTTTCCGTAAGACCTCGATTAAGCAGCAGCTTTTTTGCGCCCTGCAAGGAGGTATTTCCCGGAGAAAGGATTTTTTCCCGTTCGATATCCGGATACATGCCGATGGTGACCGCTGACTCTTTATCAATATGCGTTCCGAAAGCTCCGGCCACACAGAAATAGCCGACATCGTCCATCGTCAGACCAATGAGGTTCATCATATATTCCACCATCGTCATAGCTGCCGCCTTGGTTCGGATAAATTCATCGATATCGCTCTGATAAAAATAGAGGCTCGGCGCATATTCGATGGCATATTCCCGATCGTCCCCCGTGGTCGCATCCTGCTTCGGAAAAGCTTTCAAGCCCGGAATCTCCTGCCCTTCTTTTTCTTCTGTTTGAAACCTGCCCCGCAGATCGATCCAGCCATTCAGATAGAGCTCCGCCAGCAAATCTACAATTCCGGATCCGCAAATTCCTTTTGCGTCCGTCTCCCCCAGGACATGCACCTTCAGCTGACCGTCTACCGTCGTTACCCGGTCTACTGCTCCGTCTTCCGCCCGCATGCCTGTGCGAACCGAACCTCCCTCCAGGGCCGGACCGGCGGCTCCCGCACCTGCTAATAGGAAATCGCGATTGCCCACCACCAGCTCACCGTTCGTTCCCACATCGAGAAAGACGCCAATGGCTTCCTGATCCGGTAGTCCGGTAGCCAGCATTCCGCTGATAATATCCCCGCCCAGATAATTTTCCATCGCCGGGCAAAGATAGACAAAGCCCTGCATTGGAAGTCCAAGCTCTTCTCCTCTGCAAACCTCCGGAGCCAGAGTCTGTACCGCATAGGGCGATTGAAAGATGCCAAAGGCATCCAGACCCAGCAGAAAATGCATCATCGACGTATTTCCTGCCACCGTCAGAATATTGCATTTCTTTGTATCGATACCTGTCTTCTCCGTCAGCTGCTCCATCAGGAAGCGAAATCCGTCCACCGTCGCTTTTTGAAGCTCCCGTCGTCTCTCCGGCTGATCCTTTGTATAGAAGATACGGGTAAGAATGTCATCCCCGAAGGCAATCTGCGGATTGAACCCGCTTGCCGAGGCTAGCGTTTCACCGGTGTCCAGATTCACCAGCTCCATGATGATCGTTGTGCTGCCCAGATCGACGCAAAGACCAAAGTGCTGTCCTGTCGTATTTCCAGGCTCCAACGCCAGCAGCTCCCAGCCATGGCCGTCAAAGCCTAAGGAAGCCGTCACCTTCCAATTCGCCTGCTCACATACGGGCAGGCACTGCCCCAGCACCGTCGGACGAATCCGCACTTCTGGCTCATTGCTCGCGACGCCGGAAAACACGTTCTGCGTGTTTTCCGCGTTGTCGCGGCATTCGCCAAGGTCTCGAACGAGTTCGGACTTTGGCTCATTGCTCGCGCAAAAAGAACCACAGCTTTGCAGAGCAGCCAAAAGCCGCTTCTGCAAAGATCTGTGGTCCTCCTCACACGGATGGGGCAGTTCTAAATATATTTTCTTGCTCCATTCCTTCATATTTACTAGTTATCCAGCAGCTTGTCCTGGCCGTTCCAGCTGTACAGCTTGCGGATTTCCTTTCCTACCTTTTCTGACGGATGCTCAGCAGCCAGCTTTCTCATAGCCTTGAAGTGAGCCTGTCCGCCTGCTGAAGACATATCCAGCAGGAAGTCCTTTGCAAAGGTACCGTCCTGGATATCCTTCAGGATCTTCTTCATGGTCTTCTTGGTCTCCTCCGTGATGATCTTCGGTCCGGTGATGTAGTCACCGTACTCAGCAGTGTTGGAGATCGAGTAACGCATGCCCTCGAAACCGGACTGATAAATCAGGTCTACGATGAGCTTCATCTCATGGATACACTCAAAGTAAGCATTTCTCGGGTCATAACCAGCCTCTACCAGAGTCTCGAAGCCTGCCTGCATCAGAGCGCATACACCGCCGCACAGAACTGCCTGCTCGCCGAAGAGGTCTGTCTCGGTCTCGGTACGGAATGTAGTCTCCAGGATACCGGCTCTTGCTCCGCCGATAGCCAAGCCGTAAGCCAGTGCGTACTCCAGAGCCCTACCGGTCGCATCCTGCTCTACAGCTACCAGACAGGGAGTTCCCTTGCCAGCCTGGTACTCGCTTCTTACGGTATGACCCGGTGCCTTCGGTGCGATCATCGTAACGTCGACAAACTTCGGCGGTACGATCTGATTGAAGTGAATGTTGAAGCCGTGAGCGAACATCAGCATGTTGCCCTCTTCCAGGTTCGGCTCGACATCCTTCTTGTACATAGCTGCCTGAAGCTCGTCGTTGATCAGAATCATGATGATATCAGCACGCTTTGCAGCCTCTGCTGCCGTATAAACCTCAAATCCCTGCTCTTCTGCTCTCTTCCAGGATTTGCTTCCCTCATAAAGGCCGATAATGACATGGCATCCGGACTCCTTTGCGTTCAATGCCTGTGCATGTCCCTGGCTGCCGTATCCGATTACTGCGATGGTTTTTCCATCCAACAGAGACAGATTGCAGTCTTCCTGGTAATAGATCTTTGCCATTTTTTCATTCCTCCATTTTATTCTGTAAAATAATTTATGCTTGAGGCGGCAGTTTCCGGCCATGGACCGAAAATGAAGTCACCTGAAGTATCCTCTAAAAATCAGCTGAAGTCATAATCCATCAGCCGGCCTTCCTCATCATACATTTTGACATCGAAGGTACCTCTGGAGAGACCTGTGATACCGGTTCTCGCCAGCTCCAGAATCTCGTATCCGCTCAACAGATCGATAAAGGCCTCAATCTTCGACTGATTTCCCGTAAGCTCGATAACCAGAGATTCCTTTGCTACATCTACAATCTTTGCCCGGAAAATATTGGCCACGGAAATCAGTGACTGCCGGTTCTCTGCACTGACCTTCAATTTAATCATGATCAGCTCCCGACAGATAGAAGTCTCCGGCTCCAGACGCTTGATATCGATAACGTCTACCAGCTTGTTCAACTGGTTTTCAATCTGCTGCATAATGATCTCGTCGCCCTTGGCTACTACCGTAGCACGGGAATAACGGGGATCAGCGGTTACGCCAACCGTCAGGCTGTCGATATTGTAGCCACGGCGGCTGAATAAACCGGCAATGCGGCTCAGAACACCGGATGTATTATCGACAAGAATAGAAAATACAACTCGTTTCATAGCTTTTCCTTCCCTTTTATGTGCTTGCTGTGCGAACAAATGTATTTCGTACAGTAAAGGCTTAACCTTGATTTTAGCAACTTGTGCAGCAATTGTCAACTGCTTCGTCCGGTTTAATTTGCAAGCATCATTCGGTCATTGGCAAATTCGCCGCCGCTGACCTCCTCAAATTTAGTCAGCAGATCCGATACCTTCAGATTCTTCTTTTCCTCACCGGCTACATCATAGATGACATGGCCGTCATACATCATAATCAGGCGGTTGCCATGGGCAATGGCATCCTTCATATTGTGCGTGATCATTAAGGTCGTCAGCTGATCCTCTCCAACGATCCGATCGGTAGCTGCGAGAACCTTGGCTGCAGTCTTCGGATCCAGTGCCGCCGTATGCTCATCCAGAAGCAGAAGACGGGGTTTCTTTAAGGTCGCCATCAAAAGCGTCAAAGCCTGCCGCTGGCCTCCGGACAGCAGACCCACCTTGCTGGTCATACGATCCTCCAGACCCAGGCCTAAGGAGGCCAGCCTCTCTTTATAATACTCCCGCTCTTTCTGCGTAATGCCGGCCTTTAGGAAACGTTTCGCACCTCTTCTGGCAGCCAGTGCCAGATTCTCCTCGATCTGCATCCCGGCAGCCGTTCCGGTCATCGGATCCTGGAACACACGTCCGAGATATGCGGCACGCTTGTGCTCCGGCAGCTTTGTGACATCTACATTATCTATAAAGATTTTTCCTTCATCCACCGGCCATACACCTGCTACGGCATTCAGCATCGTGGATTTTCCGGCGCCATTGCCTCCGATGACGGTGACAAAATCTCCCTCATTCAAATGCAGATTCAAGCCGGATAAGGCCGTCTTTTCATTGACCGTACCGGCATTAAAGGTTTTCCATACATTTTCGACTCTAAGCATTTGCGGCACCTCCCTTTTTCACCGGTTTTGCAAAGTATTTTCCCTTCAGATAAGGAATTGCCAGGAAAATGGCTACCACCAGAGACGAAATCAGTTTCATGTCATTGGCATTCAGGCCAGCCATGATAACCACCTGGTATACAATCCAGTAAATAATGGCTCCGAATACCACCGTCAGGAGCTTAAAGCCGAAATTGCGGCTAATCTTTCCGAAAATGACATTGCCGATGATGACAGCAGCCAGGCCGATAACGATGGCGCCGCGGCCCGCATTTACATCTGCAAAGCCGTTGTACTGTGCATACAGGGCGCTGGACAGAGCTACGATGCCGTTGGAAAACATCAGGCCGATCATTTTGCTTGTATTGGTATTGATACCCTGGGCTCTGGACATATTTTCATTGTTGCCTGTCGCACGAATGGCGCAGCCAAGCTCGGTGCCAAAGAACCAATACAGGATCGCGATGAGCACAATGACGAATACGCCTGCCACGAAATTTGTATTCTGATAAAAGGGAACCCCTTTTACCCAGCGAAGAGAAACCAGCTGATCGTATTTACCGAAGGCTAAGGCCTGGTTTGCTTTTTCACCCATGATACGAAGGTTTACGGAATAGAGTCCCAGCTGGGTCAAAATGCCGGCCAGAATCGCCGGAATCCCCATGGCCGTATGGAACAGGCCGGTCACCAGGCCTGCCAGCATGCCTACCAGAAATGCTGCGACCAAAGATGTCCATACCGAATGACCGCTCTGCATCATCATAATGCAGACAGCACCACCGGTAGCCATCGTTCCGTCCACGGTCAGATCTGCCAGATCGAGTACCTTATAGGTAATGTATACACCGATTGCCATAATGCCCCAGATCAGTCCCTGGGCCAATGGACCCGGCAGAGCATTCAAGAAATTTACAATATTCACTTTTACTTCCTCCTGCCTGCAAATTTCGCTTTCTTTTTTATTCCCCCAGAAAGCATACAGCTTTCATAATTATAACAAAGAGCGGATAAAAAGGGAAGTCCCTTTTTATCCGCTTTTTTACATCCTATTCTGTAACTGCTTAGTGAGTTACTCTGCTGTCTCGATGGCTACATAGTCATCCGGGATGGTTATACCCATCGCCTCTGCCAGCTCCGGATTATATTTCTTTGTAAACTCCGGTGCGTATTCGATCGGCATCTCAGATACATCTGCCTCGCCGGTCAGAATCTTGACTGCCATCTTTCCGGTAGCCACACCCAGATCATAGTAGCTGATAGAAAGGGTAGCTACACCGCATCCTGCACAGATACCTTCCTCGCCGGCGATAACCGGTACATTCTCCGGCTCGCAGATATTGCGAACAATCGAGGTGTTGGATGCAACTGCATTGTCGGTCGGTACGTAGATGACATCGCTTTCACTGGCTGCCGTAGTCGCTACCGATGAGATATCATTGGTATCCGAGAAGGAATACTGTTTGCAGGTATATCCAAGCTCCTCCAGTGCTGCCTGTACGGTATCCACCTGATACTGAGAGTTTGGCTCAGCGGAGCAATACAGAAGTCCTACATTCTTTTCATCCGGGAACAGCTCGTTCAGCATAGCTGCCTGCTGATCCAGCGGAGCCAGGTCGGAGGTACCGGATACGTTGGTTCCTACCAGACCGTCAAAATTATCGATATCTAAAGCTACGCCATACTCGGTAACGGCAGTTCCCAGTACCGGAATGCTGTCCGTTCCCTGAGCTGCAGCCTGCAAAGCCGCTGTGGCATTTGCCAGAATCAAATCTACGTTTTCAGATACGAACTGGTTGACAAGGGTCGCACAGGTCGCAGAGTCTCCGGAAGCATTCTGCTCATCGAACTCTACATTCTCCTCACCTAAGCCCTCTACGACGGCATCCTTAAAGCCCTGAGTCGCTGCATCCAGAGCCTCATGCTGTACCAGCTGGCAAATACCGATCAGGTACTTCTTTCCGTCTGTCGATGCCGCATCCGCGGTTTCTGTTGTGTCGGTTGTCTCTGCTGCAGAAGAATCTGTGCTCGAGGTATCTGCCGAGCTGCTTCCGCAGGCTGCCAGGGACAGGGTCATCGTTCCTGCCAACGCAAGTGCAAGTAACTTTTTCATATTCATTCCTCCTGTATCTCCTCCATTTTGCGACACCAACGCTTTGACGTCACATTGCTTTGACGCATTAAAGTGTCGCATCACTTGTCTTATTCTAGTACAGCAGGAAGCATTTGTCAAGAAAAAAAGTGTGCCGACGAGGCACACTTTTTTCTTAATCCCAGGGAAGCTTGGAATTCTCATTCTTGCGATCCCGAAGCATCAATTCGGTCACCGCCTCTTCGGGGGATTTATTCTCAAAGAGCACCTTGTTGACCTGCTCGATAATCGGGATTTCGATGTCATATTTCTGTGCAAGAGCCATGGCTGCCTTGGCGGAATAAACACCCTCTACTACCATCTTCACTTCATCCATGGCCTCCTGCATTGTGCGGCCCTGCCCCATCAGATAACCGGCCTTGCGGTTCCGGCTGTGAACCGATGCGCAGGTTACGATCAGGTCTCCGATGCCGGAAAGTCCGTTGAAGGTCTCCTGTCGGCCGCCCATAGCGATACCGATGCGGCTCATCTCCGCAATGCCCCGGGTAATCAGGGCGGCCTTCGTATTGTCTCCGTAGCCCAGACCGTCAGCGATGCCGGCTGCCAGAGCAATGACATTTTTCAATGCTCCTCCCAGCTCGATACCGAGCATATCCGGACTGGTATAAACACGAAAGACCCGGTTCATGAAGAGATTCTGTATATACTCTGCCGTCTCCCGGTCATGGGCTCCTGCCACCACCGTCGTCGGTAAGCCGCGGCTAACCTCTTCCGCATGGCTGGGGCCTGATAAAACGGCTGCACGGCAGTTCGGAATCTCGTCCTCGATCACCTCTGTCATAATCTTCAGCGTACTTTCCTCGATGCCCTTGGACACGCAGACGATCAACTGTCCGTCGGCTGCGAAGGGAGCCATATCCCTTGCCGTGCTACGTATGCAGGCGGACGGCACTGCCAGCACCAGCAGATCCATCCCGGTCATGGCCTGCTGTAAATCGTTGGTGATCTGTATCGCCTCCGGGATCTTCACACCCGGAAGCTTGCCTGTAAGCTCTCGATTTTGTAATAGACTTTCCACAGAATCCGCCGAGTGAGACCAGAGGGTCACTTCGTGCCCGTTATTGTAAAGCACCAACGCAAGAGCGGTTCCCCAGCTTCCTGCGCCAATCACACCTGTCTTTGCCATGATCCTTCTCCTTATTTTGCTTTCTGTCCGAGCTTACTTTCTGTCCCATGAAGCAGCCGTCCGATATTCTTGCGGTGGCGAAACAGAGCCATCAGACATAAAAAAATCGTAATTGCATAAAGCTCATAGAGATGTCCCTCTGACAAGCCCCAGCGTCCCATCTGTCCGAACAGAATCGTACCGATGGGTAACCAGATGCTGACCAGGATCGAGCCCAGGGAGACATAGCGAGTCAAACCCACCGAGCCGCCAAAGAGTACAATACCGATCAAGGTCATAATAGGATCCATAGACAGATACAGGCCTGCCGTGGCCGAAATTCCCTTTCCGCCGTGAAATTTCAGATAGCACGGAAAGTTATGGCCGAGAATGACGCCCATGGCCGCATAC
>CAVFGF010000018.1:0-30913 GCA_963621925.1 Alistipes onderdonkii | reverse complement strand
GCAGAGTGGGACGCCTTGTGGCACTGAAAGAGTGCCTGCACCACAACATTGTGCCGTTCATCATTGAGGATAGCAAAAAGCACTTTTATTACCGCGGGCTTTCGCAGTGGAAGGATGAGAAAGGCTGGCTGACAGACACTTGCCTTGACGGACAAGACGCTGTTATCCGGCTGTTGGATATGCTGGAGATACCGCATTCATAACAAAATAACAGAACGAGAAGAGCATCGGTTAGCCGCCGGTGCTTTTTTTATCTCCCAATAATGTGTATCTGATAAAATTGCGGATGCCGCAAAAAAATCAGCTACACCGGACGCTAATGAAACTTTCGTGCTAATATCCATGGCAGGCATCAAACTCTTTTTCGAGCGCAATCGAAGAGTTCTTATAATTTGCTTGATTTATTCATGGTTCTCGGCTATAATAAGATTGCATCGAATATTGGACGAGGTGAATCGAATGGCATATATTAAGAGAACTCTTGAAAAGAGCATTATGAGCATCAGCGAGGATTACAGCTGCCTGCTCTTGATCGGACCACGACAGGTCGGTAAAACCACCATGCTGGAGCATTTAATGGAGGGAACAGAGCGCAAGAGGGTCACGTTGGATGACGCTGAAAACAGGCGTCTTGCGAAAAATGACCCTGCGCTGTTCCTGGATATGCATCCTGCGCCGGTCTTGATCGACGAGGTACAATATGCGCCGGAGCTGTTTTCCTACATTAAAATTAAGGTTGACGAGGGTGCTGCGCCGGGCTCCTATTGGCTGACCGGCTCACAGGCTTTTCAACTGATGGAACTGGCGCAGGAGTCACTTGCAGGAAGAACGGCCATTATCCATATGTCTGCGCTGTCTCAGTCCGAATTGTATGGAGACGGCGACACGGAACCGTTCGCAGTTACGCTCGAAGCCATAAATGAGCGAAAGAAGCATCTGACCAAATGTACCTCAACTGAGGTGTTTGACAGAGTATGGCGAGGCGGCATGCCGGGACACCGGAGCGGAAGATACAAGGATCGAGATGTGTTCTACAGCTCCTACATTCAGACGTATATCAACCGGGATGTTACAGATCTGATTCCCGGCGTTGATAAACTGTTGTTTGCCGATTTCATCAGAGCAGCGGCTTGCCGTGCGGGGCAGATGCTGAATGTCCATGGTATTGCATTAGATGTTGGCGTTTCAGATGATACGGCAAAAAGATGGCTGCAGGTTCTCGAAAAATCCGAGGTCATTTTTTACCTGAGACCGTATTCCAACAATCTGCTGAAGCGGACGGTAAAAACGCCCAAGCTGTACTTTTTCGATACAGGGCTTGTGGCGTATCTTGCGAAGTACTCCAGTCCGGAAATTCTCATGAACGGAGCAATTAACGGCGCGATTCTAGAGAACTACGTGGTGGCTGAAATCAGAAAAACATGGTTCAACAGCGCAAAGGAATGCCTGATGCACTATTACCGCGACAAGGATACCAATGAAATCGACATGGTGATCGAAACGGATGGGCAGCTTCATCCGCTGGAAATCAAAAAGAGCACGAATCGGGGAACGGAGCTGGCTTCTGCTTTTAAGATACTGGATAGCGGCTCAATCCCACGAGGCACAGGGGCAATATTGTGTCTGAGAGAGGAGTTATCCGCAATTGACAGAAACACATTCATCATCCCAATCTGGATGATTTGAAAGAATAACCCGATTCTGTCTGTAATAAGATTACATCGAATATTAGACGAGAAACACAGCGCATAAAAGCATCTTGGAGAGATCCGGGGTGCTTTTTTCTTACGCGGAAAGGAGAGCGTGCGGAGGGATTTCTCTGCTATACTAAAAAAACAACATTCTGAGGGGGCTGACACAAGGATTATAGTACTCCGCATACCACTCGGCAAACTTCCGAAGACCTTCTCGTATGCCGATCTTCGGCGTGAAGCCGTAATCCCGCTCCAGCGCAGCAGAATCCGCATAGGTCACGGGAACATCCCCGGGCTGCATGCCGACCAGCTCCCGGTGCGCTTCAAAGTCATAATCCTTCGGCAGTACGCCGGTCCTTACCAGCTCCTCCTGCAGGGTTTGAATATAGTCCAGCAGATTTTCCGGCTGACCGCCGCCGATATTGTAGACAGCATAGGGCGGGAGAGGGAGACCGTCTTCGCCGGTTTTTCTTTCCGGAGCGCCCTGCAGGACCCTGACCACGCCCTCGACGATATCATCGATATAGGTAAAGTCACGCTTGCAATTGCCATAGTTGAAGATCTGGATGGTCTCTCCCTTTACGAGCTTATCGGTCGCACCGAAATAGAACATATCCGGGCGGCCGGCGGGGCCGTAGACCGTAAAGAAGCGCAGTCCCGTCGAGGGAATGTTGTAGAGCTTGGCATAGGCATGAGCCATCAGCTCGTTGCCTTTCTTCGTGGCCGCGTACAGGCTGACGGGATGATCTACCTTATCATCCGTGGAAAAAGGTACCTTCTGATTGCCGCCGTAGACGGAAGAGGAGGAAGCATAGACCAGATGCTCGACGCCCTTTGCGCCGCCGTCATAGGAGTGACGGCAGGCCTCGAGAATGTTATAAAAGCCGATGACATTGGACTGGATATAGGCGTCCGGGTTGCTGATGGAATAGCGAACACCGGCCTGGGCAGCGAGATTCATCACGATGTCGAAGCGGTATTCGGCAAAAAGGCTGTCCACAAGCTCTTTCTCTGCGATAGAGCCCCTGATGAAGACATGCTTAACCGGAGAGGACTTGGCAGTCTCTTGAATCAATCCCAAGCGGTACTCCTTCAGAGCCGGGTCATAGTAGTCGTTCATGTTATCCAGACTGACTACAGTACCGGAATGCATCTCCTTTAAGAGGCGGATCACCAGGTTCGCACCGATGAAGCCCGGGGAGCCGGTGACCAGGATTGTTTTTCCGTTCAAATCTATCTTTTGCATTTAATCCCTCCTGAACAAATCTCTTGTGTAGACCTTTTCTTCTACATCATCCAGTACTTTATCATAACGGTTTGCGATAATGCAGCCGCACATCGATTTGAATTTATCGAGATGATTTACCACGACAGAACCAAAGAAGGTGCTGCCGTCCTCGAGAGTCGGCTCATAGATCACCACCGTCGCACCCTTGGCCTTGATGCGCTTCATGACGCCCTGGATGGAGGACTGGCGGAAGTTGTCGGAGTTCGCCTTCATTGTAAGACGGTATACACCGACGACCGTTTCTCTCTGCTTCTCCTCCTGCACAGCGGAGAAATCCGCGGACGGTGTATAGGTTCCGGCAATCTCCATGACGCGGTCGGCGATGAAGTCTTTTCTTGTCCGGTTACTCTCTACGATTGCCTCGATCAGATTTTCAGGCACGTCCTTATAATTAGCCAGAAGCTGCTTGGTATCCTTCGGGAGGCAATAGCCGCCGTAGCCGAAGGACGGATTGTTGTAGTAGTCGCCGACGCGGGGATCTAGGCATACACCCTTGATGATGGAGGCGGTATTCAGCCCCTTTACCTCGGCATAGGTGTCGAGCTCATTAAAGTAGGATACCCGGAGTGCGAGATAGGTATTGACAAACAGCTTCGTCGCCTCTGCTTCCGTAGTTTCGGTAAAGAGAACCGGGATAGAGGTCTTGATGGCGCCCTGCTGCAGGAGGGCTGCGAACTGCTCAGCGGAGGTTCTGTTCTTCTCATCGCTGCCCACCACGATGCGGCTGGGATACAGGTTGTCGTAGAGTGCCTTGGATTCCCGCAGGAACTCCGGGCTGAAGATGATATTGTCCATACCCATCTTTTCCTGTACCTGAACGGTATAGCCGACGGGAATGGTAGACTTGATGACAATGGTGGGCTTGACTTCTCGATGTGCCGTAGACTCTTTAATCAGTGCAAGCACAGCCTCCACGGCACTGCAATCGAAAAAGTTCGTTTTCGAATCATAGTTGGTAGGCGCTGCAACGATGATAAAGTCGGCATCTGCATAAGCTGCCGCAGCATCTGTAGTGGCTGTAAAGGAGAGCCCCCGCGCCTCATGCTCGGAAAGGTAGCGCTCGATATATTCGTCCTGAATCGGACTGATCCAGCGGTTCAGCTTCTCCACCTTCTCCGGTACGATATCTACAGCGGTTACATCATTGTGCTGGGAAAGAAGTACCGCAAGGGAGAGACCGACATAGCCGGTTCCGGCTACGGTGATTTTCTTGCGGTCAATGGCTGCCTGAGATGCGTCCTCGTCTACGATCACATCGGAAAGTTGAAAGTTCAGGACAGAGGACAGGGATAATAATTGATCTACGGACGGAGAATAAGCACCGGCCTCGAGACGTGAGAGAATCGAACGGTTGATGCCGGTGGTCTTGGATACCTCGGCCTGAGTCAGCTTTAAGGCTTTTCTTCTGCTGACTACGGTCTCAGCGAGAAGTGCGGAAGATAAGTGTTTCATGTAATTACCTCTACAATGTTGTTGATAGCGTCGAAAAATAATAAGAATATTATATAATATAAAAGTGGATAAATCAAGCAAATGAGAGAATGTTGCTGAAAACGACAAACAAAGGCCGCTTTTACGGCTCGAAAAAACAGGCTTGCGTGAAGAGTTTTTTTTCCTTATAATTTCACTAAAAAGCTTGGATAGGATGGGGGCAGATTTTATGCAGATAGAGGAAATCCTTAAAAAGGTCAAAGACGGTACACTGACCGTAGAAGATGCGGCTTTAAAGCTGAAGAAAAAGCCCTTTGAAGATATCGGGTATGCCAATATAGATTATCATCGGGAGCTCCGCCAGGGCAATGCAGAGGTCATCTACGGAGCCGGAAAAACACCGGAGCAGATGATAGGGATCATTGATTCTATGAAAAAGGCTGGACAGGAAAACATTCTGATTACCCGTTTATATAAGGAAGCGGCAGAGCAGATCGGTGAAAAATATGTCCTTCGTTATGAAGAAAAATCCCGTATCGGGATGATTGGGGAGATGCCGAAGCCGGACGGTCTGGGAACCATCCTGATCGTTACAGGAGGAACCAGTGATATCCCGGTGGCAGAGGAAGCAGCCTGGACAGCAGAGGCCTTCGGCAATGAGGTTCGGCGGGTCTATGATGTGGGAGTGGCCGGAATCCACAGAACCCTGGCCCATCTGGATGATATTATGCAGGCAAATGTTATCATTGCCATCGCGGGAATGGAGGGAGCCCTGGCCAGCGTCGTAGCCGGACTGGCGGACTGCCCGGTGATCGCGGTACCTACCAGTGTCGGATACGGAGCCTCCTTTCACGGACTGGCGGCACTTTTGTCTATGCTGAATTCCTGCGCCAATGGGGTAGGTACCGTCAATATCGACAATGGCTTTGGCGCCGCCTGCCTGGCAAGCCTGATCAATCATAGAAGGTAAGAAATTTAACGCTTAACAGCACTAAAGCATTGACGCGACGCCCAAAGCGGTCTATAATTTTGCATTAAGAGTCAAAATCACAGACACAGGAGGTACACCATGAGCTATTATGACGAAGCTATGAGGATGGAGGACGAGCTGATTGCAAACCGCCGCTATCTCCATGAGCATGCAGAAGTCGGCTTGTCGCTCCCGAATACAAGGGCGTACGTCGAAGAAAAACTGAAAGAATACGGAATTGAGCCGAAGCACTGCGGAGAAGGTGTGGCCGGACTCATCGGACACGGAGGGAAGGTTTTGCTCCTTCGGGCAGATATGGATGCATTAGCTATGCCTGAGGAGAGCGGCCTTCCTTTTGCTTCGAAGGATCCGAAGGCAGCCCATTGCTGCGGGCATGATATGCATGCGGCGATGCTCCTGGGAGCGGCGAAGCTTCTGAAGGAGCATGAGGCGGAGCTGAAGGGCACCGTAAAGCTGATGTTCCAGACCGGGGAGGAGAGTCTCGTGGGCAGTCTCGACATGATCGAGGCCGGGATCCTGGAGGAGCCGAAGGTGGATGCGGCCCTGGCCTATCATGTCGGCCCGGGACAGCTGCCCATCGGGATGTTCATGTACAACGACAGCTCCACGATGATGTTCTCCAATAATGAACTGCATATCCGGGTAAAGGGGAAGGGCGGACACGGAGCTTTGCCCCAGAATTGCATTGACCCGATCAGCATCGGTGCCCGGGTGATTGTGGCACTGCAGGAAATTATTTCCAGAGAAATGGATCCCCACGATGCCTGTGTTGTCTCCATCGGAACCTTCCATGCCGGCACGGCGATGAACGTGATTCCGGAGGAGGCTGTTCTGACAGGTACGCTGCGGGCGGATACGAAGGAGGCCCAAGAGAAGCTGGTAAGACGTGTGCGGGAGGTCGCGGAGGCGACAGCCAAGGTTTACGGGGCCGAGGCCAAGGTCGAGATCAGCGCAGGCGGTCCGCCGCTGGTCTGTGATCCGGAGACGACGAAGGCCTTTGTAAATTATATGCGGGAGCTTGCTCTTCCGGAGACGATGGAGTATCCGAATATCTCGGCCAGTGCTTCCGAGGATTTTGCTTTTATTGCAGAGAAGGTTCCGTCGACCTTCATGTATCTCTCTGCGGGCTATCTGGATGAGCGCGGAGCAGCATCGGCGCACAATCCGAAGGTACAGTTCAACGAGGCCGTTCTGCCCCGCGGCACGGCTTATCTGGCTCATTGCGCGCAGCGCTGGCTGGAAGATCACGCATAAGAGAAGGAGGACGAGGGAGATGTCGAAGAAGAAAGTAAAGGAACAGGATCCGGAAAAACTGACCCATGGCAATGTCTTTGCCTACGGAATGGGCGCATTGCCCGGCAACATGACGACCCAGCTCAGAAGCAGCTACCAGCTCTCCTTTATGACGGATATCGCGAAGATCAACCCGGCCATCGCCGGTGTGCTGATGACGATCATGGTAATCTGGGATGCGATCAATGACCCAATTATCGCCGTCCTGGCGGATCGCACAAATACCAGGCGCATGGGCAAATACCGGCCTTGGATGTTTGCCGGCAGCATTTTGCTGGGTATCATTACGGTTTTGTGCTTTGTCAATCCGGGCTTTTCGGGACCTGTGAATGTAGGCTATTTCTTCCTGGTGATGTTTATCTATTGCTGGGTGCAGACGATGTTCATGGTTTCCTGGCAGGCGCTCAACAGTGTCATGAGTGCGGATCCGCACCAGAGAAACCGGCTTTTGACCTACAGGCAGCTTTTCGGAACCGGCAGTGCGATTGCGGTATCGATTCTGGTCATGCCGATTGTCAACGGCGCGGCGACGGAGGAAAAGGGGTGGCTCTTCATCGCCCTGCTGGTGGGTATCTGTGATATCATCGGAGGCCTGGCCTGCTGCGCTGGTGTCCGCAAGAAGGACTATTATAACAGCCTACCGGAGCCGGCACGCTTCAGCTGGAAGGAGCAGCTCCATATCGTTATTCATAACAAGCCGCTGCTTTTGGCAGCCGGCGCCTATGGCTCTCTTTTCCTGATGATGAATACCGTCAGTGCGGCGAATATTTATTTCTACCGAATTGCCCTGGGAAATACGGACATCATCGCCCTCTCCGGTGTCATCAGCCTGATCTTCTCCATCGGTGTCATTCCCTTTGTGCCGGGGATCCTGAAGAAGATGGAAAAACGTACCCTGGCAGCCATCGGCCTGGTCATCTATCTGATCCAGCCCATCGGCTATCTGGTGATGCGGGGCAGCCTGCTTTCGGATTCCTACCAATATAATACGAAGATTCTGACGATCTTTCTGATCCTTACGGCCTTCGGCGCCTTCGGCAATATCGTCGCCAATATCGCCATCGTATCCTTTATCATGGATGTGGCGGATTATACGGAGTGGAAATTCCATACGGCTCAGGCAGCCTTCGTGAACAGTGCGGTCACTCTCTTGAAGAAGCTGAGCGGTTCGATTTCGACATTGATCGTCGGCATTGCTCTGGCAACGGTAGGTTATGTAAACTACGATATCGTGACACCGAAGCTGAAGGCGATGGTCATCGATATCTGTATCTGGCCGCTTTTGGTGATGGGCGTTCTTTGCTTCCTGATGCTGAAGGCCTATCCGCTGCACGGAGCCTTCAATACAAAGATGCGCGCAGAGCTGAAGGAGCGGCGAGCCGCGAAATCCATCTAAGGAAATGCTGATTAAATCAGCGTTTCCCTAGCTTGCAGGAAATATATCTTGACGAATCCTTATGGCTGTGATAAAGTAATAACAGTAATTATTACTGTTATTAAACAAGAAAGGGGAAACAATCATGGGAACCAATAAGTATGCAGGAACAAAGACTGAGAAGAATCTGTGGGAGGCTTTCGCGGGAGAGTCTCAGGCACGCAACAAATATACCTATTTTGCATCCGTAGCCAAGAAGGCAGGTTACGAGCAGATCTCCGAGTTGTTTCTGAAGACGGCTGACAACGAGAAGGAGCATGCAAAGCTCTGGTTCAAGGAGCTGGGTGAGCTGGGAGATACCTCCGAGAACCTGCTTCACGCGGCAGAGGGCGAGAATGCAGAGTGGACCGATATGTATGAGCGTATGGCAAAAGAGGCCGAGGAAGAGGGCTTCCCGAAGCTGGCCGAGAAGTTCCGCGGTGTCGGAGCCATCGAGAAGGCTCATGAGGAGAGATATCGCGCATTGCTCCAGAATGTAGAGAGCCGTCAGGTCTTCGAAAAGAGCGGCGTCCAGATCTGGGAGTGCCGTAACTGTGGCCATATCGTAGTCGGCACGGAAGCACCGAAGGTCTGTCCGGTATGCAATCATCCGCAGAGCTATTTCGAGGTTCGGAAAGAAAATTATTAAAATAGTAAAAACCCCGCAGAGCCAAGGCCTGCGGGGTTTTTGATGAGTAATCTATCCAGTGAACGTAATTGTGAAAGTTAGGGAAACGCTGATTTAATCAGCATTTCCTTAGATGCGAGCTACGCCGCTCTTTCTTGCAGCCTCAGCCACAGCCTCTGCGACGCGATCCTTCAGTCTGGTGTCGAAGGCAGCCGGCAGGATGTAGTCAGCGTTCAGCTCCTCGTCGGATACCAGGGAAGCGATGGCGCGGGCAGCAGCCACCTTCATCTCGTCATTGATATCGGAGGCGCGTACATCGAGGGCTCCGCGGAAGATACCCGGGAAGGCCAGTACGTTGTTGACCTGGTTCGGGAAGTCGCTGCGGCCGGTGGATACGACAGCGGCACCTGCGGCCTTCGCCTCGTCCGGGAAGATTTCCGGAGTCGGGTTCGCGCACGCGAAGATGATGGCATCCTTCGCCATGGTGGAAACCATTTCCTTCGTCAGGACGCCCGGAGCGGAGACACCGATGAAGACGTCAGCACCCTTGATAACCTCGGCCAGGGTACCGGCCTCCTTGTTGCGGTTCGTGACAGCGGCGATCTCTTCCTTGATGGGGTTCAGACCTTCGCGACCCTCGTAGATAGCGCCCTTGCGGTCGGTCATGATGACATTTTTCAGACCCATGCTCATCATCAGCTTGATGATAGCGATGCCGGCTGCACCTGCACCGGAGGTAACGATCTTGACGTCCTCAATCTTCTTGCCTACGAGCTTCAGAGCATTCATCAGGCCTGCCAATGTAATTACTGCGGTACCGTGCTGGTCATCGTGGAAAATCGGAATATCACAGCGCTCCTTCAGCTTCTGCTCGATCTCGAAGCAGCGGGGTGCGGCGATATCCTCCAGGTTTACGCCGCCGAAGGAACCGGCCAGGAGAGCGACGGTATTGACGATCTCATCGACATCCTTGCTGCGGACGCAGAGGGGAATCGCATCGACATCGCCGAAGGCCTTGAACAGGACACATTTTCCTTCCATAACCGGCATGCCGGCCTCGGGTCCGATATCGCCGAGACCCAGAACAGCGGTACCGTCGGTCACGACAGCTACGGTATTCCAGCGGCGGGTCAGCTCATAGCTCTTATTGACATCCTTCTGGATCTCGAGACAGGGCTGTGCGACACCCGGGGTATAGGCGAGGGAAAGAGCGTCCTTGCTGTCTACGGCAGCCCGGGGCGTAATCTCCAGCTTTCCCTTCCATTCATAGTGCTTCTTCAGTGATTCTGCAGCATAATCCATGGTTTTTCTCCTTTTTTAATTGTTCTTTTTGACGTACAATTTGTTCTGTCTGTATCATATCGCTACTTTACAGGAAAGTAAAATATATATATAATAAGTAATGATAGGAAAAAACTATAGATTGGGAGAGATGTTCGATGACGATAGCAAAATTGCAGCAGTTTCTGGCTGTCTGCCAGTATCAAAGTGTCAGCCGCGCGGCGGAGGCTCTTCATATCTCGCAGCCCTCCGTATCCGGCACGATCCGGGATCTGGAGAGCGAATTTCAGATCAATTTGTTCCGGCACGAAGGGCGGCGCTTGGTTCTGACGGCGGAGGGCAGCTTCCTGCGGGAGAGGGGGCAGCAGCTGGTACGTCAGTTCGAAGAGCTTTCCTGGCAGATGGAGGATCTGGGAAATCAGAAAAACCGGTTTCGTATCGGGATTCCTCCGATGGCCGGCACGATCTTTTTCCCGCAGCTCTATAAGGCTTTTGAGGCTGCCTATCCGGAAATCACCCTGTCGATCACGGAATGTGGCTCCCTTCATGCGGAAAAGCTTTTGAACGAGGGAGAGCTGGATCTGGTTATGGCAACCCTTCCGGCAGAGCCCTCCCCGGATTTTTCCTGTCAGAAGCTGGCCAGGACGGAGCTGGTATTGGCTGTCAGCCCGACCCATCGACTGGCGAATGCAAAAGCCATCGATGTCACGATGCTGGCCGAGGAGCCCCTGGTGCTCTTCGGGACGGATACGGCCCCCTCGAATGCGGTACTGTCGCTGTTTACCGAAAAGCAGCTGCGCCCGAATGTCCTTTTGTATTCCAGCCAGCTCAGCATGATTCGCCAATTTATCGCAGACGGAACAGCGGCTGCCTTTCTATTAAATGCACTGGTGGAAAATGAACCGGATCTGGTGGCGGTGCCCTTTGTGGAACCCATCTATTTCGATACGGTGCTGTTGTGGAAAAAGGGGCAATATCTCTATAATGATGTGGAAAAGTTTTTGCGCTTTGCAAAGCATTTCCATTTTCAATAAAGCAGAACAAATGTTTGGAATTTACTATACTTTTCGGAGTATGCGTGGTATAATCCGGATAAAGGAAGGACGAAAAGCAGGATGGAATTCAGGTTACACAGTGAGTACAAGCCGACGGGCGATCAGCCGCAGGCCATAGAAAAGCTGGTCGAAGGCTTCAAGGAAGGCAATCAAGCCCAGACTTTACTGGGGGTTACGGGATCGGGCAAGACTTTTACGATGGCGAACGTCATCCAGAAGCTGCAGAAGCCGACGCTGATTATTGCCCATAATAAAACCCTCGCTGCACAGCTTTACGGCGAGTTTAAAGAGTTTTTTCCGGAGAATGCGGTGGAATACTTCGTCTCCTATTATGATTATTACCAGCCGGAGGCCTATGTGCCCTCGACGGATACCTATATTGCCAAGGATTCTTCGATCAATGATGAGATCGACAAGCTTCGGCTGTCTGCCACGGCGGCGCTGATCGAAAGGCGGGATGTCATCATCGTGTCCAGCGTATCCTGCATTTATGGCCTGGGTGAGCCGGAGAACTTCGAGAAGATGATGGTTTCCCTGCGTCCCGGGATGGAGAAGGATCGGGATGAGGTTCTAAGACAGCTGGTGGATATCCAGTATGAGCGAAATGACATGGATTTCAAGCGTGGCACCTTCCGGGTGCGGGGCGATGTGATCGAGATTATCCCGGCCAATGAGTCCGAGCTGGCGGTGCGGGTGGAGTTTTTCGGGGATGAGATTGATCGGATTACCCAGATCGATGTATTGACGGGGGAGATCAAGGAGGAGCTGACCCATGTGGCGATCTTCCCGGCTTCGCACTATGTCGTGCCGATGGAGCAGATCAAACGGGCGGCGGTAGATATCGAGAAGGAGCTGGAGGAGCGGGTGCGCTATTTTAAGAGCGAGGACAAGCTTCTGGAGGCGCAGCGGATCGCGGAGCGAACAAATTTTGATGTCGAGATGTTGAAGGAGACAGGCTTTTGCTCCGGGATCGAGAATTATACGAGACATCTGACGGGGGCGGCTCCCGGGATGCCGCCGAATACCCTGATGGATTATTTCCCGGAGGATTTTCTGATTATTATCGACGAGTCCCATAAGACGGTGCCGCAGATTCGTGGCATGTATGCAGGAGATCATTCCCGCAAAACGACCCTGGTGGACTATGGCTTTCGTCTGCCGTCTGCCCTGGACAACCGCCCCTTGAATTTCGATGAGTTTGAGAGTAAGATCGATCAGATCCTCTTTGTCTCGGCGACGCCGGGAGAATACGAGGCGGATCATGAGATGCTGCGGGCGGAGCAGATCATCCGGCCGACGGGTCTTCTCGATCCGAAGGTGGAGGTACGGCCTGTAGCGGGACAGATCGATGACCTGGTAGGGGAGGTAAACCGGGAGGTGGCAGCAGGCCACAAGATCCTGATTACGACCCTGACGAAGCGGATGGCCGAGGATTTGACGGATTATATGCGGGAGCTCGGGATCCGGGTGAAGTATCTGCACTCGGATATCGATACGCTGGAGCGTACCGAGATTATCCGGGATATGCGTCTCGATGTCTTTGATGTGTTAGTCGGGATTAACCTGCTCCGCGAGGGTCTGGATATTCCGGAGATTACGTTGGTGGCGATCCTCGATGCCGACAAGGAGGGCTTCTTGCGTTCGGAGGTATCCCTGATTCAGACCATCGGCCGGGCAGCGAGAAATGCCGAGGGGCATGTCATCATGTATGCGGATACGATGACCGATTCCATGCGGCTGGCCATCGACGAGACCGAGCGGCGCCGCAGCATCCAGGAGGCTTATAACCGGGAGCACGGCATCACGCCGAAGACCATCAAAAAGTCCGTCCGGGATCTGATCCGCATCTCGAAGGAGATCGCGAAGGAGGAGCTGCAGTTTGAAAAGGATCCGGAATCCATGAGCAAGAAGGAGCTTCAGAAGCTCATCGCAGAGATAGACAAGAAGATGAAGAAGGCAGCGGCGGAGCTGAATTTTGAGCTGGCGGCCACGCTGCGGGATCAGATGATAGAATTGAAAAAACAAGCACAGGAGTTGTAAGAGATGGATCAATTTATCAGAATCCGGGGCGCCAATGAGCACAATTTAAAGAACCTGGATATCGACATTCCCAGAGATAAATTTGTAGTATTGACGGGCCTCAGCGGTTCGGGAAAGTCCTCCCTGGCCTTTGATACGATTTATGCGGAGGGGCAGAGACGTTATATGGAATCCCTGTCCTCCTACGCAAGACAGTTCTTAGGACAAATGGAGAAGCCGAACGTGGAGAGCATCGAGGGACTGTCCCCGGCGATCTCCATCGATCAGAAGTCGACGAATCGAAATCCCCGCTCGACGGTAGGGACCGTGACGGAGATCTATGACTATTTCCGCCTGCTCTATGCCCGGATCGGGATCCCCCATTGCCCCAAATGCGGCAAGGAGATCAAAAAGCAGAGTGTGGATCAGATGGTCGACCAGATCCTGGCGATGCCTGAGCGGACGAAGATCCAGCTTCTGGCTCCGGTCGTCAAGGGACGAAAGGGCGAGCATGTCAAGGTGCTGGAGCAGGCGAAAAAAAGCGGCTTCGTGCGCGTCCGCATCGACGGGAATCTCTATGAGCTCTCGGAAGAGATAAAACTGGAAAAAAATGTAAAGCATACCATCGAGATCGTCGTAGACCGTCTGGTGGTCAAGGAGGGAATCGAGCGGCGACTGGCGGATTCCATCGAGACGGTTCTGAATCTGTCGGACGGACTTCTGGTCGTCGATGTGATCGGCGGGGAGACCATGACCCTAAGCTCCAGCTATGCCTGCCCGGACTGCGGTATCAGCATGGAGGAGATCGAGCCTCGCAGCTTTTCCTTTAACAATCCCTTCGGCGCCTGCCCGGACTGCTTCGGCCTCGGCTATAAGATGGAATTTGACGAGGATTTGATCATCCCGGATCGCTCCTTAAGTATTGCCGAGGGGGCGATCACGGTGATGGGCTGGCAGTCCTGTACGGATCCTGCCAGCTTCACCTATGCACTTTTGAAGGCTCTTTCCGAGGAATATGGCTTCGATTTGTCGACACCCTATGAGGAGCTGCCGGCCGATATCCGCGAGATGCTGATTCACGGCACGAAGGGACGGGAGGTTAAGGTACATTATAAGGGGCAGCGCGGCGAGGGTGTCTACGATGTCGCCTTTGAGGGCCTGATTAAAAATGTAGAGCGCCGGTATCGGGAGACGAGCTCCGATGTCGTCAAGCAGGAATATGAGACCTTTATGCGGATCACGCCCTGCAAGGCCTGCGGCGGCCAGCGTCTGAAGAAGACCTCCCTGGCCGTCACGGTCGGTGGGAAAAATATCGCAGAGCTGACCGCCCTGTCGGTGGTAAAACTGGCGAATTTTCTGGAAAAGCTGGAGCTGACGAAGCAGCAGGAGCTCATCGGCGGCCAGATCCTAAAGGAGATCAAGGCCCGGATCCGTTTCCTGATCGATGTGGGTCTCGACTATCTGACCCTGGCCCGGGCGACGGGAACCCTCTCCGGCGGGGAGGCTCAGCGTATTCGTCTCGCGACGCAGATCGGCTCCGGCCTGGTGGGTGTGGCCTATATCCTGGATGAGCCCAGCATCGGTCTCCATCAGCGGGACAATGACAAGCTTTTGGCGACGCTAAAAAGGCTTCGGGATCTGGGCAATACCCTGATCGTCGTGGAGCACGACGAGGATACGATGTTTGCGGCGGATTATATCGTCGATATCGGACCGGGAGCCGGGGAGCACGGCGGAAGGGTCGTAGCAGCCGGTACGGCAGAGGAGATTATGGTCTGCGAGGCTTCCGTTACCGGAGCGTACCTGAGCGGAAAATTAAAGATTCCGGTGCCGGAGACGAGAAGAAAACCTTCCGGCTGGCTGACGATCCTGGGTGCTGCGGAGAATAATCTGAAGAATATCCGGGTAGATTTCCCATTAGGGGTCATGACCTGTGTTACCGGCGTCTCCGGCTCGGGAAAGAGCTCTCTGGTCAATGAGATCCTCTATAAGGCTTTGGCCAGAAAGCTGAACCGGGCCAGAACCATTCCGGGAAAATATAAGGAAATCAGCGGCCTTCATAAGCTTGATAAGGTCATTGCCATCGACCAGTCCCCCATCGGAAGGACGCCCCGCTCGAATCCGGCGACCTATACCGGTGTCTTTGATCAGATCCGGGATCTCTTTGCATCGACAGCAGATGCGCGAAGCAAGGGCTATAAGAAGGGTCGTTTCAGCTTCAATGTCCGGGGAGGCCGCTGCGAGGCCTGCTCCGGAGACGGCATTATCAAGATCGAGATGCATTTTCTGCCGGATGTCTACGTTCCCTGCGAGGTCTGCCAGGGAAAGCGCTATAACCGGGAGACCCTGGATGTAAAATACAAGGGAAAGAGTATCTTTGATGTATTGGATATGACTGTGGAGGAGGCATTGACCTTCTTTGAGGCCGTGCCGTCGATTCGAAGAAAGATCGAGACTCTGCATGATGTGGGACTTTCCTATATTAAGCTGGGGCAGCCCTCGACGACCCTGTCCGGCGGAGAGGCTCAGCGGATCAAGCTGGCGACGGAGCTTTCGAGGCGAAGCACGGGAAAGACCATCTATATCTTAGATGAGCCGACGACGGGACTTCATTTTGCCGATGTGCATAAGCTGACGGAGATCCTGCAGCGGCTGGCCGAGGGCGGCAATACCGTCGTCGTCATTGAGCACAACCTGGATGTGATCAAGACAGCAGATTATATCATCGATATGGGCCCGGAGGGCGGCGATCGGGGCGGTACGGTCATTGCCAAAGGAACACCGGAGGAGGTGGCAGGGGAGCCCCACTCCTATACCGGACAGTATCTGAAAAAATATCTCTAAGACTTGTGCTTTTCCCGGGTTTCCGATATACTTGGTGGAAGAAACCAAATGGAGTAGAGAGCATGATTTCAAAATTATATGAAACACTTTGCAAGATAAATGAAACAGAAAATGTCCTGAGAGACGAGCCTATGAGCCGTCATACCACCTTCCGGATCGGCGGTCCGGCAGCGATCTTTTGCAGACCGGGGAATGCCGCGGCAATTTCCGATACGGTACGAGCCTGTCTGGAAGCGGAGGTTCCTTATTATATATTGGGGAATGGCAGCAATGTCCTGGTCAGCGATGAAGGCTTTTCGGGCGTGGTGATTCAGCTCTTTCGCAACATGGATGCCCTGCGGGTGAGAGGAGGTCTCATAGAGGCCGAGGCGGGAGCTCTTTTGGCGCGGATTGCGCATCTGGCGGCGAAGGAAGGGCTGACAGGCCTGGAGTTTGCCTCAGGAATTCCGGGCACCCTCGGAGGCGCCCTGGTGATGAATGCCGGTGCCTACGGCGGAGAGATGAAGGATGTCGTAAAGGAAGCCGTCGTCATGACGCAGGACGGAGAGCTTTTGCGGCTTACAAAGAAGGAACTGGAGCTTGGATACCGCAGCAGTATCATTGCGAAGCAGGGCTATCTGGTCTTAAGCGCCCTCCTGGAGCTGGAAAAAGGCGATCCGGAGGCGATTGAGACCCGGATGAAGGAATTAAAGGAAGCCAGACTGCAGAAGCAGCCTTTGGAATATGCCAGCGCCGGCAGTACCTTCAAACGGCCCCAGGGCCATTTTGCAGGAAAGCTGATCATGGATGCGGGCCTTCGGGGCTACTGTGTGGGTGGTGCCCAGGTGTCGGAGAAGCATTGCGGCTTTGTCATCAACCGGGGCGGTGCGACAGCCGGAGATGTCCTAAAGCTGGTGAAGGATGTGCAAAAAAAGGTTCAGGAGGAGTTTGGCGTAGACCTGGAGTTGGAAGTAAAGCTGCTGGGCTTCCCGGGATGATAAGAGACAGGAGAAGAGACGGATGAGATTTGTAATTGTAACAGGAATGTCCGGAGCCGGGCGCAGTACGGCTCTTCGGATTCTGGAGGATGCAGGCTATTTTTGCGTAGACAACCTGCCGATTTCGCTGATCGAGAAGTTTTCGGAGCTGATTTATCCGGGAAATATGGAGGTTACGAAGGTAGCACTGGGGATCGATATCCGAAGCGGAAAGGCCTTCGGAGAGCTGGCAGCGACCCTGGAGGATCTGACGGCAGCAGGAGTAGGCTACGAGATCCTGTATCTGGATGCCTCGGATGAGGTCCTGGTGAAGCGCTATAAGGAAACCCGCCGAAGTCATCCGCTGGCCTTAGACGGCCGGGTGGCGGACGGGATCCACGAAGAGCGAAAGAGACTGGAGTTTTTGAAGAAGCAGGCAGATTATATCATCGATACCAGCAGCCTTTTGACCAGAGAGCTGAAGCAGGAGCTGGACAAGATCTTTGTCCAGAATAAGAACTTTAAGAATCTCGTCATTACCGTCTTATCCTTTGGCTTCAAATACGGCATTCCGACGGACTCGGATCTGGTCTTTGATGTGCGGTTTCTTCCGAATCCCTACTATTATGAAGATTTGAAGAAGATGAGCGGCAATGATAAGCCGGTTCAGGACTTTGTGATGGGCTTCGAGGTATCCCACCGCTTCCTGGATAAGTTGATCGATATGATTCAGTTCCTGATACCGAATTATGTATTGGAGGGGAAGAATCAGCTGGTGATTTCCATCGGCTGTACCGGCGGCAAGCATCGCTCCGTAACCCTGGCCAATATGCTTTACGAGAGACTGCGCAGCAATGCAGACTATGCCGTCCGGATCGAGCACCGGGATATCCAACGGGATACTGCGGTGAAGGGGCATTGACCAAGCAGCAGAGGTGACCTATGTCTTTTTCCAGTGAGATCAAACAGGAGCTTTCTTTTCATATGGCTGCAGCGAGACACTGCAGACTGGCGGAGATGGACGCGATCCTGAATTTTTGCACACATGTGGAGGGTGCAGAGGACGGATCCTCCTGTGTCAAAATGCATACGGAGAATCTGGCTGTTGCAAGAAAGTACTTTACATTGCTGAGAAAAACATTTAATATAAAGCTGAACGTGTCGGTACGGCAAAGCAGGAATCCTTTGGGCAGCAAAAGCTATGAAATCACAGCCCGGGACAGCCTCGAGCCGGTCAAGCATATGCTGGTGCAAAACCAATGCTGCAGGCGTGCTTATATCCGCGGAGCCTTTCTGGCCTCCGGTTCTGTGAGTGATCCGGAGAAGGGATATCACTTCGAGATCGTATGCAGTACAAAGGAAAAAGCAGGGAGGCTTCAGGAGATGCTGATGAGCTTCGGCATCGATGCCCGGATTACCCTGCGGAAAAAAAGCTATGTGCTCTATGTAAAGGAGGGTTCCCAGATCGTCGATCTGCTGAACGTCATGGAGGCGCATGTTGCCCTGATGAAATTCGAAAATATTCGGATTCTGAAGGAGATGCGCAACAGTGTAAACCGACAGGTGAACTGTGAAACTGCGAACCTGAACAAGACCGTTTCGGCTGCAGTGAAGCAGATCGAGGATATCCAGTTTATTCAGAAAACAATCGGCTTTGATGAGCTGCCGGAGAATCTGGCGGAGATGGCAATACTTCGTCTGGAGCAGCCGGAGACTTCCTTAAAGGAGCTGGGTCAGCTTTTGACACCTCCGGTAGGAAAATCCGGGGTCAACCACAGGCTCAGAAAGCTGAGTATGATAGCAGATGCGTTAAGGGATCGCAAGGAGGAGAACTATTATGATAAAACAGGAAATTACGATTCAGATACCGGAAGGGCTGGAGGCCAGGCCGGTAGCGCTGCTGGTGCAGGTGGCAAGCCAGTACGGCAGTGAAATCTATGTAGAGAGCGATAACAAAAAGGTAAATGCCAAGAGCATCATGGGAATGATGACCTTGGGTCTCTTTGCAGGCGAGACCGTAACCGTTTCTGCAGACGGTGAGGACGAGGAAGAGGCTATGGCAAATATAGAGAAGTTCTTAAGCAGTAAATAAGCGAGCAAAGAGGACTGCCGAAGAAACGGCAGTCCTTGTTGTTTTCGGCGCGACAGCATACAGAGGAGCATAGAGATGGACGCATATACAAGCTTTGCAAGGGTCTACGATCTCTTTATGGACGAGGTTCCTTATCGGGAATGGAGCCGGCGCATTATAGAGATACTGGGAAAATATGGAATTTCCGACGGACTGGTGCTGGATCTGGGCTGCGGAACCGGCAGTATGACAGAGCTTCTGGCGGAGGCAGGCTTCGATATGATCGGCGTCGATGCCTCGGAGGAGATGCTGGAGCTGGCTTATGAAAAGCGGGCAGCCTCCGGGCACGATATCCTCTATCTTTTGCAGGATATGCGGGAATTCGAGCTCTATGGTACGGTGCGGGCCATCGTAAGCGTCTGCGATTCCCTGAATTATATTACGGACGAGGAGGAGCTTTTGCAGGTCTTCCGGCTGGTATGGAATTATCTCGATCCGGACGGTGTCTTGTTTTTTGACATGAATACGATTTATAAATACAGCGAAATGCTGGGAGATACGACGATAGCGGAGAACCGGGAGGAAGGCAGCTTTATCTGGGAAAATTATTATGATCCTGCGGAGCAGCTCAATGAATATGACCTGACGCTCTATATCCGGGATGACGGGGATCGCTATCTTCGGTATGAGGAGACGCATCTGCAAAAGGCCTATGCCCTGGACAGGGTGCTGGAGCTTTTGCAGCGTGCAGGACTTACAGTATGCGAGATCTTTGATTCCGATACCGGCGAGGCAGTGACGGGTGAGACCGGAAAATTCTGCATTGCAGCGCGAAAAGAGACAAACGAGGAGTAAAAAAATGGGAGATTATATCGTAAGAGCGACTGCTGCGGATCACCAGATTCGCGCCTTTGCCATCACATCGAAGGAAATGGTAGAGCAGGCACGTTCGATTCACAATACCAGTCCGGTGGCGACAGCGGCTCTCGGACGCCTTCTGACGGCCGGCGCCATGATGGGGTCGATGATGAAGGGAGATGCGGACCTTCTGACGTTGCAAATCAAGGGAAGCGGAGCTATCGGCGGGATTACCGTAACAGCGGATTCCAAGGCCAGGGTCAAAGGCTACGTGGACGAGCCCCTGGTACTTTTGCCGCCGAATGCAAAAGGAAAGCTCGACGTATCCGGAGCTATCGGACCCGGTATGTTGCGGGTCATCAAGGATCTGGGACTGAAGGAGCCCTATGTGGGGACCGTGGATCTCCAGACCGGAGAGATCGCGGAGGATCTGACGTATTACTTTGCAACCTCGGAGCAGGTTCCCTCCTCGGTGGGTCTGGGCGTTCTGCTCGACAAGAATAATACGGTCCGTCAGGCCGGCGGTTTTATCATTCAGCTGATGCCCTTTACCGATGATAAAGTCATCGATGCGCTGGAGGCAAAGCTCTCCGGTATGGATTCTGTGACCAAGCTTCTTGATCAGGGCATGAGTCCGGAACAGATTCTGGAATATCTGCTCGGCGATTTCGGCCTCGAGATCAATGATACGATTCCGGCAGCCTGGTATTGCAACTGCAGCCGGGAGCGGGTGGCCAAGGCCATCGTCAGCATCGGCAGCAAGGATATCCGGGAGATGATTAAGGACAATCAGCCCATCGAGGTGAAGTGCCATTTCTGCGATCACGCCTATACCTTTGATGTCGAGGATTTGAAAGAGATCTTGAAAATAGCGAAGCGCTGAGGGGAGAATACATGAAACACGGGTTTATCAGAACAGCAGCCTTGACCCCGAAGATTCAGGTGGCAGATACGCGGGCCAATGGGGAGGAAACCATCCGGCTGGCGAAGGAAGCTGCGAACCAAGGAGCAAAGGTCCTCGTCTTTCCGGAGCTTGGCATCACCGGTTATACCTGTTCGGATTTGTTTTTGCAGGAGCTTCTTTTGAAAGCAGCCCGGGAAGAGCTGTTTCATATCGCAAAGGAGACAGCCGCACTGGATGCGATTCTTTTTGTGGGTCTGCCCTGGGAAAAGGACGGCAAGCTCTACAATGTGGCGGCAGCTCTAAGCCACGGAAAGCTTCTGGGCATGGTACCGAAGTTAAATATGCCTAACTACGGAGAATTCTATGAGAGGCGGCATTTTACACCCGGGAATGCAGAAGTGGAGGATATCTGGATCGCGGAAGCAGAGGACTATATCCCCTTTGGAAGGAATCTTTTGTTTACCTGCGAGGAGCTTCCGGGACTTTGCATCGCGGCGGAGATCTGCGAGGATGTCTGGGTACCGAATCCGCCAAGCATCGGCCATGCCCTGGCGGGAGCGACAGTGATTGTCAACTGTTCGGCCAGCGATGAGACGACGGGAAAGAATCTCTACCGGGAGTCCCTGATAAGCGGCCAGTCGGCCAGACTGGTATGCGGCTATATCTATGCAAATGCGGGAGAAGGCGAGTCGAGCCAGGATCTGGTATTCGGAGGACATAATATCATCGCCGAAAACGGAACGATTCTGGCGGAGTCGGAGCGCTTTACCAATGAGACAATCTATGCGGAGCTGGATATCGCAAGACTCGTCGGAGAGCGCCGAAGAATGACGACCTTTCGTACGGATACCTCGAGATCCTATATCGAGGTCGGCTTTCATCTGAAAAAAGAGGAGACAAAGCTCTCCCGTTTCGTGGATCCGGCACCCTTTGTACCGGGCAGCGACAGCGACAGACAGCGCCGCTGTGAGGAGATTTTTGCGATTCAATATATGGGACTGAAGAAGCGGCTGGAGCATACCCATTGCCGGACGGCTGTCGTCGGGATCTCCGGCGGCCTGGATTCGACCCTGGCTCTTCTGGTTACGGTAAAGGCCTTTGACAGCCTGAAGCTTCCGCGCTCCGGGATCCTGGGCGTGACGATGCCCTGCTTCGGTACCACCGACCGCACCTACCGCAATGCCTGCGAGATGGTGGAAAAGCTGGGAGCGACCCTGAAGGAGGTGGATATCCGCGAGGCGGTCAGTATCCATTTTCGCGATATCGGGCATGAACCCACTGTGCAGGACGTAACGTATGAGAATTCACAGGCCAGAGAGCGCACCCAGGTTTTGATGAATCTCGCAAATCAGGCGGGCGGCATGGTCATCGGCACCGGCGATATGTCGGAGCTTGCGCTGGGCTGGGCGACCTACAACGGGGATCATATGTCGATGTACGGTGTCAATGCAGGCGTTCCGAAGACCTTGGTGCGGCATCTGGTACGCTATTATGCGGATACCTGCGGGGAAGAGAAGCTGTCGGCAGTTTTGCAGGATGTACTGGATACCCCGGTAAGCCCGGAGCTTTTGCCGCCGAAGGACGGAGAGATCGCCCAGAAGACGGAGGATCTCGTAGGTCCCTACGAGCTGCATGATTTCTATCTGTATTATATTTTGCGTTTCGGTTTTGAACCGGAGAAAATCTATCGCCTGGCAGGGAAGGCCTTCGAGGGTGTCTACGACAGGGAGACCATTTTGAAATGGCTGAAGACCTTCTATCGCCGGTTTTTCGCACAGCAGTTTAAGAGATCCTGCCTGCCGGACGGCCCGAAGGTCGGTTCCGTGGCAGTATCGCCGCGAGGTGACCTGCGGATGCCCAGCGATGCCTGCGCAAGGCTATGGCTGGAGCAGCTGGAGACTCTGGAGTAAATGACAGAAGGGTTACTGGAAATTAAGGATAAGGGAGACGAATATGGCATTTAAGATTATCACGGATTCTGCAACGGATCTGCCAAAGGAAATTATTGACAAATACCAGCTGCATGTCATTCCGACACCGGTGACGATAGACGGAACCGATTACTTTGACGGCAAGACCATCTTCCCGGAGGACTTCTATCGGATTCAGGCCGAGGGAGCAGATATTAAGACCTATCATATCAATCAATATATGTTCCGGGAGAATTTTGAGCCCTATGCGAAGGCCGGAGATGAGCTTTTGTATCTGTGCTTTTCGACCGGAATTGCGGGAACCTTCAACGCGGCAAATCTGGCGAAGGAGGAGCTCTTAGAGGAGTATCCGGATTTTAAGCTTACGATCATCGATACCAAATGTGCTTCCCTGGGCTTTGGCCTGGTGGTGGAGAAGGTTCTTCGGATGCAGGCAAACGGGGCGCCGAAGGAGCTTCTCATCGAGGCAGCCCGGTTCTTCTGTGAACATATGGAGCATATCGTGACGGTGGAGACCCTGGAGTATCTCTATAAGGGCGGGCGTCTGAGCCGTACCTCGGCGGTACTGGGCGGCGTGCTGGATTTAAAGCCCATCATCGAGGTCAATGATGAGGGAGCCCTAGTGGCCATCGAGAAGATCCGCGGCCGTCATAAGTCTCTGAAGCGCTGCGTGGAGCTGGTCGGGGAGCGGGGTGTCGAGCTGGACAAGCAGGTTATCGGCGTCGTCCATGGCAATGACCCGGAGGCCTGCGAGAAGGTCTGCGGCATGCTGACGGAAAAATATCACTGTCGGGACATCATCCGCTCTTTGGTAGGCTGCGCCATCGGAGCCCATACCGGCCCGGGCATCATCGGAATCGTATTCCTGAGCGCAAGCGAGGAGAAGTACAGAGAATATTTACAGTAGAGATGAAGGGGGCAGGAGATGCTCAGTCACCCCGAACATTCACGTATTTTTCGTAGCTTCTGAGCGCGCTAGGCAGCACCTGAAGGAGGCATTGTTTGAGGGCGTTAGCCCGAGTTTGCCGATCAGGTGCGGATAAGCCGCGCGAGAAGAAGCCGGAAAATCGTGTTGGTTCGGCGGTGACGAGCATCTTCTGCTCCCTTCTGTTTGATTTCAAATGGTAGGGGACTCATAAAATCTTAAGAAAGCTCCTTACGTGAACTTAAAAAAAGTCTGCTATAACAGAAAAAACTGGCTGAGAGGCTGAGAGGGTGAGAGGACACATGAACAACAAGAAAAATACCATTTTGGTCTGCGACGATGACAAAGAGATCGTAGATGCCATTGAGATTTATCTGTCCCAGGAGGGATATCGGATTTTGAAGGCCTATGACGGGCTGCAGGCGGTCGAGATGCTGGAGCATGAGGAGGTACAGCTTTTGCTCATCGATATCATGATGCCGAAGCTGGACGGCCTTCGGGCGACCTTGAAGATCCGCGAAAAGAGCAGCATTCCCATCATTATCCTGTCAGCCAAGTCAGAGGATGCGGACAAGATCCTAGGCTTAAATATCGGTGCAGACGACTATGTGACCAAACCCTTCAATCCATTAGAGCTGGTAGCCCGGGTGAAATCCCAGCTGCGCCGCTATACGAAGCTTGGCAATGCGATGGATGACAATCAGAAGATCTACCAGACCGGCGGCCTGATCATGAACGATGATCGGAAGGAAGTGACGGTGGACGGAGAGCCCGTGAAGCTCACCCCCATCGAGTACAATATCCTCCTGCTGCTGGTAAAAAATCAGGGAAAGGTTTTTTCCATCAGTCAGATTTACGAAAGCATCTGGAACGAGGATGCCATCGGTGCGGATAATACGGTGGCGGTCCATATTCGTCATATCCGGGAAAAGATCGAGATCAATGCAAAGGAGCCCCGCTATCTGAAGGTGGTCTGGGGGATCGGCTATAAGGTGGAGAAGTTATAGATGAAGCGATGGGAATATTCCGGATCCATGAAGGTCCTGGCCATTTTTTTTAATCAGCTCAGTGCGATTATCCTGGTTTTGTCTGTCGTGATCTGCACGGCCTATGCAGGCAGCGGAATCAGAATTATGGGAAAGAACCAGAGCTTCGAGAGTACGGGCAATTATGAAAAAGAGGTCACCGAACAGATCTACCGCTGTATCCGGGCGGCGAGCCGGGAAAGCAAGTTTGAAACCAATGGGATCTACGACGGAAAAATTCTGGTAGATATCGAACAATATGCGAAGGACAGCACGATAAGGAAGGATGACAATGCGGACGGAAGGCTTTGCTATGAGCTCGCCGATCTTTTGAATTGGTCTCTGGACGGAGTCGAAACCCATACTTTGATGAAGCTGACCTACGATGACGGAACCGTGGGATATCTCTCTCAAAATGCGGCAAATGCGACAGAACAGTCCCTCTATGATGAAAACGGTGAGGCGGTCGCTTCTATTTCTACGACTTCCGTGGGAAGTCAGGAAGCAGAAGGCTATGAAGAGGAGAATTCTACGGAAGAGGAGAACTCGAGCGAGGAGACTCTGCCGGAGGATGTCCTCTATAATGAAGAGATCCTTGCAGATGACGTAGAAGGCTTTGAAGCCCTCCAGGGTACCGTGCAAAATGTAGAGCAGCTGGAGGCGGTAGAGGAGAAGTATGCGCCGTCAGGCTATGAGAGCATTACGGCCTATGGGGAGGCAAAGAAGCTCTCGACCGCGCAGCTGCAGTCGGTTTATTACGACCTGGAGGACGTCCTTTCCATCATTTATAATGATTATTATGCCTATACAGAGAATCTGGATCTGTTTACTCCGAGCATGACCAATATGCGCTATTTTGTCATTCCGAAAAATGTAGAAGAGCTTTCACAGGAAGATTTTGCCAAAAAGATCTGTACGAATATGAAAAGCTTCGGAAAGACAAAATTTTCCAGCTCGGAAGGACTATTGGATTTTATCCGAAGCTATGGCAATTATCTGATTTACGACAGCTCGGATATGGACTATGAATCCAAAAAGATGCCGATCCCCCTCAGTGACCTGAGTACTTATATCAAAAGCTATCCGCCCTCGGTAGAGGGAGATTATCTTTTTGCCGTGGCGGTGGATACAAGCTATAAGGCCAGCGACAAGCTGGCGCAGTACAAACAGGAATATGAGGAAGTCGCTCCGGTCAGACAGGGCGCCGTCTATGGGGTCATCGTGGGAGCCATCCTCTATTTGCTGACGATGGTCTACCTGACGTTGGCAGCCGGACGCAGTGCGGAGGAAGAGGATCGAATCCTTCTAAAGCGCTTTGACAGAATTCCGTCGGAGCCTGCGGCTCTGCTCCTTGTGCTGCCGGCCTGGGGCCTGCTGATGGGAGGCTCCTGCTGGATTTCGGCACAGAATCTGACAATTCAGCTCTTTGCACTGGAGGGAGGAGGCCTGGCCTTCCTTCTGAACTGGCTGTTCTTGATCGGTTATCTGAGTCTGGTACGCAGAATCAAGGCTCGGGTTCTCTGGAAGAACAGTATCCTTCAGCGGCTCATGTATGGGCTGGGAGAGATAATGAAAAACCGCAAGGTGACGACGAAGGTCGTGATTTTCTATCTCGGTTTTCTGGTGCTTCAGGCCGCGCTCGTATTTTCAGGCGGAAATCTGGGACTGCTCCTGGTTCTTGTCTTTGATGCGCTGGTAGGAATTTTCCTGCTTCGCCAGGCAATGGAACGCCAGCAGATCCTGGACGGGATCCAGCGAATCGCGAAGGGGGAGCTGGATACGCAGCTTTCGGCGGAGCAAATGAGCGGAGACAATCAGGTATTTGCAGAGTCGGTCAATCAGATGTGCGCTGCCCTGGGACAGGCAGTAGAGAAAAGTGTCAAGGACGAGCGGCTGAAATCGGATTTGATCACAAACGTATCCCATGATATCAAGACACCGCTGACCTCCATTATCAATTATGTCGATCTTTTGAAACGGGAGGAGATCGAGAATGAGAGGGCGAAGAATTATATCGCAATTCTGGAGGATAAGGCAATGCGCCTGAAGCATCTGACAGATGATCTGGTGGAGGCCTCGAAGATCAGCTCCGGAAATGTGAGACTGGAGCTGATGCGGCTGAATTTCCAGGAGCTGATTCACCAGACCAACGGAGAATTCAGTGAGAAGTTTGAGGAAAAGGATCTGAAGCTCATCGTGGACATGCCGGAGGAGCCGGTGATCATCGAGGCGGACGGGCGGAGACTCTGGCGTGTAATCGAGAACCTGTATAACAATACGGCCAAGTATGCGATGCCCCATACCCGGGTTTATGTGGAGCTTCAAACCGTGGATCACAGGGTCTGCTTCAGCATCAAAAATATCTCCGAGCAGCCTTTAAATATCCATGCCGAGGAGCTGACGGAGCGTTTTATACGAGGCGATGTGGCCCGCAGCACAGAGGGCAGCGGCCTGGGGCTGTCGATTGCCCGCAATCTGACGGAGCTTCAAAAGGGAAGCTTCGAGATCTATCTGGACGGAGATCTCTTTAAAGTAAGCATCAGCTTTCCGGAGGCGCTGTCCCCGGAGGCAGAAGAAACTACGGAGCCATAAGTTATTGAGAAAGAGCGCTTGCAATCTGAGCAAGCGCTCTTTATAATGGAACATAATAACTTTTAAAATCTCAGGAGGAGAAACATGGTTCAATTACTGGAAGGCGGAGCCTATCTGCTGAACGGAACAGAAATCATCCCGGATACCAAGGATGCCCCGAGCGTCCTGGAGAGCCAGCTTGGCAGTGTGCCGGCGAAGGAGGAGGCCAGAAAGCAGACCATCGCCTATGGAATTCTGGAGTCGCACAATACATCCGGCGATATGGAAAAGTTGGAGATCAAATTCGATAAGCTGACATCGCATGATATTACCTTCGTAGGAATCATTCAGACCGCGAGAGCTTCAGGTCTGGAGAAATTTCCGATTCCCTATGTACTGACCAATTGTCACAACAGTCTCTGCGCCGTAGGCGGAACCATCAACGAGGACGACCATATGTTCGGCCTGACCTGCGCGAAGAAATACGGCGGAATCTACGTACCCCCGCATCAGGCGGTGATCCACCAGTTCGCCCGGGAGATGCTGGCAGAGGGCGGAAAGATGATCTTAGGCTCCGACAGCCATACGCGTTATGGCGCGCTGGGAACCATGGCTATGGGTGAGGGCGGCCCGGAGCTGGTCAAGCAGCTTTTGAATAAGACCTATGATATTCCGATGCCGGGTGTGGTCGGTGTCTACCTGACCGGAGAGCCCCGGAAGGGTGTCGGTCCCCAGGACGTCGCCCTGGCCATCATCGGTGCGGTCTTTGAGAAGGGCTATGTCAATAATAAAGTCATGGAATTCGTCGGCGACGGCGTAGAGAACTTAAGTGCTGATTTCCGTATCGGCATCGACGTCATGACCACGGAGACGACCTGTCTCTCCTCGATCTGGAAGACCGACGATACGATCAAAGAATTCTATGAGATTCATGGAAGAGAGGGCGCTTACAAGGAGCTGAAGCCCGGGAAGGTCGCTTATTACGACGGCATGATCTACGTCGATCTGAGTGCAATCAAGCCGATGATCGCGATGCCCTTCCATCCGAGCAATGTCTATACCATCGAGGAGGTCAAGGCAAACCTGGGCGATATCCTGCGGGATGTGGAGAAGAAGGCTCTCGTGTCCCTGGGCGGCGCCGTGGATTATCATCTGACGGACAAGATCCGTGACGGCAAGCTCTATGTCGAGCAGGGGATTATCGCAGGCTGTGCAGGCGGCGGCTTTGAAAATATCTGTGCGGCAGCGGATATCCTGAAGGGAGCCAGCATCGGACCGGATGCCTTTACCCTGAGTGTCTATCCGGCCAGCATGCCGGTCTATATGGAGCTGGTAAAGAACGGAGCAGCGGCGACGCTGATGGAGACCGGCGCAGTGCTGAAGACGGCATTTTGCGGTCCCTGCTTCGGTGCAGGCGATACCCCGTCGAACAACGGCTTCAGTATCCGTCATTCTACCAGAAACTTCCCGAACCGTGAGGGCTCCAAGCTCCAGAGCGGCCAGATTGCATCGGTGGCTCTGATGGATGCCCGTTCCATCGCTGCGACGGCAGCGAACAAGGGCTTCCTGACGGCAGCGACGGAGCTGGATACGGATTTCTCAAATCCGCGCTACTTCTTTGACAGCAAGATTTATGAGAACCGCGTCTTTGACAGCAAGGGTGTGGCGGATCCAAGTGTGGAGATTCAGTTTGGACCGAATATCAAGGACTGGCCCGCAATGCCGGCCCTGGCAGAGCATCTGATCCTGAAGGTGGTATCGGAAATTCATGATCCGGTGACGACGACCGACGAGCTGATCCCGTCCGGAGAGACCTCCTCCTACCGTTCCAATCCGCTGGGTCTGGCAGAGTTTACACTCTCCAGAAAGGATCCGGCCTATGTAGGACTGGCAAAGGAGATCCAGAAGGCAGAGAAGGCCATCGAGGCCGGGGACTGTCCCGCAGAGGCCGTACCGGAGCTGAAGCCGATCTTTAAAAATCTGAATGCCTGGTATCCGGGTGTCGATAAGACCAATGTAGGTGTCGGCAGCACGATCTTTGCGGTAAAGCCGGGAGACGGCTCTGCCAGAGAGCAGGCGGCCTCCTGCCAGAAGGTTCTGGGCGGCTGGGCGAATATCGCCAACTCCTATGCGACGAAGCGCTATCGTTCGAACCTGATCAACTGGGGTATGCTGCCCTTCCTGATTGACGAGGGCGCACTTCCCTTTGCAAAGGGAGATTTCCTCTTCATTCCGGCGATTCGGGAAGCTGTAGAGGAGAAAAAGACGGAGATCCCGGCCTATGTAAATGGAGAAAAGGAGCGCGAGGTGACGCTGAAGCTCGGTGCTTTGACGGATGACGAGCGCGAGATTATCCTGAAGGGCTGTTTGATCAATTATTATAAGGGATAAAAATAAAGGATAAAAATGAGAGGCAAAAAGTATTTTGCCTCTCATTTTCTATACACGTCTTATTTCGCAGCTTCTCTCAGGTCACTGACCAGAATGTGCGGAAATTCTTTTCGGAATTCATCATATTTCATCAAAAACTGTCCGTAGGTGGCATCCGAACCGTTGGAGAAGGAGGTGAGGCTGCCGGCCTTGTAGTGCTTTCCCTTTTTATTATATTGGAGAGAATGGTTGCTGTAGGGATTCCGCATACGGATATATTTTTGTCCGTTGATAACCTCCGCTCCCAGAATGCTGTAGGCATGACCGGTATCCAGACCCTTAGAGGCGCCTCTGTCTCCGCTTCCTGTACTGTAGACCTTTCCGGAGTCCTGGATATGAAGAAGATCCTCAAAAAATTGTTTCTGCTCCTTTTTCGTAGTGAGTGATACAGCTTTTCCGGAAGGTACACCGAGGAGCCGTTCGATGAACTGATCCCCCTGTCCATACCAGAGAGAGCGGTATCCGGTGACGGATACGGATTCCTGGGTGCCTTCGATGCCGTCGGTGCGCTTCTCCATGACGGTTCGGCCATAGAAGGCGCAGGCTTTTTCGATCATCTGCATCCAAAGGGTGCCGGCAGAAAGGGCGTCGGCAGAGCCGATACGGGGGACGGTTTTCTTCACCTTGATATAGACCGGAGTGAATTCGGTCTTCATCTCGGAAACCATGTCTCCTTTGGAATTTTTGAGCTTCTTGCCGGTGGGGCTGGTCGATCTGCGGAAGAGCCGCACCGTGACGGTACCGTTGCCGTTATCCTTTAGACACCCCTTTAAAAGCTCAGGGCTGACATTGATGATGCCGGCGGTAGCGGCCATCATATAGCAATTGGAAACCAGACGCTGCTTGAGGTCATTGACGACGGGCTCGTGAGAAAAGAGCGGTGTGTCCTTCTGATTACTCCAGTGTTTCGCCCCTTTGATCATGGCATTTCGTTTGTTTCCGCCCCGCCAGTAGCCGGATTCCTCGATCCGACTGTCATGGGTACAGTCCAGGATCTCGGCATCCTCCGGGATCTCCAACGTACCGTTGGTCATCTCGGAAAAATAATGTTTGATCTCCGTGAGAGCAGCCTTCGCCTCCGGGCTTGTTTTTTTATTTGAAAGGGCTTTCTCCACGGCTTTCATGGCCTTGACGAGGCGCTGACGCTCCTCGGTATAGCCGACGGCATACCGGGTTCCCTTCACATATTCATGAATGACACCGGCGACCTCCTTTTGCCCAAGATTGTACAGTTGGAAATTCAGGTCACGAAGCTCGTCACGTTTTTTCTGAGACTTGAGGTCGGAATCGGTGGTGACGGACTG
>CAVFGF010000017.1:0-31978 GCA_963621925.1 Alistipes onderdonkii | reverse complement strand
AGCACGAAACAATCCGTGTAACCGGAGGTTCGGGTGTTTTGACACCCGAACCAACCTTGTATACAAAAATGGAGAATGGACATGACCCCTACGGATTATCGTAAAAAAATCAAAGAAAAAAAGCGCATCGTCGTCAAGGTAGGAACCTCTTCCCTGATTCATAAGGAAACCGGCGCCCTCGACCTTATCAAGGTAGAGCGACTGGTGCGGGAGCTTACCGATCTCCACAACCAGGGCAAGGACGTGATCCTGGTTACCTCCGGAGCCATCGGCGTCGGACGGCAGGCTGTCGGTCTTTCCGGTAAGCCGGAGCAGGTACCTGTCAAGCAGGCCTGTGCAGCCATCGGTCAGGCAAGGCTGATGATGATTTACCAGAAGTTCTTTGCAGAATATAATCAGGTGGCGGCTCAGATTCTGATGACCCGCAATACCATGATCAACCCGAAGAACCGGCGTCATGCCCAGGATACCTTCGAGGAGCTTTTGAAGCTGGGAGCCATACCGGTCGTCAATGCCAACGACAGTATCTCGACCTTCGAGATTCTTCATGGTGATAATGATACCCTGTCCGCCATCGTGGCATCCCTGGTGGACGCAGACCTTTTGATTCTGCTCTCGGACATCAACGGCCTGTATACAGACAATCCGAATACGAATCCGGATGCAGAATTTGTTCCCTTTGTCGAATATCTGAATTCGGATCTGATGGGCATGGGAAAGGATGCCGTCAGCAGTGTCGGTACCGGAGGCATGGCGACCAAGCTCATTGCCGCAGAGCTGGCGACGGCTGCGGGTGCAGATATGCTGATTGCCAACGGCGGGGACATGAGTGTGATCCATAAGATCCTAGACGGCGAAGCCTACGGAACCTTCTTCCGGGCACATAAAGACGAGAGCTTTGATTTAAAGAAATTTCTGGAGGCGCATTTTTCATGAAAAAAGCTGGAATGATACTGGAGGGCGGCGGCACAAGGGGCGTCTTTACCGCCGGCGTACTGGACTATTTTATGGAACAGGGAATGTATCTTCCCTATGTCATCGGCGTATCGGCCGGGGCCTGCAATGCCGTCGACTATGCTTCCCACCAGCCGGGACGCATGAAGCTATGCACCATCGACTTTCTGGAGGCCGGAAGCTATGTGGGGCTAAAATCCCTGGTAAAGACCCACAGCCTCTTCAATATGGATTTGATCTTTGATCTATTTCCAAATAAGATCATCCCCTTTGACTATGATACCTACTTTTCCTCCGGGATGGAATGCGTCCTGACAACCACCAATGCATGGACCGGAAAGGCCGAATATCTCTCGGAAATCGGTGATCGACAGCGTCTGATGCGTATCTGCCGTGCATCCTCGAGCCTTCCCGTGATCTCGCCTCTGGTGGAGGTGGACGGAATTCCGATGGCCGACGGAGGCGTCGCGGATTCTGTGCCGATCCGAAAAGCCCTGCACGACGGAGTCAAGCGTCCCATCATCATTCTGACCCGCCAGGAGGGATATCGGAAGCCACCGGCGAAAAAATCCCTGAAAATGGCACAGATCATGTATCAGAAGTATCCGAATCTGATTCGTGCTATCAAATACCGGGCTTATTATTACAACCGGACAATGGAGCTGATAGAGGATCTGGAACAGCGCGGGCATGTCTTCGTGATTCGCCCGCAGGTTCCGGTGGTAAAAAATACCGAAAATCATGCAGAGGTTCTGACAGCCTTTTATGACCATGGCTACGAATATGCCAAAGACATTTTTGAAAAGGCCGCAGACTTTGCCGCATGGGAAGGGAGTAACTAGATGGATCCGCAAAAAATCGCACGCATCAATGAGCTTTATCGCCGCTCGAAGGCGGAGGGTCTGACCGATGCGGAAAAGAAGGAGCAGAAGCTCTTAAGACTCGAGTATATCGAAGCCGTCCGCAGGAACCTTCGCGGTCAGCTGAACCACATCGATATCAAGGAACAGGACGGCAGTATCGTCAATCTGGGTGAAAAATATGATGCAAAACGAAAAGGAAACTAAGAAGGAATTAAAAAAATCCCTGCGAAAGGAAATCAAGTCTCTTCGTGCTTCTCATACAGACGAAGCGATTCACGGGATGAGTCTTCAGATTCGGGATCAGATTCTGACCCTTCCGGAATACCGGAATGCGCTGGTCATCTATGCCTATGTCGACTGTAAGCATGAGGTCGAAACCTCGGATATCATCCGGGCAGCCTGGGCAGACGGAAAGCGCGTAGCCGTGCCGAAGGTCCTGGGTTCCGATATGAAATTCTTCTATATTACGTCCCTGAAGGACGATCTGGAGGAAGGCTATTTCGGAATCCGGGAGCCCTATGAAAAGCATCCCGCAGACGAAGCCGGAGACGAAAATAAGGCCTTGATGCTGATGCCCGGAGTAGCCTTTGACGAGGAGAGACACCGCATCGGCTACGGCGGAGGCTTTTACGATCGATTTTTGGAAGCTCATCCGGGGCTTTCCAGAATCGCTTTAGCCTTTGAATTTCAGGTAAAATCACAAGTTCCTTATGAAACCTTTGATATCTGTCCGACAAAGATCGTGACAGAGAAGCGGATAATCGGATAAGCAGGAGGATACAGATGACGCTGGAAGAAATTGGAAAGAAAGCAAAGGAGGCCGAACCGATTCTTCGAATTCTGTCAAGAGAAGAAAAGGATCAGGTGCTTCTGACGGCAGCCGGACTTCTTGTGCAGGAGCAGGCGATGATTCTGGAAGCCAATGAAAAAGATATGAAGCTCGGAGAGGAACGGGGCATGAAGCCCGGGCTTCTGGATCGACTGAAGCTAACTAGCGAACGCATCGAAGGTATGGCAGAGGGCCTTCGTCAGATCGCAGCCTTGCCAGACCCCATCGGAGAAGTGATGAAGGACTGGACAGCGGAAAATGGCCTTCATATCCGTCAGGTTCGGGTTCCCTTAGGTGTCATCGGCATCATTTACGAGGCCAGGCCGAATGTGACGGCCGATGCCTTCGGCCTTTGCTTTAAGACCGGCAATCCCGTGGTCCTTCGCGGCGGAAGTGATGCGCTTCATTCCAATCAGGCGATTACGGCCGTTCTGAAAAAGGCTCTTTTGGCCTGCAGCTGTCCGGAGAGTGCCATTGAGCTGCTTACCGATACCAGCCGGGAGACGGCAGCTGCCTTTATGAAGCTGAACCGTTATATCGATGTTCTGATCCCCAGAGGAAGTGCGGGACTCATCGCTACGGTAGTCAATCAAAGCACGATTCCGGTCATCGAGACCGGCTCCGGCAATTGCCATATTTATATCGATGAGGATGCGGATCTTTCGATGGCCGTGGATATTGTATACAACGCAAAAACCCAGCGAATCGGAGTCTGCAATGCCTGCGAATCCCTGGTGGTCAACCGCAAAGTGAAGGATCGGTTCCTGCCGCTTCTGGCGAAGAAGCTTCAGGAAAAGCACGTGGAGCTGCGCGGGGACGAGGCTGCCAGAGAGGCTGTACCGATGACAGCGGCCACCGAGGAGGACTGGGGAAGAGAATATCTCGATTATATTCTCTCGGTAAAGACCGTCGATACGCTGGAGCAGGCCATTGCCCATATCAATCACTACAATACCGGCCACTCCGAAGCCATCATCACGGAAAATCCGGATCATGCCGCACAATTTCTCAGGGAAGTGGATGCGGCAGCCGTCTATGTAAATGCATCGACCCGCTTTACAGACGGCTTTGAGTTCGGCTTCGGCGCCGAGATCGGCATCAGCACGCAGAAGCTCCATGCCAGAGGTCCGATGGGACTGATTGCCCTGACCTCTTACAAATACGAGATCACCGGGCACGGTCAGGTAAGGGGGTAGAGCCATGCGTGTAATAGCAGGAACAGCCAGGAGTCTGCCCCTCAAATGCATCGAGGGTCTGGATACCAGACCGACCACCGATCGCATCAAGGAGACCTTATTTAATATGCTGCAGCCGGAGCTTTCCGACTGTCGCTTTCTCGATCTCTTTGGCGGAAGCGGAGCCATCGGCATCGAAGCTTTGAGCCGCGGAGCCGGTTTTGCAGCCTTTGCGGAAAACAATCGAAAGGCCTATGACTGCATTTTGGAAAATCTGGCTTTTACCAGACTTTCGGACCGTGCAAGGGTCTTTTTCATGGTTGCCCTGGGTGCTCTTCGCTTACTGGAGGGAGAGGAGCCCTTTGATATCATTTTTCTGGACCCGCCCTACGGAAAAGGCCTGGAAAAGGACATTTTACATTATCTTTCGAATTCCGGACTGATTTCGACCGGGACGACGATTATTCTGGAGGCTGCTCTGACGGAAGCGACGGACTGGATCGAGGAGCTTCCCTACCGGATTCGCAAGGTTAAAAAATACAAGACAAATAAGCATCTCTTTATTGAGATGGATGAGGGGGAAGCATGATTAGAGCAATTTATGCAGGAAGCTTCGATCCGGTCACGAAGGGCCATCTGGACGTCATCGTCCGTTCTTCCCGGATCGTCGATGAGCTGGTGGTCGGTGTTCTCAATAACCGCGCCAAAACTCCGTTGTTTTCTGTAGAAGAACGTGTTAAGATGTTAGAAGAGGTAACCAAGGAATATCCCAATATCAAGATTCGTTCCTTTACGGGACTTCTGGTCGATTTTGCCAGAGAATGTGAGGCTCATATCATTGTGCGCGGACTGCGTGCCATTACGGATTTTGACTATGAGCTCCAGATGGCTCAGACCAACCGGATCATGAGTCCGGATCTGGATACGCTTTTTCTGACGACCAGTCTCGAATATGCCTACTTAAGCTCCACGACAGTCAAAGAGGTGGCGGCCTACGGTGGCAATATTTCTGCCTTTGTACCGCCCTATGTGGAAGAAAAAATCCGGGAGCGGATGCACGAGCGTTACGGAATCTAGAGGGAAAACGGAGAGGAGAACGGTTCTATGAGCAGCAAGATCGAACAGATCATTGAGGAGATCGAGGAATATATAGACGGCTGCAAGCCGCAGACATTATCAAAGACCAACATCATTGTCAATAAAGAAGAGATCGAGGAGCTTTTGCGGGAGCTTCGCATGAAGACCCCGGAGGAGATCAAGCGTTACCAGAAGGTACTGGCAAACCGGGATGCGATTCTGGCTGATGCCCAGGCGAAGGCCGACGCGATCATCAAGGAAGCGAATATCCATACCAGCGAACTGATCAATGAGCACGAAATTATGCAGCAGGCCTATATCCAGGCCAATGAGATCATGGCAGCTGCCGAGGCGGAGGCTCAGAAGCGTCTCGATGCCGCCACGGTAGAGGCCAATGATTTCCGGATGCAGGCGATGTGCTATACCGACGATATGCTGAGCAACCTGCAGAACCTGGTTCGTCAGACGATGGACGCTCATGCAGCCCGCTATGAATCCATGATGAATTCCCTGAACAGCTTCAATGAAGTCCTGGCCAGCAACCGTGCGGAGTTAGCACCGGAAATCTCCGTACAGCCGACAGAAGAAGCGGAAGAAGAAGAGTAAGGAGACTACGATGCGAGTTTTAGAAGGATTGGAACCCGGAAGGGTATTTACATTTTTTGAGGATCTGACGCAGATCCCGCGCGGCTCCGGCAACGAGGCCGGTGCTGCTGCTTATTGCATGGAGTTTGCGAGAAAGCGCGGACTTTCCGCCTCCTGCGACGAGGCAAATAATGTCGTCATCGTAAAAGAGGCGACACCCGGCTACGAGGAGGCACCGACGGTCATTCTCCAGGGACATCTGGATATGGTATGTGAAAAGGACGCAGATCGTGAGATCGATTTTGCAAAGGATCCCTTGGATATCGCCGTGGACGGAGACTTTATCTATGCCAAGGGCACGACCCTCGGCGGCGACGACGGCATTGCGGTAGCGGTCGCACTGGCCATTCTCGACGATGATACTCTGTCGCATCCGCGTCTGGAGTGTCTCTTTACGACGGGAGAGGAGGTCGGCCTTTTAGGCGCCAAGGCCTTTGATCCCTCCCATATGAAGGGTCGCAGACTTATCAACATTGACTCCGAGGAGGAGGGCATCTTTACCGTCAGCTGCGCCGGCGGCATGGACGGCATTCTGCATCTTCCTGCTGCCTACCAGGACTATGAAGGTGTCCGCTATACGGTGACCGTAGACGGCCTTGCCGGCGGACATTCCGGTGCCGAGATTCACAAGGAACACGGCAATTCCAATATTTTGATGGGAAGAGCCCTTTGCTGGCTTTATGAGGTCACCGATTTCCGTATCGCCGAGCTTTCCGGCGGCCTGATGGACAATGCCATTCCCCGCAGCACGAAAGCAGTGCTTTATGTTCCCGAAGAGGAGTGCAAGACCTTTGAAGAGCGTCTCACGGCTCTCGATGCGATTTACAAGACCGAGTATGCCGCCAGTGATGCAGGAGTAACGGTAAGCTTTGTATCCGAAGGAAAGGCAGAAGGAAAGGTTCTGACACCCAAGTGCGCCTCGATTTTACTCTATGTCCTTCATATGGTGCCAAACGGTGTCATCAAGGACAGCATGGATATCCCGGGGCTCGTGCAGACTTCCCTGAATCTTGGAATTCTTCGTCTCGATGAGAACGAAGCAACTGCTGTATTCAGTATCCGAAGCTCTATCGAATCCGAGAAGCAGGAGCTTGGCGCCCGCCTTCGTCACTGTGTCGAATTCTTAGGCGGAAGCTACGAAGAAAAGGGCTCTTATCCGGGCTGGGAATACCGTCAGGAATCCAAGCTTCGTGATACGATGGTTTCTGTATACAAGACCATGTACGGCGAAGAGCCAAAGGTCATGGCGATTCATGCAGGTCTGGAATGCGGACTCTTCAGCGGAAAGATGGAGGGTCTCGACTGCGTTTCGATCGGCCCCAATCTCTATGACATTCATTCTCCGAAGGAGCGGCTCAGCATCTCCTCGACAAAGCGAATCTATGAATTCGTCACTGAGGTACTAAAGGAATTGCAAGCCTGACCGGCTGTGAGTCCACGGATGACTTGTGGAGGATCCATGTATTTACCAGAATCATTTTTAGAGGAAATGAAAACCCTCCTTGGCTGCGACTATGCAGCCTGGGAAAAATGTTATGAAAATACCGAGAGCTTTCGGGCTCTTCGCGTCAATACCAGGAAAATTTGTCCGGAAGAGCTGAAAGCTCTTTCGGCCTTTTCTTTACAGCCGGTTCCCTGGACGACAAACGGCTTTTATCTCGATGGGGAGGCGCAGGCCTCAAAGGATCCCCTTTATGCGGCCGGCCTCTATTATCTTCAGGAGCCCAGTGCCATGACGCCGGCAGCCTGCCTGCCCATCGAGGAGGGAGATCGGGTTCTCGATCTCTGCGCAGCCCCGGGAGGCAAGGCAACCGAATTGGCTGCCAGGCTGAACGGAACCGGACTTCTCGTGGCCAATGACATCAGCAATTCCAGGGCGAAAGCTCTGCTGAAAAATCTGGAGCTCTTCGGAGCTGCCAATATTCTGGTAACCAGTGAAACACCGGAACGCCTCGTCGACTATTTCGAAGGATGGTTTGATAAGATTTTGGTCGATGCCCCTTGCTCCGGCGAAGGCATGTTTCGAAAGGAAGCGGCGATGGTAAAGGACTGGCTCGAAAAAGGACCCCGCTTTTATGCCGAAATTCAGCGAAGCGTATTGAAGGCTGCCGCGAAGCTCCTGCGGCCGGGCGGCTTATTGCTGTATTCTACCTGCACCTTTTCCCGCCTGGAAAATGAAGAGAACATCGAGTGGCTGATGCAGGAGGAGGGCTTTTCCCTGCTGCCCCTGCCGCTTCCCAAAGACCGAGAAGCCCTTGGATTTGTACCGGGGCTGGGAAGCTGCAAGAATGCAGCCCGTCTTTTCCCGCACCGCCTGAAGGGCGAAGGTCATTTTATCGCCTTATTAAAAAAGAACAAATGTTTGGATGGTGCAGATGAAGCACCGGAACGCAAAAAAGAAAAATCTACCGGCGGCTCCGTCCTCAAAAAGCTGCCGGAGGAGTGGCTGGCTTTTGCAAAGGAGCTACACCTATCCTGGGATACGCGCCTGTTTCGTCTCTATGACGGCCGCCTGTATCTTTTGCCGGAAGCACTGGCTGAGAAAAATATCCGTTCCCTTCGTTTTCTTCGAACCGGACTTTATCTGGGTGAAGTAAAACAGAAGCGATTTGAACCGAGTCAGGCCCTCGCCATGGCTCTTCGAAAAGAGGATTTCCTGCGAACTGCGGATCTTCCTTCCTTCGATGACCGGATAATCCGCTATCTGAAGGGCGAAACCATCGATCTCCCTGATCTCTTTTCTCCGAAGGAAAAGGGCTGGTGCTTGGTCTGCGTCGACGGCTTTCCTCTGGGATGGGGCAAGCTGATGAACGGGACGTTGAAGAATAAATATTATCCCGGATGGAGGTGGCAGCATGCGTCTGGACAAATATCTTTGTGATGCGGGCTTCGGAACCAGAACTGAAGTAAAAAAGCTTCTTCGAAGCGGCGCTGTGACGGTAGACGGCGAAAAAAGCACGAAGCCGGAGACCAAGATTACCGATGGCCACGTCGTCTCTGTTGCCGGGGAAGAAATTCATCTCTCCCCCGTCGAATACTGGATGCTCTATAAGCCCGCCGGCTATATCTCCGCCACCGAGGATCGAAAGCTGCCAACCGTACTGGAGCTTTTGCCGGAGAGCGCCAGATCCGATCTCTTCCCGGTGGGACGTCTCGATCGGGATACCGAAGGCCTGCTGCTTTTGACCAATGACGGAAAGCTGGCTCATTTTCTCTTGTCGCCGAAGCGCCATGTAGACAAGACCTATTATGCCCGCATCGACGGGCAGGTAACGGCAGCGCATATCGAGCAATTTCAGGAGGGTCTCGACATCGGGGATGAAAAAAAGACCCTGCCTGCCAAGCTTGAAATTCTGACCTCCGGCCAATGTTCTGAGATAAAAGTAACGCTCCGGGAGGGGCGCTATCACCAGGTCAAACGGATGTTCGAGTCCATTGGCTGCGAGGTCACCTATCTGAAGCGCCTTTCGATGGGAAGCCTTCTTCTGGATGAGGGACTTAGGGCAGGCGGCTGCCGTCTCCTGACGCAGGAGGAGCTGCTGTGTCTAAAGGAGGAGACCGGATGCTGAGCCATATCGAAGCCGTCCTTTTTGATCTGGACGGAACCCTGGTAGATTCCATGTGGATGTGGAGTGCCATCGATATCGAATACCTGGGGCGCCATGGACTGACCCTTCCAAGAGATCTCCAAAAAGCCATCGAAGGGATGAGCTTCTCCGAGACGGCAGTCTATTTCAAAAAAAGATTCTCCCTGCCGGAACCCCTGGAGGAGATCAAAGCCGAATGGATTGCCATGTCAAAAGAAAAATACGCTCATGAAGTGCCATTAAAGCACGGCGCCCGGGAATTTTTAGAATATCTGAAAAACCATGGCTATAAGGCCGGTATCGCCACCAGCAATGGCCGGGAGCTTCTGGATGCCGTCGTAGAGGGACAGGGCTTAAGCCCTTATTTTCAGTGTCTGATGACCTCCTGTGAGGCCGGAGCCGGAAAACCGGCACCGGATGTCTATTTAAAGGTGGCAGAAGAACTGGATGTCGATCCGAAGAACTGTCTCATCTTCGAGGATACCCCCGCCGGCGTCCGGGCCGGCAAAGCAGCCGGAGCGAAGGTCTGTTCGATTTATGACCTTTCTGCAAAGGATCGCCAGGAGGAGAATCGAAGGTGGGCGGATTATTATATCCGTGATTTTTATCAGGTGCTGGACGGAAGCTACGAAATACTTGAAAAATAGGAATGCTGATTTAATCAGCATTCCCTTAGAAATCAGTAAGCAAGACAGGAGTAAGACAGAACCATGACCAAAGAGGGATTTTTGCCCGCAACAAAAGAGGAATTAAATAAACGCGGCATAGAACAGCCGGATTTCATCTATGTCATCGGTGACGCCTATGTGGATCATCCTTCCTTCGGTCCGGCTATCATCGGGCGCGTCCTGGAAAGTCATGGCTACAGCGTGGCGATTTTGTCTCAGCCGGACTGGAAGGATCCGGAAAGCATAAAGGTCTTTGGCGAACCGCGTCTGGCCTTTCTGGTTTCCTCCGGAAACATGGATTCCATGGTCAATCATTATTCCGTATCGAAAAAGCACCGGAAAACAGATGCCTTCACGCCCGGGGGCGTCATGGGGCGGCGCCCGGATCGCGCAGTGATGGTCTACAGCAACCTGATCCGCCATGCCTATAAGCATGCGGCAATCATCCTGGGCGGCATCGAGGCCAGCCTTCGGCGGATGGCCCATTACGATTACTGGGCGGATGGCTTCAAGCGCTCCCTGCTTCTCGACAGCGGTGCCGATCTCATTTCCTATGGGATGGGAGAGCGAAGCATCGTGGAGATTGCGGATGCACTGAATTCCGGCATTTCCATTCGGGATCTGACCTTTGTAAACGGGACGGTTTACAAAACCAGTCACAAGGAAGATATCTATGATACGATTTTTCTGCCGGATTACGAAAGCATGAAGGCAGATAAGACGCTTTATGCCAAAAGCTTTGCAATACAACAGAAAAATGCAGATCCTATCCGTGGAAAACGAATGGCCGAGCAGTATTCCGAACGTCTGTTCGTCGTTCAGAATCCGCCTGCAAAGCCCCTTTCCGAGAAAGAAATGGATGCGGTATACGATCTGCCCTTTCAAAGAGCCGTTCACCCCTCCTGTCTGGCCAAAGGGGAGGTTCCGGCCTTTTCCGAGATCAAATTCAGCCTGGCCAGCTGCCGGGGCTGTTTTGGAGCCTGCAGCTTTTGTGCTCTGACCTTTCATCAGGGACGGATCATTCAGGCGAGAAGTCATGACTCGCTCCTTCGGGAAGCCAGGAGCATGACAAAGGATCAGGATTTTAAAGGCTACATTCACGATGTAGGCGGCCCGACCGCCGATTTCAGACGTCCAGCCTGCGACAAGCAGCTGAAGGCCGGTGCCTGCCCTGACAGGCAATGCCTCTTTCCAAAGCCCTGTCCGAATCTAAAGGCAGATCACCGAGACTATATCCGCCTGCTTCGAGAGCTTCGGGCCATCCCGGGTGTCAAAAAAGTCTTTATCCGCTCCGGCATTCGTTTTGATTACGTCCTGGCGGATCCGGATCAGACCTTTCTTCGGGAGCTCTGTGAGTATCATGTCAGCGGGCAGCTAAAAGTAGCGCCCGAACATGTGTCCGACGTGGTCCTCTCTAAGATGGGAAAGCCAAAGCGAAGCGTCTATGAGGAGTTCTGCCGACGCTATAAAAAAATGAACGAAAGCCTGCAAAAAAAGCAATATCTGGTGCCGTACCTCATGTCCTCCCATCCCGGTTCCACTTTAAAGGAGGCCGTAGAGCTGGCGGAATATTGCCGGGATCTGGGATACATGCCGGAGCAGGTGCAGGATTTCTACCCGACTCCGTCGACGATGTCGACCTGTATGTACTATACCGGCCTCGACCCCCGCACCATGGAAAAGGTCTATGTTCCTAAGAATCCTCATGAAAAAGCAATGCAGCGGGCTCTGATCCAATATCGGGATCCCAAAAACAGGGAGCTGGTACGGGAGGCTCTGGAGACATGCGGCCGGCGTGATCTCATCGGCTACGGCCCCAAATGCCTGCTTCGCCCGGAGGGGAGAAGCGGCGATGCGCGCGGCGAAGAGATAAAGAGACTTCCAAAAAGCCGTTCCCGAAATACCAAAAAGAAAACCATTCGAAATATACACAAAAAGAAATAGAGACCACGTATCGATTGTTTCAACCGGGAGGTGAAAACATGGAGAAAAAGAGAGCATCCATCGCAATTGTAACGGGAGCCTCCTCCGGCATGGGTCGGGAGTTTGTCCGTCAGATAGCGGACAGCTACCGTTCCATCTCGGAGATCTGGGTCATTGCGAGACGGGAGCAGGCGCTTCTGGAGCTTAAAGAAGAATTGAAAGAAACGACCGTGATCCGAACGCTGCCCATGGATCTCGGAGAAAAGGAAGCATACCGCGAGCTCGCCGCTTTGCTGAAAAAAGAAAAACCACTCATTCGTATCCTGGTCAATTCTGCCGGCCTTGGACATGCTGGAAACCTCGAAACGCAAAAAACGGAAGATGTCTTACAGATCATCGACATCAACTGCCGGGCACTGACTGCGGTCACGATGACCTGCCTGCCTTATTTTCGAAAGGGAAGCCGGATCATCCAGCTGGATTCCGGGTCTGCCTTTTTGCCTCAGCCCGGCTTCGCGGCCTACGCGGCCAGCAAGGCCTATGTCTTATCCCTGTCCAGGGCACTGAAGGAGGAGCTTCGCAGCCGCCGAATCTCCGTCACCGCTGTATGTCCGGGACCGGTGAAGACGGATTTCTTTGCAAACGGCGGCATCGAGCTGAATCCGGTAAAACGCCTGTTTTTATCAAAGCCCGAGAAGGTCGTTCGAAAAGCACTTTTTGATGCAGAAAAAGGCCGGACGGTATCGGTCTACGGCTCCGGCATGAAATTTGTCTACGCAGCCTCCGGCATCCTGCCCGCAGGCATCATGACCAGACTGTCCGCGATGCTGTTTAGCTTCTAAGAAAATGCTGATTCAATCAGCGTTTCCCTAAAAAAGGAGATCTTGGTTATGGAAAAGACAGTGGGTACTTTGACGACACTTTGTTATCTGGAGCAGGACGACAAATTTCTGATGATGCATCGGATCAAAAAGAAAAATGATGTCAATCAGGACAAATGGATCGGTGTCGGCGGTCATGCGGAGGCCTATGAGAGCCCCGAGGACTGCGTCTTACGGGAAACCTTTGAGGAGACCGGTCTTACCCTTACGGATTACCGCTTCCGCGGACTGGTGACCTTTGTCCTAAAGGGCGTAGAGACAGAATACATGTGCCTTTATACGGCGACAGGCTGGACGGGCGAACTGACCGCAGATTGCCGCGAGGGCGTTCTGGAATGGGTGCCGAAGGAGAAAGTCGGTGACCTGGAGCTCTGGGTAGGTGACAAGGTCTTCTTTAAACTTCTGGAAGAAGAAGCTCCCTTTTTCTCTCTGAAGCTTGGATATGACGGGGATACATTGGAAGAGTGCGTTCTGAATGGAAAAAAGCTTGATTGGCAGGAATTTCTCGAAAAAGCCTAACAAATACTCAAAAAGGAGAGCCTATTTATGCGAAACATACCCCAAAAGGGCGACCACGGCTATACAGACGCCCATAAAAAAGCACAGCTTTTTAAGACCTTTGTCTTCTTCCTGCTGCCCGCCGTCATCTTTCTTAGCGGCTATGTCACAACGAAAACACGCCTGAACCTGTTTACCGTAGTCGCTGTCGTCGGCTGTCTTCCTGCCTGCAAGGAGCTCGTGAATGTCATCCTGTTCTGCAGACGCCGATCGATTCCTCGGGAGCTCTACGAGGAGCTGGAACGTCATACCGAAAGCCTGGAGCATGCCTACGAGCTGATTCTCACCACCTATGAGAAAAATTATCCGATTCACAGCCTGGTGATTCGCGGAAATGAAGTCGTTGGCTACTCTACCATGAAGAATACGGATTTAAAGCCGGTGGAGGCACATGTGACCAAGGTGCTGAAGGAGAATGGCATCTCGGGCGTGCATGTACATGTATTTACGGAACTGAAGGCCTATCTCGATCGGGTGGATGCCCTGTCGAAGAAAGAGCCGGAAGATATCCCATTTACGCCGGATGCGCGCTATCCGTCCCTAAACCGTGAACAGCTGATCCGGGGAGTGATTTTGGCACTGTCCCTGTAGGTAAGAAAAAAAATAGGAGAGAGAATATGCGCCTTCTGACAGTCGGTGAAAACGAAGCCGGACAGCGTCTGGATAAGCTTCTGGCAAAATATATGAACAAAGCCCCGACAAGCTTCTTTTACAAAATGCTACGAAAAAAGAATATCACCCTGAACGGCAAGAAGGCAGAGGGAAAAGAGCGCCTGCAGGTAGGCGATGAGATTCGGCTCTTTCTGGCGGATGAGACAATAGACGGCTTTTCTAAAAATACAGGAAGAAGGAACCGGATCGCAGGAGTACAGCCTCAAAAGCTTCCGGAAAAACTGCGCCCGGAAATCATCTACGAGGACCAAAATGTAATTTTCTTCAACAAACCGGCGGGGCTTCTGTCCCAGAAGGCTAAGCCATCGGATATTTCCCTGGTCGAATACCTGTTCGAGCATCTGCTTCATACCGGCGAAGCCACTTCCGAGACGCTGCGAAGCTTCCGTCCCGGCATCTGCAACCGCCTCGACCGCAATACCAGCGGCCTGGTGGCAGCAGGCAAGAGCCTAAAGGGTCTTCAGGAGTTGAATGCATTGTTTCGACTACGAAGTCTTCATAAATATTACCGTACCATTGCCGTGGGTTCCCTCACGGAAAAGAAGCGGATAGCGGGCTGGCTTTTGAAAAATGAGAAAACGAATCAGGTGGAGATCCTGAATTCTTCGCGCGAGGATGCCTTGCCGATTTGCACGGAATATGTCCCGCTGAGGCAGCTTCGCTTTCAGGGACGACCCTATACCTATCTCGAGATCAACCTGATCACCGGTCGTTCCCACCAGATCCGCGCCCACCTCGCAAGCATCGGGCATCCCCTTATCGGCGATCCCAAATATGGCATTCCAAAGGTAAATGCTGTTTTTCAAAAGCACTTCGGTCTAAGCTTTCAGCTCCTGCATGCCTATCGCCTGGAGCTTCCGAAGCTTTCCGGCGTTTTCGAAGAGCTTTCCGAAACACAGTATATCGCGCCGCTGCCGAAAGAATTTCGACGCATCCTGGAAGAACTCAGCGGGGAAGAAAAATCTTCTTGATACAGGGAATATTATACAAATTCTTTTTGAAAAATTCATATAAAATTCACAAACTTTTTAGAAACACTTGCAATGTCCCTCCATCTATGTTAGAGTTGTATCAGATTGAGGGACAATTAAAGAGTGATTTCACATACGACGTGTTACTGGTCATGCAGGCAAGATCGAGTGAAAATGAAAAGATAGAAAACGCGCAGCTTCTGTATCTGCAGGTTACTTTCTATCCATGTTTCATTTCACTGGATCTTTTTTTGTGCGATCATTCCAAACTCTTTTACCCTCCGAAAAATCATTTTACAAAGGAGAGAGAACCATGGATTACAACAAAATCGCCCAGGACATTCTCGATAATGTCGGCGGCAAAGCCAATGTAAAACAGGTTACACACTGTTTCACCCGTCTGCGTTTCATCTTAAAGGATGAGAGCCTTGCAAAGAAGGATGTCGTAGAACATCTGGAGGGTGTCATTTCCGTCGTTGTTTCCGGCGGACAGTTCCAGGTCGTATGCGGCGCAAAGGTAACAAAGATTTATGACGCGACCGTAGCCATCCTCGGAGACGCTGTAGCAGGCGGTTCCGTAGACGAGCAGGTTCCGGATCAGAAGCAGCCCCTCGGAAACCTGATTCTGCAGAAGATTACCGAGATCTTTACGCCGCTGGTACCGGCTATCGCGGCAGCAGGTCTGATCAAGGGTCTCCTGGCAGCCTTCGCAAAGGTTCCGGGCTTCGATACCACGAACAGTACCTATATTATCATGAATACCGCTTCCAACGTCATTTTCTACTTCATGCCGATTTTCCTTGCCTATACCGCATCCAAGGCTTTGAAGTGCAGCAGCGTTGTTGCCATGATGATTGGTGGTTTCATCTGCCATCCGACCATTGACGCTATGGTGCAGGACGTAGCGACCAAGTCCACCATCTTCGGACTTCCGGTTATCAAGATGGCCTTTACCGTAGGAGAATCCTCCAAGGTATTCGCCTATACCGAATCCGTTATCCCGATTCTTCTGGGTGTGATTGTTCTGTATTTCCTGGAGAAGTTCTTAAAGAAGGTTGTTCCGGAAATTCTGCAGCTCATCCTGGTACCGGGTCTGTCCTTGATTATCATGGTTCCGGTTATGCTGACTGTCGTAGGACCGGTTGGTATCTATGTTGGTTATATCATTCAGTTCCTTTACAATGCACTGTATAGCTTCAGTCCGGTACTCGGCGGTATCATCGTCGGCGGTCTGTGGGGTATATGCGTTATCTTCGGTGCTCACAGAGCTCTGCTTCCGATTGGTCTGAACGACGTAGCTCTGACAGGAACGAACACTCTGATGTGCTTTGCAGGTTCTGCAAACTTCTCCCAGGCAGGTGCTGCCCTCGGCGTTATGCTGAAGACCAAGAGCACCGACCTGAAGCAGGTAGCAGCTTCCGCAACTCTGTCTGCTTGGCTGGTAGGTATCACAGAGCCGGCTATCTACGGCTGTAACCTTCGTCTGAAGAAGCCGATGGTATGCGCAGTTATCGCCGGTGCTTTAGGCGGCGGTATCATGGGTATCGGCCATGCAGTCAATACCGGTTTTGCAAATAACGGTATTCTGACGATCATGTCTTATTATGGAGAGGGCACAAGCCTCGGCCAGTTTATTGCTTACCTTCTGGGTATCGCTGTAGCCTTCTTCGGCGCAGCTATCCTGACTTATATTGTAGGCTTTGAAGATGTAGACGCTGCTCCGGCAGGCGCTGCAGCCCTGGAGTCTGACCTCGCTATGCCGAAGGCTCCGGCTCATACCGGTGAGACTGTAGAGATTGCATCTCCGGTAGAGGGAAAGGCTTATCCGTTAAACGAGGTACAGGATCAGGTATTTGCTTCGGAGGCACTGGGAAAGGGAATTGCAGTCCTTCCGACAAAGGGCGAGGTCGTAGCACCCGCTGATTGTACCGTATCCGTTCTTTATCCGACGCTTCATGCGATGGGACTGAAGTTTACAGACGGCACAGAGCTTCTGATTCATATCGGTATGGACACCGTAGCAATGAACGGTGAAGGCTTTACAAAGCATGTAAATGAAGGCGACAAGGTAAAGAAAGGCGCCGCTCTTGTATCCTTTGACATTGACAAGATCAAGGCAGCAGGCTATGATACTACTGTAAGTGTAATTGTATCCAACACCGCTGATTTTGCAAGTGTAGACGGAGTTCCGGCAGAGCATGCGGATCTTTCCAAGGTTGTCATTAAAGCTGTGAAATAAATCGTCACTTTTGTACCAATACATCCGCCGGGCGGAAGTCTTATGCTTCTGCCTGGCTTTTTAGTCAAAAGGAGAGTCTTATCATGAATCATTTTCCTGAAAATTTTCTCTGGGGTGCTTCCTCCTCTGCTTTTCAGATCGAGGGCGGCTGGGATGAAGACGGCAAGGGTATGACCGTAGCCGATTACAATTCCTTCAAGCGTTCTGACAAGCAGGCGGACAGCAAGGTAGCCAGCGATTTTTATCATCATTGGAAGGAAGACATCGACCTGATGAAGGAGATGGGAATGAAGGCCTATCGCTTTTCCCTGTCCTGGGCTCGCATCATTCCCGACGGTGACGGCGAGGTCAACCAGAAGGGCATCGATTTCTACAATCAGGTGATTGACTATCTGATCGAGCAGGGAATCAAACCCCTTGTGACCCTGTATCATTTCGACCTGCCCTATGCGCTGGTAGAAAAATACAACGGTTGGGAGTGCAGAGACTGCGCCTTCGCCTTCGAGCGTTATGCCCGTGTCTGCTACAAGGCCTTCGGTGACCGCGTAAAATACTGGCAGATGATCAACGAGCAGAATCTGATGATTCGTGTCAACAATCGTATGAACATCTATACCGAGGATGACTGGGAAGCCGATCGCATGCGTGCGCAGATGGATTATCATATGTTCCTGGGACATGCACTGGCTGTCAATGCCTGCCATGAGCTTGTGGAAGGCGGAAAGGCAGCACCGGCGGTATCCTCGACCTGCACCTATCCTCTGACCAACAAGCCGGAGGACGTATGGGCGGCAAAGATGAACGACTGGTTCAAGACCAATTATTGTCTGGAGATGCATATCAACGGAGAATATCCGGGATATTATATGCGTTATCTGAAGGAGCGCAACATCGTACCGAAGATGGAAGAGGGCGATGCAGCGATTTTGAAGTCCGCAAAGATCGACTATATCGCATTGAACTATTACCGGACCCTCTGCGCAAGCTACCTGCCGGCAGATGAAGAGCATCCCATCGGTTCGAGAGTTTTCCGCGGCAATGAGGTCGATTTTGACCAGTATGGCTATTGCCGTGATGAGAAAAATGAGAATCTGAAGGCCAGCGAGTATGGTGCGCAGATCGACCCCATGGGTCTTCGCATCGTTCTGAATGAGTATTACCGCAGATATCATCTGCCCCTGATTATTACAGAAAACGGCCTCGGCATGGCGGATGAGCTGACGGCTGACAAAAGAGTACACGACGACTACCGCATCGATTATCTGCGGGGTCATATTAAGGCTATCCATGATGCCATCGAAGACGGTGTCGAGATGATGGGCTATTGTCCCTGGTCTGTCATGGATCTTTTGAGCTCTCATCAGGGCTTCCGGAAGCGTTATGGCTTTATCTATATCAACCGGGATGATTTTGATCTGAAGGATCTCGGAAGAGTTAAAAAAGATAGCTTTTATTGGTATCAGAATGTCATCAAAACAAACGGGGAGAGTTTGTAAATACCATGCGTGTAGTGAAAGTGCTGAACAATTCATTGGTGCTCGCACTGGATGATGCGGGCAAAGAGGTCATTCTCATGGGAAAGGGAATCGGCTTCCACAAATCCATAGGCTATGAATTTCAGCCAAGAGAGATCGAGAAGGTCTTTGTTCTGATGGACAAGGAGGTTTCGCGCAATATCATTCGCCTGGCATCAGAGACGGACAGTGTCTTTTTTGAGCTGGCCAAATCCGTCATTGACTATGCCATCGATACGTTTGATATGAAGCTGATGGATCATATCTATCTTTCTTTGACGGATCACCTTTCTTTTGCGGCAAAACGTGTAAGAGAGGGAATTGTCCTTCAGAATTTTTACACGCTGGAAATGAAAAAATTCAACCCCAACGAGTTTCAGGTCGGCGAATATGCGGTAAGCCTTCTGAAGGAGCGCCTGGAGCTTGATATTCCCGCGGATGAGGCCGGCAACATTGCTTTTCATTTTATCAATGCCCAGTTTAATCATCCCTACAACAGTCAGAACCTTCTGATCAGCCGAACCCTGGATGCGGTTCTGGATATTGTAAAATATGCCTTCGGCATTCAATACAACGAAGAAAGCACATCCTATTCCCGCTATGTGACCCATGTCCGGCTGTTTGCACAGCGCCTGGTCAGTCATAATCAGCTTCCGGATGAGAAAGACAGTATCCTTTATGAACAGATCCATTCGATCTGCCAGAAAGAGTTTGAGTGCGTCGATAAGATTCAGATTTATGTTATGGAACAATTCCGGCAAAAGCTGTCCAGCCAGGAAAAGATGTACCTGGCCTTGCACATTCATCGGGTGCTGGAGGACGAATAACCGAAAAAAGAAAAACCAGTCTGTCCCGGACTGGTTTTTTTTGCGGATTTTTATTATAATAGTTACAAGAATCTTATTTAAAGCAGAGGAAAAGGAATGGCTACTTGGAATTCCAGAGGCCTTCGGGGCTCTACCCTGGAGGACTTAATCAACCGAACAAATGAACAGTACCGGGAACAGGGACTGGCTCTGATCCAAAAGGTGCCGACTCCGATTACCCCGATTCAAATCGACAAGGAACATCGGCATATTACGCTGGCTTACTTCGACCAGAAAAGCACTGTAGACTATATCGGCGCCGTCCAGGGCATTCCGGTCTGCTTTGATGCGAAGGAATGTAATTCCGATACCTTCCCGCTGCAGAATATCCATGAGCATCAGGTAGAATTTATGGGGGATTTTGAACGGCAGGAGGGGATTTCTTTTCTGATTCTTCTTTTTTCCGGGCGAAATGAGCTCTATTTTCTGCCTTATGCGAAGATGAAAAGCTTTTGGGACAGAGCCAAGGCCGGCGGACGAAAGAGCTTTCGCCATGATGAACTGGACCCGTCCTATGTACTCACTCCCCATGGCGGCTATCTCGTTCCCTACCTGGATGGGATTCAGAAAGTCATTGACGAAACGGAGTAAACACTTTATAATGGTAAATCAGTAAAGCGCACAGGAGGCAATATTTACCATGAAAAATCAGAATTCGCTTCTTCATACCCCCGAGGGAGTTCGAGATATCTACGGCAGTGAGTTTGTCCGGAAGTTTGAATTGCAGCAGCTCTTATACCGAGTTCTTTCTACCCGCGGATACCAGGGTATCGAGACGCCTACCTTTGAATTCTTTGACGTATTTTCCCGCGAAGTCGGCACGGTTCCTTCCCGGGAGCTCTATAAATTTTTCGATAAAGAGGGCAATACCCTGGTGCTCCGGCCGGATATGACCCCGTCGATCGCCAGAGCCGTATCCAAGTATTTTCACGATGAGACGCCGATTCGTCTCTGCTATATGGGCAATACCTTTATCAATTATGACAAGTATCAGGGACGTCTCAAGGAGACCACCCAGATGGGTGCGGAGCTCATGGGAGACGGAAGTGCCGCATCGGATATTGAACTTCTGTCTGTGCTTATCGAGGCCCTTCGGGAGGCCGGTCTCAAGGAATTTCAGGTCAGCGTCGGCCAGGTGGAATTTTTTAAAGCCCTGCTTCGAGAGGCTGGGATCGGTAGCGAAGCGGAAGAAAGCCTGCGAAGGCTGATTTCGGACAAGAACCGGTTCGGAGCGGAGGAGCTCTTAGAAAGCTTCGAGATTTCCGAGAAGCTTCGAAGCACCTTTCTGGAAATGGCAACCCTGACCGGCGGCGAGGAGGCTTTGCAAAAGGCCAAGAGTCTGACGGATAATGCAGAAGCTCTGGAGGCTCTGTCAAGGCTTCAGGAGATCTATGACGGCCTGCAGGCAAAGGGCTATGAAAAGTATGTAACCTTTGACCTGAGTATGTTAAGCAAGTATAATTACTATACGGGCATTATTTTTCATGCCTATTCCTATGGATACGGAGAACCCCTGGCAAAGGGCGGCCGGTATGATACTCTGTTGTCTCATTTTGGACGGGAGCTTCCCGCAGTCGGCTTCGCCATTGTCGTCGATCAGCTGCAGAGAGCTCTTGGCAAGGATGCCGAGAGGAAGGTGGATATTACCTCGGATGGCAGGCGTTATCTTACCTTTGCCCTAACGAAGGGACGTCTGGCAAAGAAAACCCTGGGGCTTCTGGAAAAAATCGGAATCACCTGCGAAGAGATGAAGGATCCCGACAGCCGAAAACTGATCTTTGTCAACGAGGAGCTGGGGCTCAAATTTTTCCTGGCCAAGGGACCGGACGTACCCACCTATGTCGAGTACGGCGCAGCGGACATCGGTGTCGTCGGCAAGGATACCCTGGTGGAAGAGGGACGAAAGATGTACGAGGTTCTGGATCTGGGCTTCGGAAAATGCCGCATGTGTGTCTGCGGACCGGAGTCGGCCAGAGAGAAGCTGGCCCACCAGGAGCAGATCCGGGTAGCCACCAAGTATCCGGATATCGCAAAGGATTATTTTTACAACCAGAAGCATCAGACCGTAGAGATCATCAAGCTGAATGGCTCCATCGAGCTGGCGCCCATCGTGGGGCTTTCTGACGTCATCGTGGATATCGTGGAGACCGGCTCCACACTCCGTGAAAACGGCCTCAGCGTCCTGGAGGAGGTCATGCCTCTGTCCGCCCGCATGGTGGTCAATCAGGTCAGCATGAAGATGGAATCGGAGCGGATCACGAAGCTGATTCAGGAGCTGCGCTCCGCATTATAAAAAAGGAATTTGACATGGGGAGGTCATCAAAATGAAAGTTGTGACATTAGATGAAAGCAGCAAGCGGAATCTGCTGGATGAATTATTGAAGCGAAGCCCCAACCATTACGGGGAATTTACCGAGCGGGTCAATGCCATCATCGAGGATGTAAAGAAAAATAAAGACACGGCTCTGTTTTCCTATACGGAGCGGTTCGACGGGGCAAAGCTTGATGCTTCCACCATCCGCGTCACCAAAGAGGAGATTGAAGAGGCTTACCGGGAGGTAGACCCGGGTCTTTTGGAGGTCATCAAGAAAGCGCTGGTAAATATCCGCAGCTACCACGAGAAGCAGCGCCGCTACAGCTGGTTTGACAGCAAGCCCGACGGCACCCTTTTGGGTCAGAAAATCGGACCGATTGCGTCCTGCGGCGTCTATGTGCCCGGCGGGAAAGCGGTCTATCCCTCCTCCGTCCTGATGAATGTAGCACCGGCCAAGGTAGCCGGTGTAGAGCGCATCGTCATGACGACACCCCCCGGAAAAGACGGGAAGGTTTCCCCGAACACTCTGGTGGCTGCCTGCGAGGCGGGCGTGGATGAAATCTACAAGGTGGGCGGAGCCCAGGCTATCGCAGCGTTGGCTTTCGGTACCGAGAGCGTTCCGAAGGTGGACAAGATCGTCGGTCCCGGTAATATCTACGTAGCGCTGGCAAAAAAAGCCGTCTATGGCTATGTAAGTATCGACTCCATCGCAGGCCCCAGTGAGATTCTGGTGCTGGCGGACGAGACAGCGAATCCCCGCTATGTGGCGGCCGATCTCTTATCCCAGGCAGAACATGATGAGATGGCGTCCGCGATTCTGGTAACCACCAGCAAGGAGCTGGCGGACAAGGTGCAGGCGGAGATCGCGTGCTTTGTACAGAAGCTGTCCAGAAAAGCAATTCTCGAGAAGTCTCTGGAAAATTATGGATATATTCTGATTTCGGAGACTCTGGACGAAGCTATCGCAGCGGCCAATGAAATCGCCAGCGAGCATTTGGAGATCGTGACCAAGGATCCGTTCCAGGTAATGACCAAGATTCAGAATGCAGGCGCAATTTTTATCGGAGAGAATTCCAGCGAGCCCCTGGGCGACTATTTCGCAGGACCGAACCATATCCTGCCGACCAACGGTACGGCGAAGTTTTTCTCCCCGCTTAGTGTAGATGACTTTATCAAGAAATCCAGTATCGTCTATTACTCCAGAGAGGCACTGGAGGCCGTGCATGAGGATATCGAGACCTTTGCGAAGGCAGAGCAGCTGACGGCTCATGCCAACTCCATTGCCGTACGTTTTGAGAAGAAGGAGGACTAGCCTATGGAACGAATCGCGAGTCTTTCCAGGACTACGAAGGAGACCGATATCGCCATGACCCTGAATCTGGACGGCAGCGGAAAAGCAGATATCTCCACAGGTATCGGTTTTTTCGACCATATGCTGAATGGCTTTTCCAGACACGGGCTCTTTGATCTGTCCTGTCATGTAAATGGCGACCTGGAAGTAGACTGTCATCATACCATCGAGGATACCGGCATCGTCCTCGGCCAGGTCATTCGCGAAGCGGTCGGAGATAAAAAGGGCATTGTACGCTACGGTACCTGCATTCTTCCTATGGATGAGTCCCTGGTGCTTTGTTCCCTGGATCTGTCCGGCAGACCTTATTATGTCTCTGACGCAGAATTTCCTACCGAAAAAGTAGGCGAGATGGATACCCAGATGGTCAAGGAATTTTTCTATGCCATTTCCTATAGTGCCGGTATGAACCTGCATTTTAAAATGCTTTCCGGAGGCAACAGCCATCATATGATCGAAGGCATGTTCAAGGCTTTTGCCAAAGCCCTCGACATGGCGACGACACAAGATCCGAGAATTACAGATGTTTTATCGACGAAAGGGAGTCTTTGATATGAGCGAAAAAAATATCGCAGTGATCCGGCTATTGGCCGGAAAGGTACAGGGAGAGCAGGCGGACAAGGACGGAGACGTCCTGGCAAGATATTACAGTGATAACGGAGCGGATGAGATCCTGGTCTTTGACCTGTCTGACGGGGACGAGGATCACGACCTGTCCATCGGCGCCTTAAAAGAAATTTGCCGCGCCGTGGAGGTACCGGTGAAGGCCGGAGGCCGCATCAAACGCCTGGAGGACGTAAAGAAGATTCTTTATGCAGGCTGTGAAAAGGCCATCCTGAACTACGGCCGGCAGCAGAATATCGATCTAACCGAGGAGGCGTCCAAGCGCTTTGGCAAAGAGAAAATCGCGGCCTGTGTGGACAGCTCCGACGTAGTCAGCGCCCCGGCAGCCCTGATTGAGGAATATGTAAGCGAACTGATTTATCTGAATGAGCTCGTTCCCTTTGTAGAGAAGCTCCGCCCCTTAAGCTGCAATATGGAATGGTCTGAGTTCAAGCTGGGGCCGGACGGCCTGGTTCCGGTAGTGGTACAGGATTACCGCACGGACGAGGTGCTGATGGTGGCCTACATGAACGAAGAGGCCTTCCATAAGACTACCCAGACCGGCAAAATGACCTACTGGAGCAGAAGCCGTCAGGAGCTCTGGATCAAGGGGCTGACCAGCGGCCATTATCAGTATGTCAAAGAGCTTACCGTAGACTGTGACTGCGACACCATTCTCGCCAAAGTATCCCAGACCGGAGCAGCCTGCCATACCGGCAATAAATCCTGCTTTTTCCATGAGATCGCCAAAACGGATTACAAAAATACCAATCCCTTAAAGGTCTTTGAGGATGTATACAAGGTCATCGCAGATCGAAAGGCGCATCCAAAGGAAGGATCCTATACCAATTATCTCTTTGATAAGGGTATTGACAAAATCCTGAAGAAGGTAGGAGAGGAAGCTACCGAACTGGTTATCGCGGCGAAAAACCCGGATCCGGAGGAAATCAAGTATGAGATGTCGGATCTTCTGTATCATGCCATGGTTTTGATGGTGGAGAGGGGCGTAACCTGGGAGGATATTACCTCCGAGCTGGCGAATCGATAAAGGAAGATGATGAAGTTTAGAAACCTGCAATCAAACAAATGGAAATTTTATGCAGCAGCGGCAGTCTTGTGGCTGCTGGTTTGCTTGTTTTTTACACCGGTCTGTACAAGCATGACCCTAACCTTTGAAAGCGATCCCCATGGAGAGGTGGTGACCACCGTCTTTGCCGGGCCGGGAGAAAATGTCAGGGAAATTGATGACCATCATCGGGTGGTGGTAGGTGGCGTGGCACGCATTTTTTATGGTGAAATCCAATATGGCAGCCATTGTTCTCTCAAACGCATCGATCCGCTGGATCAGCATTATTCCACCGGAGAACCGCTGACCATTACGGGACTGACTGTGAAGAAAAACGGAATCCAGACTGTTTCCCTGACCGGCGAGGAGCTGCGGACATATTTTACGGTAAATGCAGATCTGGAGCTGATAGGAGAGGAAGGCTTTACCTTCCACGTAACCGGTGAGGATTCCCAGATGCTTCCGACAGACGCCTTTCGAACCTTGTACGCCCGGACGCCCCTTGCGGTACGGCTTCTGGGAGCCCTTGGCAGCGGTATGTTGGTAGCACTGGCTATCCTGCTGATCCGTTTTTTTGTACGAACCATTGCCGGGCAAAGTCTCTTTTTTAAGCTGACCTCCTGCATACTTTTCGGCGGACTTTTTGCGGCGACCCTGATGACTGTATTTACCGGCTTCTGGAACCCATTCTATCTGAATCCGGACGAATATCATACCTTATCGGCGGTAAATTACTATTTTTTCCATTTCATGCCGCCGGATATGCGGGATCCCGAAATCATCGACTCCTACGCCATCTACGGCACCACCAGGCACAGTGAATGGACGGTGTTCTATTTTCTGACTGCGAAAATCGGACAGTTTTTCGCGGATCCTATTATCCGCGTACGGTTCTTTACGACGGTGACCTTCTGTATCATGGCGGGGATCGCACTGAAAAATATCAAAAAGAACCGGGCTCTTTTCGCCATGCTGCTTCTGACTCCCCAGGTGTGGTATCTGTTTTCCTACTGCACCTCCGATTCCTTCGATTTCTTCATGAGCTTTCTTTGCATGTATGAGGTCATGAAAAAGGACAGTCTCCTAAACCGGGTACTGGAGGAGCCCTTCTGCAAAAAGCATCTGCTTTCTATGGCACTTCTTGGGCTTTTGTTTGTGCAGCCGCTGTGGGGCAAGCCTACCTTTTATGTGGTGCTGATTTTCATTTTCCTGGTGCTTCTGATTCGGTTGTTCTATACGCCGAAGGAGGAACGCAAAGTTCTCCTGTATAAATATCTGGGCATCCTTGGTTTTACGTTTGGTATCTTTGCTATCCGCTATATGATTACTGATTTCCCATATTACGGTCTCTTTGGAAAGTACCGCGTCTATATGGATATGATGGAGCAGACGGCCTTGCCGGAATATAAGCTTTCCACACCGGCGCTGGAGCGAGCCTATTCCATGAGCTTTATGGAGAAGGGGATTACGCTCTGGGAGCTCTTGTCCGGCTATGACTTTAATAAAAATCTCTTTCGCACCTTTGCCGGCTTCTTTGGCTCCTATGCCTTTGGTGCGCGGGACTGGTATTATACCGCTATGGCGGTTCTCTATCTGGCCATCATCGGCTGTCTGCTGGTACGCGCCTTACGAAAGAAAGATTCCAGAACCTGGTGGGAGATAGGAGCGGCAGCGCTGTCCATGCTTATTCAGTATGCATTGATTGTATACAATGCCTGGGTGGTGGATTTTCAGCCCCAGGGACGCTATCTTTTGCCGATTTTGTTCTACGCGGCCTATCTGATTCACCGGGCGGACAGCGAAGGGAAGAATAAACTGCTGCAGGGATTGCTCTGCCTGACCTGCCTGCTGTCGCTTTACTGTTTTTATAGTGTAGGGATTCCGAATCTGGTATCTGTGCACGGAATACAAAGTTAAGGGGGCTGTTATGACCTGGCTTAGGGACAAACGAACCTGGATTCTGCTTGGCTTTTACGGAGTCCTGTCCATTTTATTTCATATGTTCTGGCTGAAGCTTGGGGGTGGGGATGATTATTATTTTATGACCTGCCTTCAGGATACCGGCTTCGGCGCATTTATGGTGAAGCGCTGGTATGGCTGGTCCTCGCGTCTGGTGATCGAGGGCGTGCTGGTGCTGGTATTGCAGCTGCCGATTTTTGTCTGGAAAATATTGGATATTCTGGTATCCATCGTCATTGCAGGGCTGTTGTGGGGATTTTTCTACAGGAGCTATCGAAAAGGCGGCAGCAGGAGCGAGGTTCCGTTCGCAGCTTTCCTTTTCTTTCTCTGTCTCCTCCTTTCCTATGATTTCCGGGAGATGAATTCGGCCGGCTATATGACCACCACCATCAATTACTGGTGGCCCCTGGCAGCCCTTCTGACAGCAGCCTTGCCTCTGTACCTCTGGTATCAGGAGGGCAGCTGCCGAAGGTTCTGGTACATACTGGGTGCTTTGGCTGCTGTCTTTGCCATCAACCAGGAACAGATCTGTATCATGGCTCTGCTGGCCTGCCTCTATCTGCTTCTTACGGACAAGCTTCGTGGCAGGAAGACAAATCCCTATCTCTATCTGCTGCTGGCACTGTCCGTATTTTTCGCCGTCTGTGTCGTCCTTTGCCCCGGCAATGCAGCCCGCAAGGCCTCCAACATCGAATTCTGGTTTCCGGCCTATGCCGGATTAAACCTGATGCAGAAGATTCTGCTTGGCTGGTACAGCCTTTTAAAGACCCTGTATCAGGACATGAATCTTCCTTATTGTCTCCTTTGCGCTCTGCTTTTTGCAGCGGTTCTGAAAAAGCGAAGGAGCCTTGCTGCACGCCTGATAGCTGCGATTCCGATGTTCTCGAACCTTGGACTTTTAGGCATCCTTTTATTCGGAAAATATCGGGAATACCCCTGGGTACATCTGATTCTCCACGTGTTTGACTTTGATCAGCCTGTCGTATACTATCAGGGAAGTCTGCCAAATTCTGTGCGGCTCCTTTTGCTCGTATACACCCTCTGCTGTGTCTGTGTAGTGATTTCCCTATTCTTCGTATGGGGCAAAAGCAGCAGAATCCTCGACCGGCTGGCTCTCCTTATCATCGCATCCGCCTCCAAGGTCAGCATGGGGCTGTCTCCAACCGTCTGGGCTTCCTCGGAGCGAACCAGCCTCTTTCTGGATTTTGGTTTCCTGATTCTCGGGATGCTTTTGATAAAAGAGATTTGTAAAGGAAACCCACCGGAGGTATTAAGGAAATGCTGATTTAATCAGCATTTCCTTAAATTTCTCTTGACAGACCTGATGCTTCCTGATATCATATAAAAGATGCCGCACAATGAGGTCAAAGTATGTACTTTTATAGCAAAGCACATCACCGCAGTTGGCGAGTAATTATTTTAGGAGGTGCCACAGGATGTACGCAATTATTGCAACAGGTGGTAAACAGTACAAAGTATCTGAAGGCGATGTAATCAAGGTTGAGAAGCTTGGTGTTGCAGCTGGTGAGACTTATGAGTTCACTCAGGTTCTCGCAGTCGGCGGCGATTCTCTGACCGTAGGTACACCGACTGTAGCAGGAGCTACTGTAACTGCATCTGTAATCGGTGACGGAAAAGCAAAGAAAGTCATCGTTTACAAGTACAAGAGAAAATCTGGATATCACAAGAAGAATGGTCACAGACAGCAGTACACAGAAGTAAAGATCGAAAAGATCTCTGCAAACTAATGTCATGATAACCGTTACCATATATAAGAAATCCGATCAATATCTGGGGTTCGATATCAGCGGACATGCCGGATATGCGGAGGAAGGTTCCGATATTATTTGTGCAGCTGTCAGCGCTCTGTCGCTGAATACCTTGAATTCTATCGAAGCCTTTACAGAGGATGAGTTTACCGGAGAGCAGAAGGACGGGGTATTGACCTGTGCCTTTCCGGAGCCCTTATCCGACAAAGCCGCACTGTTGATGGATTCCATGGTACTTGGGCTGACAGACATTCAAAAAAGCTATGGGAAACCATATATCAGGATTGTATTCAAGGAGGTGTAATACCATGTTACAGATGAACCTTCAGTTATTCGCTCATAAAAAGGGAGTAGGTTCTACAAAGAACGGCAGAGATTCCGAGTCCAAGAGACTGGGAGCTAAGAGAGCCGACGGACAGTTCGTAAAGGCCGGAAACATTCTTTACAGACAGCGCGGAACCAAGATTCACCCGGGTGTGAACGTAGGACGCGGTGGCGATGATACCTTATTTGCTCTGACAGACGGAGTCGTAAGATTCGAGAGAAAGGGCAGAGACAAAAAGCAGGTTTCTATCGTTCCGGTAGCAGCAGAATAAGTTGGTTATGCAAAGGCTTCAAGTCGGATAGATTTGAAGCCTTTTTTACCATGTTTCATTCGGAGATTTTTTATGTTTGCAGACAGAGCAAAGATTATGATTCGCTCAGGAAAGGGCGGAGACGGCCATGTCAGTTTTCGTCGAGAACTGTATGTGCCGAACGGCGGTCCCGACGGCGGAGACGGCGGCCGCGGCGGAGATGTGATTTTTGAAGTAGATGAGGGCTTAAATACCCTCTATGAATACCGTCATAAGCGCAAATTCAAAGCGCAGGACGGAGAAGAAGGCGGAAAAAGACGCTGCCACGGAAAGAATGGCAGTGATATCATATTAAAGGTTCCGGAAGGAACCATTATCCGGGAGGCGACTACCGGAAAGGTAATTGCAGATATGTCCGGCGAAAATCGTCGGCAGATCATTCTGGAAGGCGGACGGGGCGGCGCCGGCAACATGCACTTCGCCACCTCCACCATGCAGGTGCCAAAGTATGCACAGCCCGGTGTGCCGGCTCAGGAGCTGGAGGTTTTACTGGAGCTGAAGGTAATCGCAGATGTGGGACTGGTAGGCTTCCCGAATGTAGGAAAGTCTACCTTCTTATCCCGCGTGACAAATGCACAGCCCAAGATCGCAAACTACCACTTCACTACCTTGAATCCCAATCTCGGAGTAGTTGATCTGCCGGATATGCCCGGCTTTGTCATCGCGGATATACCTGGGCTCATTGAGGGAGCCTCCGAAGGCGTAGGTCTCGGACATGAGTTTTTGCGTCATATCGAGCGTACCCGTGTGCTGATTCATATCGTTGACGCAGCTTCTACAGAAGGCCGGGATCCGATAGAGGATATCTATGCCATCAACAGAGAGCTGGAAGCCTACAATGCCGACATTGCTGCGCGTCCCCAGGTCATCGCTGCGAATAAAACCGATGCCCTGAGCGGAAACGACGAGCCTATAGAACGTCTGAAGGCAGAATTTGAGCCAAAGGGCATCAAGGTCTTCCCGATTTCAGCCGTCGCCGGCCAGGGATTGAAGGAGCTTCTCTATTATGTCCGGGAGCTTTTAAATCAGGCTCCCCAGGAAGCCATTGTCTTCGAGCCGGAATACTTCCCGGGCGAAGAGCTGGTATACGAAAATCTGCCCTATACCGTTGTCAAATCAGAGGAGGAAGAGGGCGTATTTATCGTGGAAGGCCCGCGTATCGAAAAGATGCTGGGTTATACGAACCTGGATTCTGAAAAAGGCTTTTCCTTCTTCCAGAACTTTTTGAAAAATACCGGTATCTTAAAGGAATTAGAGGCTGCCGGCATCCAGGAAGGCGACACTGTCCGGATGTACGGCTTAGCTTTTGATTACTTCCGTTAGGCAATGAGCAGTGCGTGGACGAAAGTCAGCAGGCTGTCGTTGTGCTTGCACATAAGGCAGACTGTTGACTTTTGGCCACATAGGGCGAAGCCCGCGAGCGAGGTTTTGCGGAGCAAAATCGAGCCTGCACTGCGGAGTAAATATAAAACAAAAGGAGAAACCATGACAAGCAAACAGCGTGCTTATTTGAAAAGCCTTGCAATGACCATGGAACCGATCTTCCAGATCGGAAAAGCTTCCGTAACTCCGGAATTTACGAAAGCCGTAGAGGAAGCATTGACGGCAAGAGAGCTGATCAAGCTCAGTGTCCTGCAAAACTGCGCGGACGATCCGCGCGAAATTGCGGAAGTCATTGCCGACCGCACCCGTTCCGAGGTTGTACAGGTCATTGGCAAAAAGATCGTTCTGTATCGTGAAAATACAGACGAAAAATATAAGAAAAAGAAGATTGTACTTCCTCTTTCTTAATATATTTTAACAGAGAAGGGTGGTTCTTTTTATGGAGCAAAGACGAAAAAAGGTAGGAATTCTAGGCGGAACCTTTGATCCGATTCATATCGGTCATCTCATTCTCGCCGAATCCGCCTATGAATCCTTTTCTCTGGACTATGTACTTATTATGCCGAACGGCAATCCACCGCATAAGGCCGGACAGGTAAACGCCTCGATGGAGCAGCGTACAGCGATGGCAGAGCTTGCCGTATCGGATAATCCCCATCTTCGGGTATCTGATTTCGAGAAAACGCCCCAAGACTATCATTATACCTATGAAACCCTAGAATTTCTCAAACAGGCAAATCCCGATACGGACTATTATTTTATCTTAGGAGCCGATTCGCTGATCCATCTCGATACCTGGATGGAACCGCAGCGGATCTGCGCTTCCTGCAGCATCCTGGCCGCTGTTCGCGACCATATAGAAAGAGAAGCTCTATGGGAACGCATTCTTGAATTATCCAAGCGCTATCATGCGCAGATTTATCCGATGGAGACACCCAATATCGATATTTCTTCGAATATGGTGCGAGAGCGTGTTCGGGAGGGTCGATTTCTGCGTTATTACGTGCCGGAATCCGTGGCCAAATACATTGAAGAGAACAAACTGTATCGTCCGACGTAAGGGAGTATGATGGAAGATGAAAAAATATGATATGAAATCCTACCAGAAAAAACTGAAGCGGGAGATGGATGAGGGACGCTTTCAGCATACGCTTGGCGTCATGTATACAGCGGCAGCCCTGGCCATGCGATACGAATATGATCTGCAGGAGGCAGAGCTTGCCGGACTTTTTCATGACTGTGCAAAATGCATTCCCAATGCAAAGAAACTAAAGCTTTGCGACAAATATCATATTTCTGTCACAGAGATCGAACGCCGCAATCCCTTTTTGCTGCATGCAAAGCTCGGAGCCTATCTCGCAGAACATGAGTACGGGATCACAGAGCCGACCATCCTTGAGGCAATTCTGAATCATACTACCGGCAAACCGGATATGTCGTTGCTTGATAAAATCATTTACGTCGCAGATTATATTG
>CAVFGF010000016.1:0-32538 GCA_963621925.1 Alistipes onderdonkii | reverse complement strand
TTGAACCCTGTCTTGCATGACCGGTTCCCTTCTGTCTCCAGGGCTTTCTTCCGCCGCCGGATACTTCAGAACGAGTCTTTGCTTTCTGCGTTCCCTGACGCTTATTTGCAAGCTGTGCTACAACCGCCATGTGTACCAGGTGCTCATTCACTTCTACACCGAATACAGCATCGTTTAAGTCGATTGTGCCAACTTCATTTCCTTCCATATTGTAAACAGATACTGTTGCCATCTGTAAGTCCTCCTTTCCGCTAAAGATTATTTGCTAACCTTTACTGTTTCCTTGATAGTAACCAGAGACTTCTTGGGGCCCGGTACTGCGCCTTTTACCAGAAGCAGATTCTTCTCTGCATCTACGCGGACAACCTCAAGGTTCTGGATCGTGATCTTCTTGTGACCCATCTGGCCAGGCATTCCTTTTCCCTTGAATACCTTGCTCGGATCGGAGCAGGCACCGTTAGAACCAGCGTGGCGATGGAACTTAGAACCATGAGCCATCGGTCCTCTGTGCTGACCATGTCTCTTGATCGCACCCTGGAATCCTTTACCCTTGGAAACAGCGGTTGCATCAATCTTGTCGCCTGCGGCAAAGATGTCAGCCTTAATTTCCTGTGCCGGAGCATAGCTCTCAGCATCCTCTAATCTGAATTCTCTCACATATCTCTTGTAAGATACGCCAGCCTTGTCAAAATGACCCTTCTGAGCCTTGTTCACAAGCTTCTCTCTCTTGTCTGTGAATCCGACCTGTACTGCGCTGTATCCGTCGTTCTCTACAGTCTTAACCTGTGTTACTACGCAGGGACCTGCCTGAAGAACTGTAACCGGTGTCAGCACGCCGTCTTCATTGAAAATCTGCGTCATTCCGACTTTTGTGGCTAAAATAGCTTTCTTCATTTCTTTTCCTCCTTATTTCTCTACAGCGGAACGCTTTTGCGTTCATTCTAGCTGAAGGATTACTTGTTTTTCATTTTGATATCGATATAAACACCAGCCGGCATCTCCAGTCTGGACAGTGCATCTACCGTCTTCTGGGTCGGGGTAATGATATCAATCAGTCTCTTATGAGTTCTCTGCTCGAACTGCTCTCTGGAGTCCTTGTACTTATGTACCGCTCTCAGAATGGTAACTACCTCTTTCTTTGTAGGAAGGGGAACCGGTCCGCTCACCTTTGCTCCGTTCTTCTTTACAGTTTCGATGATCTTCTTTGCGGATGCATCCACCAGCTGATGGTCATACGCTTTCAGTGTGATTCTCATTACTTGACTTGCCATAAAAAAAGTCGCCTCCTTTTCGTACTTTTAAAGACCAGTACGACAAGCGGTGACTGTACACTCTCCCGTGTGTATCCTAACTCTTAAAGAAAACATCACGTTGTTTCCATGGCTCTGCATGGACAGTTATTTTGTACAGTGACTTGTCGCCAGTTTCCTAACTTGACATTCGCTCCACGGAAAACCTGCCTCGCGGGCAGCAACCTCACGCTTCATAGCTATCAATGTCACAACATTTGCAATTATACAGGAGAGCGCATGGAAATGCAAGCTTTTTTTTCGAAAAAATTTCCAAAAATTTTTGCCGTTGAAAAACATTGACCCCTACCCGCAGGCTCGTTATAATATTTACATTCTTGTGTATATAAAGGAAGCTTTCTCATGGATTATAAACTTTTGCTCGACACGGCTGTCATGGCCGGCGAGCTGATGCTGTCAAACGGCGCCGAGACCTACCGGGTGGAGGATACGATGCATCGGATGCTTTCACTGTCGGGTCTGAAGACCGCTGAGGTCTTCGTGATGGTCACCGGCTTTTTAGTGACACTTGATGATCCCTCGATTCCGTCTATGACTGTCACAAGACGTATCCAGAGCCGCGGCACCAATCTTCGCATCATCGATGAAATCAATGCTATCTCCCGCAGCTTCTGCGGCGGCGATATCGATCTGCAGGAGGCCTTCCGGCGGATCAAACGGCTGAAAAAGGAGTACCACCCGCCCAAAGCGTTTCTTTTGGCCAATACCGGGGTGGCAGCGGCCTTTGCCCTGACCTACGGAGGAAGCCTGCAGGAAGCCCTGGTAGCCGGTGTCGCCGGTTTTTTTATGGCTCTCTGCCTCTATCTTTGTACCCGGATGAAGCTTCCCTCTTTTTTCGGAATCCTCTTAAGTGCCGTCGTGATCTCGCTCTTTGCGGGCGGACTTTTGAAGTTTCTTCCTATTATAGGAAATCTTGACTCGATTATCATTGCCGCCATCATGCCTCTGGTACCCGGTGTCGCCATCACGAATGCTGTCTTTGACACGCTGCACGGCGACTATATCTCCGGGACAGCCCGGATGATGGAGGCCTTTGTTACCGCTGCCTCGGTGGCCATGGGAATCGCCATCGGGCTTCGAATTCTGAATTAGGAGGAGATTTCTATGCTGCTGCAGATTCTCGGCGCCTTTTTTTCCGTGGTAGCCTTTTCCTTTTTGCTCCATGTGCCGCCCAGGCAGATCGTCTGGGCCGGCCTTATCGGGGCTGCGGGCTGGTGGTTCTATCTCTTTTTGCTGGAGCTTTCCTTCTCCATGGCCATGGCCACCTTTCTGTCCGGCTGTCTCATTTCTCTTTGCGGACAGATCTTTGCTCGGATTTTGAAAACTCCGGTCACCATCTTTGTGATACCCGGCATTTTGCCGCTGGTTCCGGGAGCCGGCATGTTCCGAATTGCCGACTCTGTCATCCGTTCCGACGGTATGACTTCCTATTATATAACGCAGACACTCATCGTCGCCGGAATGATTGCTCTCTCCATCATGGTGGTAGACAGTATCTTCCGCTTATTTTTAAAGAACAAAGGAGATTATCATGTGGATCGCAGATAACTGGAAGGATTATGAAATATTGGATACCTCGAGAGGAGAAAAGCTGGAGCGCTGGGGCGACTACCTGCTGGTTCGTCCGGATCCTCAGGTCATCTGGGATACCAAGCGTTCTCTCCCTGGCTGGAAACGGATGAACGGCCACTACCACCGCAGTAAAAAGGGCGGCGGCGAATGGGAATTCTTCGATTTGCCCGAGCAATGGACCATTCAATATCCCCTCTGCCATGGCCGGAACACTCTGACCTTCAATCTGAAGCCCTTCAGTTTCAAGCATACCGGTCTCTTTCCCGAGCAGGCTGCCAACTGGGACTGGTTCGGCGAGAAGATCGGGAATGCCGGACGCCCTGTCAAGGTTCTAAATCTCTTCGCCTATACCGGTGGGGCTACATTGGCAGCCGCAGCCAGCGGAGCCTCGGTCACCCATGTCGATGCCTCGAAGGGCATGGTCGGCTGGGCCAAGGAGAATGCCCGTTCCTCCGGTCTCGGGGATGCCCCGATTCGCTGGATCGTCGACGACTGTACCAAGTTTGTAGAGCGTGAGATCCGCCGCGGAAATCACTATGACGGCATCATTATGGATCCGCCCTCCTATGGTCGCGGTCCCAAAGGGGAAATCTGGAAAATCGAGGATGCCATCCATCCGCTGATTCGTCTCTGCGCCCAGCTTCTCAGTGACGATCCCCTGTTTTTTCTCGTAAATTCCTATACGACCGGACTGGCTCCGGCTGTCCTGACCTACCTGATTGCCACAGAGCTGAAAAGCTTCCACGGAACCGTAGACTCCCAGGAGGTGGGACTGCCTGTGACAGCCTCCGGACTGGTATTGCCGTGCGGTGCAAGCGGGCGCTGGGAGCGGAAGTAAAGGAGGATTTTATTATGAGTACAATTTACATTGACCCGCAGCTGTACACCGGCCGTCCCGCCAGCCCGGAAGGCCGCCTGGAAAAGGAAATGGCTGTCTACGACCTGCTGGATAAGCTTCAGATTCCCTACACCCGCGTGGATCACGAAGTAGCCATGACCATCGAGGACTGCCAGGGCGTGGATCAGCTTCTGGGAATCGAGATTTGTAAAAATCTGGTACTTTGTAACGCCCAGAAAACCAAATTTTATCTGCTGCTGATGCCTGGGGACAAGCAGTTCAAGACTAAAGACCTGTCCAAGCAAATCGGCTCTTCCCGCCTCTCCTTCGCTCCGGCGGAGTATATGGAGAAGCTGCTGAACGTGACGCCGGGATCCGCCACGGTTATGGCCTTGATGAATGATCCGGAGAATCAGGTGCAGCTCATCATCGACGAAGACGTGACGACCCATGAGGAATTCGGCTGCCATCCCTGCATCAATACGTCCAGTCTGCGGATGAAGACGAAGGATATGCTGGAGAAGTTTTTGCCGGCGGTGCATCATGAAGCTATTTTTGTGAAGCTGTAACTAAAAAACAGGTTCGTTCTTCTATATATTTACTATAGAAAGAACTGACCTGTTTTCATTTTTTCATTTTCTCGTTTTCTTTTTAGCATCTACAGAACATACAGAACAACTGCGCCAGGCAGAAGCTCCTGCAAAGCTTATCCATGCCCTCCGCCTGCCGCTGATAATTCCGGCTGTTCTGGCTGTATATATTCTCCGCGTAGCGGTAGCTCTGAAGCGTCCGCTGATAAACTGCATTTCCCGGCTCTAGCTGCAGTGCCTTCTGAATCTGCGCCACGGCCAGCATCTGATTATTCAGACCGTAGTTAGCAAGAGAGCTCAGGTAGTACCACCGGGCGTTCCGCTCTGCGCTGGGCATGCCGTTCAGTACCGAATCCGCGAACTGGTATTTTCCCATATTAATGAAGTCCACCGCCTGGCGCATGGTCTCGCTGTCTGAATAGACCGCTCTTGGCGCCTCCGGCCCCATATGCATACCCCAGAATCCGAAGAGGTCTTCAAAGCTGCCAAAACCACCGAACTTTCCATCCCCAAAGGGATTTTGTCCGTAAGTACCGGCACCGCCCCAGCTGCTCTGCCCATAGCTTCCTGCCCCTCCGTAGGTTTGCTGCTGTCTTCGATATTTTTCCGGATTGTTCAGCATATCATAGGCTTCATTGATCTCATTCATCTTCTCCGCTGCCTTGGGATCATCGGGATGAAGGTCGGGATGGTATTCCTTTGCCTTCCTGCGATAAGCCTTCTTTATTTCTTCCTTGGATGCATCCCTGGGCACTCCAAGGACTCTGTATGGATCATCAACCATCCGTCTTTTCCTTCCTGCGTATCTTGATATCGTATTGCTGCCAGACGCCGGCATAGAGAATATTGCGCAGCAGCTGCTCATCCTGTACCAGCGGAAGCCGCTCAAAAATTTCCATCGCATTGCCGAGAGGCAGCCTGAGAACCGACTCCATCTCCTCCGGCTTTTTCTTCATCCAAACCAGCGGGTTATAATTTCCTGTCTTCCCGTCCTTTTTATAATCGATCGTCGCATCCATCAGGTAGATGAAGCGCCCCAGCTCATAACCAAAGGCACGGAGACTGTTGCTCCAGAAATCCTCCTTGTATACAAAGAGCTCCGAGAGCATTTTGCCGGAACAATTGATGGCCTGATCTGCATTGGCTCCCGGGGCTTTCTCCAGAAAATCCAGCTCCTGCAGACTCTCCGTGATAGCCTTGCACTGTCTGGGATAGGCCTTTTCTATCTTCCGATAGGCATTTTGCAGGCGCTTGCCATACAAGCGCTTGCCGATTTTTTTCTCATCCTTCCAATCGTCCAGAGCCTTATAGTAAGCCAGAGCTACCGTCATATCCGCTGCATATTCCGTAAAGCAGTTTTGGATATCTTTTCCCGCACGCAGAGGATGGACGGCGCAGCGGAAGCTCGAACCTCTCTCGGCCGGCTCATATAAAGAAGAAAGGAACAGAATCACAAAAGTCATGTCGTAGCTTAAGCTCATCCGCTCCAATTCTCCGTATCTCATTTTTAAATTTCTGCAGAGTCCGCAGTAGATGCTTTGATAGCGCTCCTGTTCTTCCTTTGAAAGCTTCGAACGGATGCATGTAATATATCCGAACATTTGCTCACTCCTCGTAGCTGTTCATACCTGAGGAAATGCTGATTTAATCAGCGTTTCCCTGAATACCTACGATCTTAACATGCATTCCGTCCGTGTCAATGGCTTTCATACTTCTTTTAGACTCTTTTTAATTTTTTTACACTTTTTGACACTCATTTTTTATACCGGAATGATATGTCCCAGTACATTTCGCAGCATACGGATCCATCCCTTTCCGTTCAGTCTCTCGCTGGCCTTTTTATAGGCATCCGCAGTATCCTTCAGACGGCCGGCTGCATCATTGGTCTCGTCGATATGCAGGGAACGAATCAGAACCACACCGAAGAGATCGGCCACCTCCTTGTATTGCCTCTGGATCTCCTCATAAGCCTTGGAATTTTGATCTCCTTCCACTGCCTCCGGCACCAAGATCTCATCCTGCATCTTCTGATGTACTTCTTTTTGCAATTCCCGCAGCTGTTCCGGATTCAAAATCACGCTCTTCACACCAAGCATTTCCATCTGTACATCCATATTTTTCTTTATCTGCTTGAAGGCTTCTCTTCCGATTCCGGTCGCCAGGTAGTAGCGTGAAATATATCGCAGGTAATCCTGATAGAGCTTCCCGGCATCCAGCTTTCGATCCTCCGGCCGCATCGACCGAATCTCTGTCAGCGTCTTCTGTGCTTTCCGGAAGCACTTATTTTCCGCCATGGCCGAGAGATATTCGCTGTAGGTTCCGCACTCCATATTAAGATTATGCTCCAGAGCCGACTCTGCGTAAGCATTGGTGCACATTCTGGCGAAGCCCAGAGCCTCGACCAGACACTTTTCCTGTATCTCGTCCGCTTCCTGATTTTCCGCTGCTTTCGTCAGCTGATCCATCAGCTTCATGAAGGTCTTGTGCGTCGAGCGCAGGGAATAATTCTGAACGCCTCCCTTTGTCGGACGCCGATCGACATAAGCTTCCACCTGCTCCGGCAGTGTATTCAGGATGACAAAGTAATCCTTCCAGCCCTCCTGCAGCCGGATCATCTCCTTCAGGGCTTCCTTATGATCCTCCTGACCCGTCGGATTGCTTAAGGTAAGGCAGGCTCTCTGGAACTCATTGTCCAGCTTTCGGATCATCTTTTTGAGGCTCGCAGCCATCCCGTACAGTTCCTTTTCCGGGATTTTCTCGGGATCGCCCAAGCGCCCGGCCAGGTACTTAACACTCTTCATGTGATCCAAAAGATCCCGGAATGGTGTCTTCAGCTCCTCGCCCTGCTTCCGCTCATCTTTCTTTTTCTCGATGATGTCGTCATTTTCATAGACCACCACCAGATGCTCGACGCGCTTGATAAAATCATCCAGCCCATAGACATCCTTTCCCCAGAGAGTATAGCCGAACAGCTTGAAGGACCAATACTTTTTGATCTTCATCTTATCATAGCCATTCGAAGCATAGCGCATTCTCTCTGCCTTGATCTTGTCATTGACATGAAGCTCCCCTACGGTTCCGAGCTTCAGAGCGCCAAGGTTCTGCAGCGTCATCGCAAAGTTGCTGTCCCGCATCTCGCATACCTGCTTTGTCGAATAGCGCATCAGTGCGTCCTCGGTCTTCAGGCTCTGTACCTTCGCTTCCATATTTTTCGCAAGCTCCCGGAAGCCCTTCTGCTTCATTCCTTCTTCGGCCCGTCTCTGGATATCCAGAACGGTATCCTGCAGTTTTCGATGAGGTGCATCCGTGAAAGCACCGAGTTCATATGCGCTCTCCCAACTTCTTACAAGCTTCAGAAACTGCTTTGCCTCATCGAAGGTTTTGCTTAAGGATGCCACATAATAGGCCATGGGCTCCTGGCTGCTGTCCAGATGATACCCACTGATGGCCCGAAGCTTCTTCTGCAGCTTGCGGTTGTAGATACCGGCCTGGTTGTCCAGAGCCTGCGTCACTCTCTTTCGATGATCCGGATCCTTCTCCTTCTTTAAGAAGGCCTCGAACTTCACCCGGATGCTCTTCTGCCGCTCCAGCTCTATCGCCATCTCCGGCTGATTCTGCGCCAGCTTTTTCAGATCTCCAAGCTGCTTTTTCTCGGTTTCTACCATGACAATATGAGTGATATTGCTAAGCAGCTTCTTCGCATCAGACCCCTCCAGACGATTGCCGTCCTTTTCAAGCTCTGCCAGGCGTTCGTCCGCCAGCTTCACTCTCGAGATCGTCCCGTAGCCCTTTACCAGCGTCTGATCCTTCTTCTGTTCTCTCTGGTAGCGGAAGCCCAGGTCATCGATGACGACATCGCGCACCGCATAACTGACCAGAGCTTTTTCCAGATTTTCCCTCTGTCTCTCGTAGTAAGCGAAAATTGCCTTGCACTTTGCTGCCTTTTCTGTCCGCCCTGCATCCTCCTTGCCGTAATTTTTCTCCTCCTGCAGGAAGCCGAAGGTATCCGTCAGGAAGGCTATCTCACTTAAGCCCTCTCGGATCTTTTCGGTGATCAGACTGCCAGCCTCGTTTTGCAGGAAGCCATGCTTTTCTAAGGAGCTACGCAGCTCCTCCAGCTTCTCATCTGCTTTTTTCCGAGCCTCCTCGAAGATCTGCGGTGCCTTCTCCGGTGTCAATACATCCTTTGTCTTGACCTTGATCGTGCTCATATGCAGGACAAACTGTGCAAATCCGGGCACAAAGGCACCAATCTCGGTATTTTTGACTCCCTTCAGGAATTTATCGTATTTATGAAGCAGGCGCAGCATATCTGCCATATTTTCCGACTTGCTCTCGGCATAGATTCTGGCCTTTTCCTGATCCTCCCGAACAGCCGTCTTGATGGAGCGCCATTCCTTCGCATCGACATAGCGCTTGCCCAGCATGTCGATGATTTCGAGACTATGCTTCGCCTCCCCCGGACAATAGCCTCTGTTCTGACTGCAAAAGCTGTAGCATTTCGCCCAGATTCGATAGCGCGCCTCCTTATCCAGGGTCGTCGGATCATTTTTCAGGCACTCCATTTTCAGCTTCTCGGCTTCCTCGATCAGATAACTTGCACTGAGTCTTTCGAGGGTCAGCTCCTCTCTCTTCAGAGCTGTCATATACTCGACGCCTGTGCGGGTCTCCGACATATCATCTGCGTCAAAGCTCTTCAAATCCTTCTTGAAGGTCTTTTTGAACTCGATCAGGAATTCCTGCACCGACCGGTTCTCCGCCGGATTTTCTCTGCTTCTTTTGAACTCCTCCAGCTTTCTGGTCTGCTTCTCCAGATAAGCCTTTCGATCCTCATAGGTATGATCGGAGCGCCGGAAGCTCTCCAGCATCGAAAAGCGCGGTTCAATCATGGCTTTCAGAGCCTTCACTGCCGCCAGACGTCTCTTGCCGTCCTCAAAATGCGCATGCTTCCAGTTATCTCGCTTTGCAATATAGACGCTCGCCGCATCCTTTACTGCCTGGTAAGCAGCCAGCATTGCATCATAGGAAGCAGTCTTTGACGCTTCCAGAGCACGCAAATCCCGCGCTGCCTTCAAGACATCTGCAAAATACTTAGAATTGCTGCTTCGAAGGTGTTCTGTCGCCTCCAGCTCTTCAAGAGCCTGGCGTACACTGGTCTCAGGCTTCTCATCCGCCTCATCCCGTTGTTTAAAATAATCCTCCCGAAGGGCATCGTTTCTCGTCTCCAGATTGTTGTTTACCTTCAGGTCATGATAAGCATCCACAGCCCTGCGATCCGTAAGCTCGCGATTCTCTGCCTCGATTCCCAACTGCTTTTCAGCTTCTTCTGCAGAGATAATCATCCGTGCATCGATCATCTGCAGCTCATCCTTGTCATAATCGATGATATCCGCATTGATCTTCTCAACCATGCCAATCAGCACATGTACCTGTTCGCCGAGGCTCGTCTGCCAGAGGAGATAAGCATCGAAATCGACGATGGGAGCTGCATTTCTCATCATCTCCACGGCATTCCCGGATTTTTCCAGAAACTTTTTCTTCATTTCCAGGCAAAGAGGAAGGAACTGCGCTGCCTTCTTCTGATACCAGGACTTCAAAATCTCCGGAGCGACCTTGACTGTCATTCCCTTCGGATTTTGCATCAGGCGGTTTTCATCCTCCCGGAAACCGGCCGGATAGTCCAGATGCTTCATGATCTCATCCGTCTGCATCCCACCCTTATCAAGGCTTCTCGAGGCAATAGAGAAATCAAACAGATCATCCAGGTATTCATAGACATCCTGTTCTTTAAATTTCACATCCTTATGATCTCGAAGCTCCCGATATTTCTCTCCGGAGCTTTCCCGGTAGATCGGATGGTAGAGTCCCTGCTCCTGTTCCATCTCAGCCGTCACCTCATCACAGAGGGAAACGACCATCGCACCGGCCTTTTCCTTGATCTTTCGGCTGTACTCCTCCTGTCTCAGCTCAAATTCCTTGACATAATAGCAGGTCTCCTTGATATCGCTGTAGCGCCCAAGGTAGCTCTCCAGCTTCTCCCGAATCTCCTTGTAAGCCGCAACGGTTTCGACGATCTCCTCCGCGGAAGAAACCTTCCCATTCTCCTGCTGTCTTCTCTGTTTTCGCTCATCATCCGCTTTTTTTCGCTGACTAAGCTCCTGCTTCAGAAGGCTGCCTTCATAATATGCCAGTTCTTCTTTTTTTTTTTTTATTAGCTTCTGACAGAAGTCCTCCTTCATATCATAGACAAGCTTCAAAAGCTTTCTGCCCTGGGGTGACTTTGTAAGATACGTTTTTTCGGCAAATTCCGTCCGAAGATTGTCATATTTTTCCAGTGCCTTATAGACACTTCTTCCTTCACGGATCTTTTCACCCTCTAAAAGCGCATACTCTGCCTGCGGTGCATTCTTTCGAAGCATCGCATATTCCTTCTGCAGCTCCTGCACTCTCCGATAATCCTCTGCCATCGCCGGGCTCATCTTCGAATTTTCGAGCTTTTCCACGCAATTTGCCAGCATCTCACGTACTTCCGTGATATTGCCGAAGTAATCCCCGATCAACGGGTCCTTGCTCGCACCGTATAACTCCAGGTCCTTTTTGAACTTTCTTGCTACCTCTACAGCCTGGCTGTAGCTGGTATACATCAGGCCATAGGCTGCCCACAGCGGCTCCTTTCGCAATTCTTCCCACTGTGCTCCCTGTCCTGCCAGGGCATCCTCCAGGCTTCCCTCGATCTTCTTTTCCGTTTTATAATTCTCCAGAATCTGCTCCATCGTGGCCCGAATATCCCCGTAAGCCTTCTCGAGATTCGCCATCGGCTCCGGAGAAATATCGATGACACTCTTTTTCTGGGTTACCTTCTTCTTTCCCTCACCGACCTGATATTCCCGCTCGCGGATCGTACCGTGCAGTGCCTCACGGAAGGTCAGATAGAGGGAATAAAGTTTGTTATAGGACATGCCGTAGCTGCATTCATCCAGATCCTTCTCCTTCAGTCCGGCAAGCTCCTTTTCCATCTTTTGGAGCTCGGTATCTTTCTCGGAAAAGGTGATTTCATTCTCCTTGAAATTCGCTTTCAGGACTCCCTCGACCGCTTTTCGAATCTCCCGAAAGGTCTCGTCCACAGACCTGGTACCCTGCTGCATCATCGACTGCAGCTCATAGTTTCTGTCCTTTGTCTGGATCTCCCGATAGAAAACCTGCTCATTGGACTTCTCCAGATAAGTGCGGATAAAGCTGCAAAAAGAATCCATCTGTTTGACCGCAGCCGAACCGGTAAAGGCCGTCAGATCCAGTCCCTCGCCGCCGACCTCGATACGGTTCCCCTTCTTGGTCAGAAAGGTTCCGGTCAGACTCTGCAGCTCTGAAAAATGCTTTGACTCGCCCAGAGCCTCCTTTAGTGCGCTTACGATCTTTTTCTTTTCCTCGCGGTCCAGGGAAAGCTCATAGCGTTTTCCGCAATATTCTGCAAGCTGCTCCAGCATCCTCGTGCGCAGCTGATTCTCAAAGATCCCCAGATCCTTGTCACTTTGATAGAGCTCCAGCTCTCGCGGCACCAGTTTTCCGTCCTTGTCGAGCGTTTTTTTGTCCGGATGCTTCTTCGCCTCCCGGATAAGAGCTGCCGGATCCCAGCTGTAGCTCCAGCTTCCGATTCCCTGTTTTCCAAGCTCCAGCGCCTCCTCCGGCTTCAGCGTATAATAGTTTTTCTTGCGGTACTTCTTTAAAATCTCGTTTCTGCTTTTTCTTTGCTTCTCGGTCAGAGCTTCCTCATTGGTCAGCCGAAGCTCTGAGGTCGTCTGCATCACCTTTAGGGCTGAGGGGCCGCCGAGCACCTTTTTTTCCGCCTCTTCAGCATCCCGGATATCCTGAGCCTTCAGCACGAAGATCTCGCCGTTTCGCTCGAACTTTGCCCCCTCTTTCATCCTTCTGTGATCGATATGGCGCAGCGTATCTACCAGGGCATGGTGATCCTGATTCAGATCCTGAAAATAAGCAAACATCGATTCATAGGCATGCTTAAAATAGCGATCCGACATTGCCTTCAGCGCTTTTCCGGTAATGCTGTCACAGCTTCGGATGGCATTCTCCAGCTGCTGTCTCAGCTCGCGAACCTTCTTCTCATCCGTGATATCCAGATTCTTGATAGCTTCCTTAAGCTCCTTGGTAAGAATGCTGTTTTCAAAGGAGAATTTCAGCTTTTCTAAGATCTGTTCTCCCTCGAGATCCAGATAATCCGCTGCCTCCATCGTGCCGCCTGCCTTTTTCTCATCTTCCTTGATCTTAGAATAAATTCCATCATAGATTGCATCTAGGGCATGACTGTTCGCGATGACCTTTTCCTCACGGAAGAGCTCCTCATCCTTTTCTAGCTTCTTCTGTGCCGCTTCCGGAAGCTGTGCATGCTGCTGTGATGCCTGCGCGCCCGCCATTCTCTCCTGATTGGCTTCTGTATGAATTACCGCTTTCTTCTGTTCTGCTTTTCGCTGTTTCTCTTTTCCTGGCATATTCTGATTCCTCTCCGGTTTTCTGCAACCTTTTCGCCCTATTCTCGCTTGAAAATGAGCTTTTTGAATAGTACCATTATCCCTTTTAAACAGCCTCATTACAGCACTAATTTTTAATAATTTCTCAGCATTTAAGCATTCTTTAATAATTCTTTAATTGCCCTTGTGAGCATCACTCGTCTTCTCCAAGAGAACGCATGTCTCTACCCCCGCCGTCTGCGGGAACATGTCCACCGGCTGCACCCTCGTAAGCTCATACCGGCCATCGGCGCAGAGGATTTTTAAATCTCTGGCCAGGGTTGCCGGGTCGCAGCTGACATAGACGATGCGCTCCGGCTCCATCGCCAGCATGGTCTCGAGGCAAGCTCGATCGCAGCCCTTTCGCGGTGGATCGATCACCATGACATCTGCCCGGATGCCTTCCTTTTTGTATTTTTCAGGCAGGACCTCCTCTGCCTTTCCCAGATAAAATTCTACATTTGTGATGCCGTTTTGCCTTGCATTCTCTCTCGCATCCTCCACGGCCTGGGGAACGATTTCCACGCCATAGACTTTTCCGGCACTTTTTGCCAGGAACAGGGAAATGGTACCGATGCCGCAATAGAGCTCCCAGACCGTCTCCTGCCCTGTCAGGCCTGCGTATTCCAGAGCGGTTCGGTACAATTTCTCGGTCTGCAGCGGGTTCACCTGATAAAAGGAAAGGGGAGAAATCTGATAGCTGATATCACCGATTTTATCCGTAATATAGGTCTGCCCCCGCACCGGGATGATCTCCTCTCCCAGGATCACATTCGTATTTTTCTGATTGACATTTAAGGTGAGACCGGTCATCCCCGGGATCTCGAAGAGCCTGTCCGCCAGCTTTTCAACCTCCGGAAACCTCCGACCGTTGATGACCAGACAGACCATCAGTTCGCCTGTCGCGAAGCCCTTTCGAATCAGGGCATGACGTAAAAGTCCTTTTCCTGTCTTTTCGTCGTAGGGCTCGATCTGATGCTGATTCAGAAAATCCAGGATAATCTGCAAGATCGTCTGATTCTCTTCGATTCCAATCGCGCAATCCGTCTCCGGAACGATGCTGTGGGTTCGGCCTGCATAGAAGCCGGTGACGATATGCCCCTCCTTATCCTTCCCGAAGGGGAACTGTGCCTTATTGCGGTAGCGATAGGGCTCCTCCATTCCCAAGGTCAGAGAAACCGGCGGATCGGAGAAACCGCCCAGTCGCTTCAGATCCTCCCGTACCTTTTCTTCCTTGTAAAGAAGCTGCTTTTCATAAGAAAGTCCCTGGATCTGGCAGCCGCCGCAGCGGCGATAATTTCTGCAGCGCGGCTCCTCCCGATCCGGTGACGGAGCGAGAAGCTCCACGAGGCGCGCGAAGGCATAATTCTTTTTCACCTTTGTCAGGCTGACCCGTGCCCGGTCTCCGGGAAAGGTATCCTTGACAAAGAGGGGATAGCCATCTACCTTGCCTATCCCCTCTCCTGCATTTCCTATCGTTTCGATCGTAATGTCCAGTAAATCGTTCTTCTTCAATTTATCCCTCCGTCTTGCGCAGATTCGACTCAAACAGGCGATTGTAGCCAAGCCAGCCGCTGTTCGTGCCTGCTGCCTTGAAGATCTCCTTCAGAGTCTCCATCTTTGCATCTGTATTGTCCGCCAGATTCAGAGCCATCGCCTCGGCCAGAGCCGGTTTTTTCGGTGAACCGTATTCCAGCTCCCCGTGATGCGCTAAGATACAGTGCTTCAGCTCATTTTCCAGCTTCTTCGGGAAGCCCGGGATCTGATGTGCCCGCTCGGCCACCATCTCGCTGCCCATGGCGATATGGCCTAAAAGCTGTCCCTCGTCGGTATAATCATTTTGCGGGAAATCCGAGAGTTCATAGATCTTGCCCATATCATGGCAGATCGCTGCTGTATACAGAAGATCCCGGTTCAAATAGGTATAATTCTGCACATAATATTCGCAGAGCTTCGTTACGTTCAGCGTATGCTCCAAAAGTCCTCCGACAAAGCTGTGATGCACCGTCTTCGCCGCAGAGTGAAATCGAAAGGCCCTGGCAAACTCTGCATCCTCGACAAAGAAGCTCCTTAAAAGAGCCTGCAGATGCGGCTCCTTCACCTGTTCTACGTAATGCAGCAGCTCCTGATACATCTCCTCGATGTCCCGGTCACTGACCGGCAGATAATCCGCCGGATTGTATTCGCCCTCCCGCGCCTTCCGGACGCGCTTTACATTCAGCTGCAGCGCACCCTGAAAGCTGGTGGCGTCCGCCATAATTTCGATATAATCCAGAGCCTCAAAGTCATCAATCCCCTGGGAATTCGGATCCCAGATTTTCGCATCTGCCGTACCGGTCTTGTCCTGCAGAATCAGATTTTCGTAGGCCTTTCCGTTTTTTGTCACCGCAGACTGGCGCTGCTTGCACAGATAGATTCCGGAAATGCGCTCCCCTTCCCGGATGGACTCAATGTATTTCATTTTCTACTCTCCTCGTATCATTTTGAATCACTATTGTAGCACGTCCAGCTTCACGCTGCACGTGATTTCTTTATATTCCTCTTTGCCCTGACGCATAACCTTGACCCGGATCACCTGATCCTTTGAAAATTTCAGCAGCATTTCCTGGATCTCGGTCACGCTCGAAACTGTCTTTCCGCTGATCTCGGTAATGACATCTCCGGCCTGCAGGCCCCCGTTCAATGCCGGTGAATCCGGCTCCACCTCCGAAATATAGACACCGGTAGGAATGCCCAGATTCTCTGCAATGTCGCCGGTTACCTGACTGCCCTTGATCCCCATATAGACCAGATCCTGGCTGTTTGAGAGATGCTCGACGACTGCCTTCATATCGGAAATGGCATAAGCTGTCAATGCCTGCTTGTTGGAGGCATGCAGGTAGGTATCCTCGATGAGACCGATGACCTGACCGTCCAGATTCAAAAGGACGCCGGTACCTCCCTCCGAGCGATCCATATCGGTAATCAGGAGACGGTATTCCGCATCGATGACACTGGTCTTATGACCCGGAGCCAGAAGATTACCGAATTTCAAAGAACCCGCGAAGCCTGCCGGACTGCCGGCTGCGATGACGCTGTCCCCGGCCTTTAAGCTTCGGGAGCTTCCAAGCTCCGCGATTTTTACCGCTTCGATGGTGCCCTCCTGAAGCGCAGCCAGACTGACACTGACAATCGCCAGGTTCGTGATTCGATCATAGTTTTTCAGGACAGCCTCCTGACTTTTTCCGTCCGCGAAGGTAACCTGAAGACCACTGGCCTCCTTTACCGGCTGATAGGGTGTCAGAATCAAAAGCTCTACACCGTTATTGCCTACCAAAAGACCGCTGATCTCCCGGCGGCTCTCATAGCTTTCGTTGAACCAATCGGTATCACTGCTCGATGCCGTCACCGTCACCAGGCTTTTTTCTGCCTCTGCAGCCACGCTTTTCAGCTTTGTATACAATTTCTGATAATCACTCAGCTCCAGCTCCTGGGTCTCGGTAATGATGATCGGATCGGCGGGGACTTCCTCATTCTCCCCTTCCGCTTCCTCATCCCGCGGAATCGTAATCTCGGTCTTCTCATCCTGCCCAAAATGCTGCTCCATAAAAGGAGTCAGCTTTACAAAGACAAAGCTTGCCACCGCACCGCACAAGGCTGCCGCGGCCACCCAGCCGCACAGCTTTCGAAAGCGTTTGGTCTGATAAAACGGCTGCTTTTTGATCCTCTCTTTTACAAAGGAAAATTCTCTCTCGTTCGGTTTCTTTTCTTCTTCCATAAAAAACCTCCGTATGATATCCCATTTTAATACATTTCCCAAGGAGTGTCTATAATGAAAAGTCGTAACTGTTCCCTCTTTTCATTCTTTTCAAAGTGCGCTATACTTTGGGTATTATGAATAAAAAAGTATATCAGACATTGGAATTTTATAAAATCATTGAAAAGCTTGCCGCGGAAGCCGGAAGTGCCGGCGGACGGGTGCGCTGCCTTGCGCTTGAGCCCATGCAGGATCCCGAAGCGATACGAGCGGCTCAGCAGGAGACGGAGGATGCGCTGACACGCCTTTACCGAAGAGGCGGCATCGGTTTTTCCGGCACGAAGGATATCCGTGCCTCTTTAAAGCGCCTTGCCATCGGAAGTACCTTAAATATCCCGGAGCTTCTCGACATCTGCTCCCTTTTAGAGACCGCAGCCCGGGCAAAACAATATGCGAGACAGAATGAGGGCCGTGAGGAGAACCCGGATGCTCTCGATCCACTTTTTGATGCCCTGGAGCCCTGCTCGCAGCTCTCCGGCGAGATCCGCCGCTGTATTCTCTCGGAGGATGAGGTCAGCGACGATGCCAGTCCTGCCCTTCGTCAGGTACGCCGTTCCATCAGCGCCGCCAACGACCGGATCCATTCAACCCTTTCCGGCATGGTAAACGGCTCCGCGAGAACCTATCTCCAGGACGCCGTCATTACTCAGCGAAACGGCCGCTACTGTATCCCGGTGAAAGCTGAATACCGAAGTGCCGTGCCGGGTATGATCCACGACCAGTCCTCCACCGGCTCTACCCTCTTTGTGGAGCCTCAGGCCATCGTTAAATTGAACAATGATCTAAAGGTTCTCTACCTGAAGGAGCAGGAGGAGATCGAGCATGTCCTGGAAGCCTTGAGCAACCAGACTGCCCTTTGCAGTGAAGAACTGGCTGCAGACTTCGAGCTTCTCGTAACCCTCGACTTTATCTTCGCCAAGGCAAGGCTTGCAAAGACGATGAAGGCCACACGCCCCGGCTTTAATACAGAAAAGAGAATTCATATCAAGGAAGCCCGCCATCCCCTTCTCGATCCGAAGAAGGTCGTTCCGGTCACGATTCGGTTGGGACAGGAATACGACCTCCTCATTATCACCGGACCGAATACCGGCGGTAAGACGGTTTCCTTAAAGACCACCGGTCTTCTGACCCTGATGGGTCAGGCCGGCCTGCATATCCCGGCGGCACCCCATTCTGAGCTTGCCATTTTCGACGACGTCTATGCGGATATCGGCGATGAACAAAGCATCGAGCAATCCTTGAGTACCTTCTCATCCCATATGACGAACATCATCCGGATTCTGCGGGAGGCTTCTCTGAACTCTCTTGTCCTTTTTGATGAGCTTTGTGCCGGAACGGATCCCACCGAGGGTGCCGCCCTGGCTATCGCGATGCTCTCGCATCTCCATAAGCTCGGCATCCGCACGATGGCTACGACCCATTACAGCGAGCTGAAGGTCTTCGCCCTCTCCGCAGAAGGGGTGGAAAATGCCTGCTGCGAATTCGATGTCGAGACCTTAAGTCCGACCTACCGTCTCCTCATCGGTATTCCCGGCAAGAGCAATGCCTTTGCCATCTCCAAGAAGCTGGGGCTGCCGGATTTTCTGATCGAAGACGCAAAGGAACACCTAAGCGAACAAAATGAAAGCTTCGAGGATCTGCTCTCGGATCTCGAAAGCAGCCGCCGCACGATTGAACTGGAGCAGGCAGAGATCACAGCCCACAAGGAAGAGATCCGTACCCTTCGGGAGGCTCTGGAGAAAAAGCAGGAGAAGCTGGATGCCCAGCGGGACCGCATCCTTCGGGAAGCCAATGAACAGGCGAGAAAGCTTCTTCAGGAGGCGAAGGATTATGCCGATGAGACGATGAAAAACTTCCATAAGTTTGGCAAGGCTAACATCTCTGCCAGTGAGATGGAGGCTGAGCGCGCCAAGCTTCGGGAACGCCTCAAGAAGACAGAAAAGAATCTGACGAAGGAGGAGGCCAAGAAGCCGAAGAAAGCGCTAAAGCCCTCTGACCTGCATCTGGGCGATATGGTAAAGGTTTTAAGCCTGAATCTCCAGGGTACGGTCAGCACCCTTCCGGACGCCAAGGGCAATCTCTATGTGCAGATGGGCATCCTGCGCTCCCAGGTGAAGCTCTCCGACCTCGAGCCGGTCGACGAGCCGGTCATCACCTCGAAGCAGCTGAAAAAAACCGGTTCCGGCAAGATCCGGATGAGCAAATCCGCCAGCGTCAGCACCGAGATCAATCTGATCGGCATGACCGTAGACGAGGCCCTGGCTCATCTTGACAAATATCTCGACGATGCCTACCTGGCTCATCTTCCTTCCGTCCGCATCGTACACGGTAAGGGAACCGGAGCCCTCAGAAAGGCCGTCCAGGGGCTTTTAAAGCGCAGCAAATACGTCAAATCCTACCGTCTCGGTGAATTTGGCGAGGGCGATGCCGGCGTCACCATTGCCACATTCAAGCAGGAGTAAAAAAATGGCTGTAAAACAGAAAATTCTCATCGTAGATGATGATAACAATATCGCAGAGCTGATTGCTCTGTATCTCACAAAAGAATGCTATGAAACCATGATCGTCCATGACGGAGAGGAAGCCCTGAAGGCCTTCGACAGCTTTCGGCCGCAGCTGATCCTTTTGGATCTGATGCTGCCGGGGATCGACGGCTATCAGGTCTGCCGGGAGGTCCGCGCAAAATCAAGTGTCCCCATCATCATGCTCTCGGCCAAGGGTGAAGTCTTTGACAAGGTCCTGGGTCTCGAGATGGGGGCCGATGACTATATCATCAAGCCCTTTGATTCCAAGGAGCTGGTAGCCAGATGCAAGGCCGTGCTTCGCCGCTACCAGCCTGTGAAGCCGACCGAAAGTGCCGCACCGGCTGCCAAGGTCGTAGAGTATCCGGATCTCGTCATCAACCAGACCAATTATTCCGTCCTCTATCAGGGAAAACCGGTGGAAATGCCGCCGAAGGAGCTGGAGCTTCTGTATTTTCTGGCCTCCTCTCCCAATCAGGTCTTTACCAGGGAGCAGCTGCTCGATCACATCTGGGGCTATGAATATATCGGTGATACCCGAACCGTCGATGTCCATATCAAGCGTCTCCGGGAAAAACTGAAGGATCATCCCAGCTGGAGCCTGACGACCGTCTGGGGCATCGGCTATAAATTTGATGTCAAAGGATAGATGAAGATGAAGCACTCTCTTTACCTGAAATTCATACTGGCTTATCTTCTCTTCGGTATTCTCGGCTTTCTCACCATCGCCCTCTTCAGCTCCGGCATGACGATGCATTACCTGACCGAGCAAAAGGCGGAGGATCTCTATCGGGAGGCCAACTATATTTCTTCGAATTTTGTAGGGAATTATAACTCAGATGCTGCAGATGCCGGCTCTCTCTCCGGGATTCGTTCCCATTTTCAGGCTCTTGGGACCTACCTGGAGGCCGAGATCTGGCTGGTGAATTCCGACGGTACGCTCCTCATTGATTCCGAAAATGCTTCCTCCGAGAGCAGCGCGGCTGTCATCGAGGACTTTGATGCGACAGATATGGGCAGTAGATATTATCAGGTCGGTGATTTCTACGGGCTGTTTTCCGAAGAGACTCTGACGGTCGCCGCCCCTGTCACCTACAACTACAGACCCCGGGGCTATGTCCTGATTCATCTTCCTATGGAAAACCTATATGAGGAGCGGGATGCCCTCCTCAATATCACCTATCTGACGCTTCTCTTTCTCTTCGCATTTTCTCTGCTCATCCTGGCTGTCTTCACCTTTGCCGTATATCGTCCGCTTTTGAAGATTACCTCGGCTGCCAGACATTATGCGGAGGGAGATTTTTCCTATGCATCGGAGATTGACGGGGAAGATGAGATCGGTCAGCTGTCCGCTACCTTGAATTATATGGCCCATGAGCTCGGGGAGACGGACGAATACCAGAAGAAATTTGTAGCCAATATTTCCCATGATTTCCGCTCTCCCTTAACCTCCATCAAGGGCTATATCGAGGCAATCCTGGACGGCACGATCCCGCCGGAAATGCAGGAAAAATATTTAAACATTGTCCTGATGGAAACGGAACGTCTGACGAAGCTGACGAACGGACTTCTGACCTTGAATTCCTTCGATACAAAGAAAAACCGCCTGGAGATCACAGCCTTCGATATCAATGCCGTCATCAAAGACACCGTCGCCTCCTTCGAGGGACGCTGTACCTCCCGCCATATCTCCATTGCCCTGGTCTTTGACGATCACCAGCAGCTTGTCCTGGCAGATATGGGCAAGATTCAGCAGGTCTTATATAACCTTCTCGACAATGCTATCAAATTCAGTCCCGATCATTCCGAGATCACCATTGAGACCACCCTGCGCCACGAAAAGGTCTTTATCTCCGTCAAGGATCAGGGCATCGGCATTCCAAGAGACAGTATGAAAAAGATCTGGGAGCGCTTCTACAAAACCGATACCTCCCGGGGCAAGGACAAGAAGGGAACCGGCCTCGGCCTCTCCATTGTCAAGGAAATCATTACCTCCCATGGGGAGCATATCAATGCCATTTCCACAGAGGGTGTGGGGACAGAATTTATCTTTACCCTTCCCCGGTTTCATGACGAGGAGGAAGCCTGAGGGTTACAGGAAATCCTTTAACGCGACACCGCTCTTCTTCTTTTCCAGCATCAGTGCAATCAGATCGACGATATGCGCTCCGGCCTCTACCGGGGAGATGCCATGCCGGCTGATATTGGATACCACGGTATAATCCGATTCGCTCATCTTGGGACGCGCATCGTAGGCGATATAAGCGGACATACTCTCGCTGGTCAGAAGGCCCGGCCGTTCTCCGATCAGGACGCAGCTGACCTTCGCTCCCACCAAAGGGCCGATGGTTCTGGCCGTATTGACCCGGCAATAGCGGACAAAAAAGGGCGTGCCTACCCGTATCCCGCGATCCTCCAGTCCGTACTTCAGGGTCGGATAGAGATCCGGAATATTGGCTGCGATGCTCGGGGAGCAAAGACCGTCCCCGAAATAGATCTGTACATCCGGTGCCTCGATACAATGCTGCCGGATATATTCCTTTGTATCTTCTTCGAACAATCTTCCCAAATCCGGCCTGGTCAGCATCTCATGCTTATCCCGGCATCTCGTCCGCACCTCAAAGACTCCCAGACTTTCTACCACTTCCCTCGGCACCTCTGAAAAAACGGCATCGGCTGCTGCCGCCTGATCCGCATGAAACCGCAGCATCGGGATCGTCTTGTAGCGAGCTCCCGTATGCCCGTTTCCGATACGAGCCGGTGTCGCCCGCTTCATCTTCTTCAATTCCTCCGGCTTTTCGATGGGCTCTGCGTAGATCATTTCTTCGATGGTCTGCTCTGTCAGATTCATAGCCTTTCACCTCCCGGCTTTCTCATTTAATAAAAATCGTCGGATCTCCTGCTCGTTTGGTCAGATGACCGTCCTTCCAGATCCCCTGGCGGATCATCCAGTCCTCAAATTCCCGAATCGGTCTTTTGTGAAACAGCTCCCGAACAGCTGCCACATCCTGAAATCCCGTCGACTGATACATCAGCATGATGTCGTCCCCCTGGGGCAAACCCATGACATAATGACAGCCGGAGCCGGCAAGCAGCATCAGAAGGGTTTCGCAATCGTTCTGATCCACGGGCATATGATTCGTATAACATACGTCGCAGCCCATCGGCAGTCCGTGAAGATGACCGCAAAAAACATCCTCCAGGCCTGCCCTAAGAAGCTGCTTTGTATCGTAGATATATTCCGGTCCGATAAAGCCCACCACCGTATTTACAAGGAAGGGCTCATAATGCCTGGCCAGGCCGTAGCAGCGGCATTCCATCGTCTGCTGATCGCTGTTCCAGTGTCCCTCGGAGGAAAGCTCGGAGCCCTGACCGGTCTCGAAATACATGACATTCTTTCCCTTGGCAGAGCCCCGATCACGAAACAGCGCATTGGCCTCCTCCAGCATTCCAGGAGTTACGCCGAAGGCCTCCATGGAAATCTGGGAGCCGGCGATGGATTGAAAGCAAAGATCCGCCTTTCCCTTTCCGCTGTTTAAGACCTCCATCTGGGTCGTCACGTGAGATAGAACGCATGTTTGGGTCGGAATTTCGTATTTGTCCCGGATATCCCCCAGCGTGTTCCAGATCTCGAGCGTACTGTCAAAGGTATCGATGGAGGGATTGAGCCCCAGCACCGCGTCGCCGATCCCGTAGCTTAAGCCCTCCAACGTCGAAGCCATGACCCCTTCCGGGTCATCCACCGGATGGTTCGGCTGCAGGCGGGAGGCCAGCACGCCTTCTTTTCCGATGGTCGTATTGCAGGTGGCCTCGACATGTATCTTATTGCCCGCATAGACGAGGTCGAGATTTCCCATGAGCTTCGAAATTCCTGCGATGACCTCGCTGGTCATGCCCCGGCTCGCCTTGAGGATTTCCTCACTGCTTACCTCGCTGTCCAGAATCCATTCCCGCATTTCTCCGATGGTCTTTCCCTGAATTTCCCGGTAGGCCTCCTCATCAAGGTCATCCTGAATCATCCTTGTGACAGCGTCCTCCTCGTAAGGCGCGACTGGGTTTTCCCGGAGATCGTGAACCGTGAGATTGCTCAGAACCTCCTTGGCTGCGATGCGCTCCAGCTTGTTTTCTGCGGCGACTCCCGCCAGACTGTCTCCGGATTTTTCCTCACTGGCCTTTGCCAGGACCTCCTTCACATCATGAAATTCGTAAGTCTTATCATAGAGCTTGGTCTTCAAATTCATCTTTGTCACTCCCCTTCGGCATGATTCTGGAAAATCAAGGTCTTGATCACCACCGGAATGGCACTGCCGCCGGCCACCGGCTTTCCGATATCGATATAATCCCCGTTCATGCAGCGGATGCCGTCCATACAGATCAGCGTCCGTTTCGACGCGTCCAGACGCTGAATCGCCTGTCCCAGCGCCTTCGCCATATCCTCCTTCAGAATCAGAATCATTTTCTGGTTCCGATCGAAGAGCTCGTCATAGCTCTTTACCAAAGCCTCCGCCAGCTCTTGTACCTGAGAAAAAGTCGGATAGGCCAGGCCATCGAAGGCAATCGCCAGCTGGATATTTCCCCGGTGCGCAAAATAACGCTTCACTCTCCGGAGTTCCTCTTCGATATGAGCCAGGTCCTCCGCATGGCTGCAGCGAATCTTTCCGATAGGGATGCTCTTTTGCGGAAAATCCGTCTCGGTATAGGAAATGGTACTGCCCGAGATATCCATCGTCTCATTACCCGCCCCGATGACCGTCGCCCGCATCGTTTCGGCTGCCTTTTCCTGCTTCGCTCTTTGAAAATGGGAATTTTCCCCAATTTCTTCTGCCAGGATGACACCCAGATCGCCAAAGGCAAAGCGCTCCTGCCTTTGTTCCATGCAGGCCGCGACGCCGCCGGAGAAGACAAAGATATTCGGTACCTCCGGCACCGTGATCAGATGGTTCGTCTGATAGTGCTCCAAAAGCTTCGTAGCAGGAGAAAGCCCCACAGCCTGCGCCAGAAGCTCGGCGAAGTCCTCTGCCAGCTTCTGAAGCTTTTCCTCATCGACTGCCTGTCCCTCCCGCAGATCCGTTACCTCCTGCACCTTTTCACTGACATAGGTATAGCGTCCCTCCCGGATCTTGACCAGTCTTCCGCCGATATCCAGGCAGGCCGTATCGTAGACATCGCCGTCCCGGAAGTAGACGATATTCGTCGTGCCGCCTCCGATATCCAGGTTTGCCACCAGCTTTCCGGTCTTCTCCGAAAGCGCTGCCGCACCGGATCCTCTTCCGGCCAGAACCGATTCCAGATCGGGGCCTGCTGTCGCCACGACGAAATTCCCGGCCTTTTGGCTGATCAGCTCCAGCGTATCCCTGGCATTTCGCTTTCGCACGGTCTCCCCGGTGATGATGATGGCTCCGGTATCCAGCGTCTCCGGGGAGATGCCGGATTTCCGATATTCCCCTTCTATGATCTCCCAGACCCTTTTTGCATCGATATGATCCACATCCAGAAGCGGAGTAAAATGAATCTGTCCCCGATAGAGGATCCTTTTTCCCACAATCTTCGTCTCAGGCACCCGCCCGAAGCCCGCTACATCCTTCAGGGTGATTTCTGAAATAATCATCTGGGTGGTGCTGGTACCGATATCGATGCCTACGCTTTTCATGACCTCTTCCATAAGTCCCGGGCTCCTGTCCCTTATTTCAGCTCTTCCATATAATGGATCGTCTCCAGGCGATTCAGCTGTGCCAGAATATCGGTATGGTTGCTGCGTTTTTTCAAATCGATGCTGACCATCAGCACGATATCCTTTGCCAGCAAAGTAGCCTTCTTTTGCTTCTCGATCGATACAATATTGTAATCATTTTTCTTCACATAATCATTCAGCTCACTGAGACCCTCGTTTTTATCGACCTCCAGGTAGAGCTTGATAACCGGAAGATTCTCATCGATCCGATGGCTTACCTTCGTCATCACTGTCATGACAAAAACCAGCATCAGAAACGCTGCGATGCTTCCCTGAAAATATCCGGAACCCACCGAGATTCCCAGGCATGCGGTAGCCCAGAGGCTGGCTGCCGTCGTCAGACCCCGGATATAGTTGCGCCCGGTCACCAGGATGCTTCCTGCTCCCAGGAAACCGATGCCGCTGATAACCTGGGCTGCCAGTCTGGCCGGGTCGCCTGTATGGTAAGAATCTACCAGATACTCGTCGACAATGATGACCAGGGCTGCTCCCATGCAGACCAGCGAAAAGGTACGGATTCCCGCCGGCTGTCCATGGGTACTTCTCTCATATCCGATAGTACCGCCCATAAAGGTAGCCAGAAGAAGCCGTAAGACGATGCTAACCGTATTGAAATCGCTCAACCAGCTCATGAATCTCTCTCCCCTATCTATCCTTTGATAAAGATGCCCCACAGTTTCCTGTGGGGCAAAGCTTTTTGCAAATGCTGTAACTTAGGGAAACGCTGATTTAATCAGCATTTCCTTAAGATTCTGACTTTCCTGCCAGGAACGGGGTAAACTGCTCGATGATGCTGTCGCGATCCTGTGCAGCCTTTACCAGGTCAAGGTCTACCAGATTTGCCAGCGGATCCTCGCTGTAGCCCTCCGGGATATCACCGATGACACCGATACCGGTAATCGGATACTCCTCGGAATAAGCCTCCATAGCCTCATCAGAAATCGCCCAGTCAAGGAAGGTATAGGCACAGGGATTGATCTCCGCCTTGTTTACCAGGCAATTCGCCTCTACATCCCAGCCGCTTCCCTCGGAAGGAAATACAACCGTTACTTCATCGCCATACTCCTGATACAGGGTTGCGCAGCGGTAACCCATGGAGATACCGATGGCACACTCACCGCTGGCTGCCATCTTCGCCGGCTTGGAACCGGAGGTAGTATACTGTGCAATGTTGTCATTCAGCTTGGTCAGGTAATCCCAACCTTCCTCGTCACCCATGGTCTGCAGAATACCATTGACGGTCAGCATACCGGTACCGGAGGAGGTGGGATCCGGCATAACAATCATGCCCTTATATTTCGGATCTGCCAGGTCTTCGAAGGAGGTCGGAACCTCGACACCGGCAGCCTCGCATTCTTTATTATTTACCAGGAAGGCAGTTTCATAGACATCGATGCCGGTCCACTCCAGCTCGCCGTCGCCGTCCTCATCTGCATCCTTGAAGTTTGCCTCGATGCGGTCAGCACCCTCCGGTGTATAGGCCTTAATCAGGTCATAGGAATCCAGCTGCAGAAGAACCGAAGCAGAGGTTCCCCAGATGACATCTGCCACCGGATTGTCCTTTTCTGCAATGGCCTTTGCGATGATGGTTCCGGTCGCGTCTCTGACGATATTGACCTCGATATCCGGATACTCCTCATAGAAGGACTGCAGATAGGTCTCAATGATATCGTCCTCCAGCGCCGTATAGACGGTGATGGAACCCTCGGTACCCTTGGTCACGCTGCCGTCCGTGCTCTCTGTCTCTGTCGCTGCAGCTGATGAGGTGTCAGCTGTCTCGGTCGTAGACTTGACTCCGCAGCCTGCCAGACCGGAGGCCAGCATCGCTGCCATGATTGTGGCTACACATAGTCTTTTTTTCATAATAACTACCTCTTTTCCTCTTTATTTAGAAATCGTCTTCGCCTCCAGACCTTTTCCGGTCTTCCAGCGGTTCAGACGTTTTTCTACCTGATGGTTGACAAGCTCATAGATGGCTCTTGCTGCTATATTGATGAGAAGAATCAACAGGGACATCGCTGCCGCTGTCGCATAATCTCCGTTGTCATCCATATTCAGGATGGCGATGGCCGCCGGCTTCGTCTTCGTTGTATACAAGAATACGATGGCCGATACGGTTACCATGGAATTGACAAAGTAATACATGAAAATCTCCAGGATGGCCGACAGAGACATCGGTACGGTCACCCGGCCAAACAGCCGCCAGAAGGGAATGGACATCGACTGGGCCACACCCTCATATTCACCGGACAGCTTCTTTAAGGAAGTCGTCGCCGTGATGAAGGTGACGGAGAACATATGGACGATATTGCAAAGTACCATGATGCTCATCGTCCGGTACAGGCCGTGGAAGCTGTTCTCGATGGAGATTCCAAGGAACGGAATGTCGATCCACTGCTTATTGAAGAAGATGATATAAGCCAGACCTAAAACCAGTCCCGGAAGAGCCATGGGAAGCATCGCAAAGAAACGGCAGAGCCCGCGAAGCTTTCCGAATACCTCGGTTTTCTCAATCAGATAAGCATTGATAAAGACGATGACCGTACCTACGAGAGCCGTCAGGCCGGAGAGCTTAAAGCTGTTCAGGAAGCTCTCGCTTCCGCTGCCTACCAGCTTCGCCTCAAAATCAAAATTCTTCAGGGTAAAGCTTAGATCCGTCGGCCATCTCTTTACGAAGGCGCTCATGGCCACGCTGGCAATCAGGCCTAAGATACACAAAACGATGACGCTGCAGAAAATCTGATAAAGAACATCCCGAAGCTTCGAGGGCTCCGGCACGAAGGATACGGCCTTCGTAGAGAGCTGGTCATTCTCACTCTTCTTTCGCATAATCGAATCAATGATAAAGGCGATAAATGCGGGAATCGTAAGGAAGACACCCACGACAGCTCCCATCGACATATTCTGCTGACCGATGACCTGACGGTAAACGTCTGTCGCCAGTACGCTGTAGTTTCCGCCGACTACGGTCGGAGCTCCGAAGTCTGTAAAGCTCAAGGTAAAGCAGACGATGAAGCTGTTGATCAGGCCGTAGCGGATATTCGGCACCGTAACTGCGAAAAAGCGCTTCACCGGTGAGGTTCCCATGACCGTCGCTGCCTCATACAAGCGATTGTCCGCATTTTGCAGGGCAATGATCAAAACCAGGAAGGCCTGGGGGAAGGTATAGAAGATCTCCGACAGGATGATGCCCGGAAAGCCGTAGAGCCCGATATCGATGCCCAGGACCTCCGTAAAGAAACCCTTGCTGCCGAAGAGGTAGACCAGCGCCATGCCGTGTACCATGGTCGGCAGAAATAAGGACAGCATGCCCAGATATTTATAGGCAATTTTGAACTTCATATTTGTTCTTGTGATTCCATAGGCAAATACAAGTCCCAGCCCTGTACTTGCCGCTGCAGTCACGACGGACACCACCAGAGAATGCCAGATGGACTGTCTCAGAAGAGGATTCTCAAAATAGGTTTTGAAATTTTCGAATCCAACATAATTTCCTGCAGTGTCGGTAAAAACCTTGCTGAGGATCATGATCATCGGAATGACCAGAAAAATCAGGAAAAAGCAAAACATGAAGAGAATCAGGATTCTTTGAACGATGGTGCTCGGTGTTTCGCTTCGAAACCTTGCTGTCTTTCCCTTGCTCATACACCGTTCCTCCTTACTTGTTGTATACTTCCATATCCACATTCAAGTTATAATATAGAAGCTTTCCTTCTTTGAAATGGATATAGAGGTCGCTGCCGCTTTCCAGTCCCATCGTCTCAAATTTCTCCGTCGGCATATCCAGGTAAATCACTTCGCTGCCGAGAGTGTTGGCCTGATTTTTTCGAAGACTTAAGGAAATCCGGAAGGCGGAGCCATGAAATTCTACATCGGAGACCCGCACCTTGTAGGAATCCGGCGTTCCCTTCTCGACGATTTCGATATTCTCCGGCCGGCAGGCTTTGACACGATAGCGGTTCTTCCGCATAGCCTCCTTCTGCTTTTCATTCTCTCCGATATCCTTCATCTTCCAGGACGGATTCTTATTGTCCGGCTTGTAATTCTCATCCTCGGAGATATCTGTCTGGAAGAAATTGATGGAACCGATGAAGTCTGCCACAAAAGGAGAATTTGGATTCTGGTAGACCTCGATGGGTGTTCCCATCTGCCGAACCACCGCATTGTTCATGACAATGATCTTGTCCGCCATCGTCAGAGCCTCTTCCTGGTCATGGGTAACCATGATGGTCGTGATGCCCAGCCTCTGCTGCAGCTCGCGGATTTCTTTTCTTACCTTCTGACGAACCTTGGCATCCAGTGCAGACAGCGGCTCATCCAGAAGAAGGAAGTCCGGGGAGAGCACCAGAGCTCTTGCCAGGGCCACTCTTTGCTGCTGGCCTCCGGAAAGCTGCGCCGGATATTTGTTGATATGCTCCAGCAGGTTTACCTGCTCGAGAGAATGCATCACCTTCTCCTCAATCTCGGACTTTTTTACTTTTTTATTTTTCAAGCCGAAGGCGATGTTTTCTTTTACCGTCATATTCGGGAATAAAGCATAGGACTGAAATACGATTCCGTAATTTCTTTTGGCCGGAGCCATGTCGGTAGCATCCTCATTCCGGATATAGACCTTTCCGCCGCTGGGCTTCTCCAAGCCTGCCAAAATGCGGAGCAGCGTCGTCTTGCCGCAGCCGGACGGTCCCAGAAGGCATACAAACTCACCTTCCTTGATACTGATATTGATATTTTTCAGGGCGGTGAAATTTCCGTAATTTTTGCTGACATCCTCAATCCTCAAAAACGTATCCTGCATATTCAGCACTCCTTCCTTGTCCCTCTTGCACTTTCTGATAAACAAAAGAAGGCGCTTTGTTCCTTGGAACAAAACGCCTTTGTTTTTCGCTTTTGTGAAGCTTATGTAAATTTAGTTGGTATTCTAGCACGCGATTTTTTTCACGTCAAGAGGAATTTTTAATATTTTACCGGAATGGATACGCCGAAATGCTCCATACCCTCCTTCAGAACCTGGAAGAAATTTACAATGTCCTCCGGGGTAATGGCTCCCAGGGAGCACAGGCGGAAGGTATCCGTCGTGGAAATCTTGCCCGGATAGATCGTATAGCCTCTCTCATAGCAATAGTCATGGATCTTCTCAAAATCCCAGTTCGGATCGTTCGGATATTTGATGGATACTACCAGGCCTGCCTGCCATTCCTTCTTGATGATATCCTGGAAGCCCAGCTCATCCTTGCACTCATGGATCTTCTTCCATACGCTCAAATGTCTCTCATATTTTCCCTGCTCGCCCTCCTGCCAGTATTCCTTGATGGCCTGGAGTACCGAATAGATCACCTGTACGGGCGGTGTAAAGTGCATCTCACCGGTTCGCTTGATGAAATCATACTGCATATACAGGTTCGTATAATAGCTTCTGGTAGGATACTCCTTGGATTTCTCGATAATCTCGGTATTGCCTACGATGAAGGACAGGCCGGTCATGGCCATCAGGCCCTTCTGGGAGCTGGCCATCACGAAGTCCAGGTTGTCCTTCTCCATATCGATGGGCAGCATCGCGAGCGTCGACGTGGTATCGACAGTAAAGACCTTGCCGTACTTGTGTACCAGGGCGCCGATCTCGCGGATCGGGTTCAAAAGGCCGGTACCGGTCTCATTGTGGCAGCAATGTACCAGGGCAATATCGGGATCGCTCTTTAAAACCTCCTCCACTGCGGTCAAATCCGGTCTCTGATCATAGGGGAACTTGCACTCTACGTGGGGAATATGATAATAGGTCAATACCTCTGCGGCTCTGGCGGAATAGGCACCGTTATTGATAACGAGAGCCTTCTTTCCCTCCGGAACCAGGGAATTCATCAAAACATCAATATTGATCGTACCGGAACCGCAGAACAAAACAGCGGAATACTTCTCTGCCGGTGCATGAACAATCTTTAAAAGGTTCGCGGAAATCTCCTTCATAATAGCCCCGAACTCCTTCTCTCTGGGGCAGATATCGGGAACCACCTGTGCATATTTTACGGTATCTGTGGTGGTCGCAGGACCCGGATTTAACAGTACATTTCTTTTGATCGGCTTTAAAACTTCCATAATGTTTCCTCCTCTTTGCACTGGTTCTGAATAGTTACGATTTTTGACTATTAGAACATGGCGCCAAGTTTGTGTCAATGACTTTTTTCTTCGGTTGCAAGTTGACATCAACTTGGCGCCATGTTTTAATGGACAAAACGTAAACCAAGCTTTGTTTCAGACGAGGAGGAATTACTATGGAAAATAAGATTGAAGCCGTTGTCTTTGACTGGGCCGGCACAACAGTAGATTATGGATGCTTTGCTCCTGTGGAGGTCTTCCTTAAGGTATTTAAAAATCGCGGCATCGATGTGACCCTTGCAGAGGCCAGAGAGCCGATGGGCATGCTGAAGATTGACCATATCCGCGCCCTGACCAAGATGCCCCGCATCGCCGAGGCATGGAAGGAAAAATACGGTGCTTATCCTACCGAGGATGATGTCGTATCCATGTATCATGAATTCGAGCCCTCCCTGCTCAGCATCCTTCCGGAATTCACCACTCCGAACCCCGGTGTTTTGGATACCGTCGCTGCCTTAAGAAAGGATGGACTGAAGATCGGCTCCACCACCGGATATACAGAAAGCATGATGGCCATCGTCACCAAGGGAGCGAAGGAAAAGGGCTACGAGCCGGACTGCTACGTAACCCCCGACGGACTGCCCGCAGGCCGCCCCTATCCCTGGATGATGTATGAGAATGCGAAAAAGCTGGGTATATATCCCATGTCTCATATCGTAAAAGTAGGAGATACCAAGTCCGATGTCAAGGAAGGCGTCAATGCCGGAGCCTGGAGCATCGGTGTCGTCCTGGGAAGCAATGAGATGGGTCTCCACAAGGACGAGGCAGAAGCCCTCTCTCCCGCAGAGCTTCAGAAAAAAATGGAGGAAGTGACCAAGATCTTCTATGAAAATGGCGCACATTATGTTATAAAAGAGATGAGCGAATTGCCCGCGGCAATCGCGAAAATCAATGAGGCGCTTTCCAAGGGAGAACCGGTACATGTCATCCAATAGGGAGATTCATCTGCAAATCATCACCTATATCAAGCAATATATCAAGAAAAACAAGCTGGCAGAGGGCGATAAACTCCCCTCTGCCAACCAGCTTGCCGCGCATTTTTCTGTCAACCGCAACACTGTCCGCATCGCTCTGGCGCAGCTTTCTGCCCAGGGCTTGATTTATTCGGAACAGGGACGCGGTTTTTTTGTCAGTCAAAAATCCAAGCCCATCGTCTTTGCCCATGACAATGGTATGGGCTTTTCCGAGATCCTCGATCAGGGCACCCGGAACTATGAAACCGGGATTCTGAAGTATACGACCATGCAGGCGGGGTCCCACCTTGCGAAGCTTCTGCAGGTCGAAGAAACGGATCTCGTCCACAGTCTCAAGGTTCTTCGGAAAATCGACGACCTTCCCTTCGCCATCTGTCATTCCTATCTGCCCGACCGGGCTGTGCCGGGCTTTGGCGACCATCTATCCCATTTTTCATCGGTCAATAAGATTCTCATCGAGGAATATGGCTTTTCCCATCCGCAATGCAGGAAGCTGAATATCGAAGCCTGCCCTCCCACCAAGGAGGATATCG
>CAVFGF010000015.1:0-33070 GCA_963621925.1 Alistipes onderdonkii | reverse complement strand
TTACGGATGCAAAATCCATGAGAATCGGCTTCGCCGATGGGATTTTGCATTTTCCATCACTTTCATACGCCCTCAGCAGCAAGTGCTTCGGGCTAGTTCTGAATAGTTACCATTTTCCTGCATCTTCGCTCGATTTTCGATGCGCACTTGTTCCTATTTTAGACCTGTTCTGTCCGCATTTCAAGCACTTTTCTGCTTGTATGCATTTTTATACATACGTCTTGCATATATTATCATTTTTATGCATAATATTCAAGTATAATTTTATTTTTATTCATATTTTCTCGTTATTTTCTCGAACTTTCGCTTGCATAATGAAAACAAATGATGTATATTAGGTTTCAGTGAGCACAAAGCGGTATTTCCTTTCCTTTATCGCTTTTCAGCAGAAAATTCAGGAGGACTGTATCATATGAAAGAAAAAGTTGTACTTGCCTATTCCGGCGGACTGGACACGACAGCCATCATTCCGTGGCTGAAGGAGCATTTTGATTACGATGTTGTATGCTGCTGCATCGACTGCGGTCAGGGCAGTGAGCTCGACGGATTGGATGAGCGTGCGAAGCTTTCCGGCGCTTCCAAGCTGTATATCGAGGATCTGGTAGATGATTTTGCGGAAAACTATATCATGCCCTGTGTAAAGGCGGACGCTGTATACGAGAACAAGTATCTCTTAGGTACTTCCATGGCTCGTCCGGCCATCGCCAAGAAGCTGGTAGAGATCGCCAGAAAAGAAAATGCGGTGGCTATCTGCCACGGTGCTACCGGCAAGGGAAATGACCAGATTCGTTTCGAGCTGGGCATCAAGGCTCTGGCTCCGGATCTGAAGATCATTGCTCCCTGGAGAATGACGGATATCTGGACCATGCAGTCCCGTGAGGATGAGATCGCTTATTGCGAGAAGCACGGCATCCACCTTCCCTTCTCTACCGACTCCAGCTACAGCCGTGACCGCAATCTCTGGCATATCAGCCATGAGGGACTGGAGCTCGAGGATCCGGCAAATGAGCCGAATTATGACCACCTGCTGGTTCTGGGCACCACCCCGGAGAAGGCGCCGGATGAACCGGAATATGTGACCATGACCTTTGAAAAGGGTGTTCCCACCTCGGTCAACGGTAAGGAGATGAAGGTCGCTGATGTCATCCGCACTCTGAATACCCTGGGCGGTAAGCACGGCATCGGTATCGTCGATATCGTAGAGAACCGTGTCGTGGGCATGAAGTCCCGCGGTGTCTATGAGACTCCGGGCGGAACCATCCTGATGGAGGCGCATCGTCAGCTCGAGGAGCTGGTTCTGGATCGTGCTACGATGGAAACCAAGAAGGATATGGCCAATAAATTTGCGCAGATCGTATATGAAGGAAAATGGTTTACTCCGCTGCGGGAAGCCATCCAGGCTTTCATGGAGGTAACCCAGGAGTATGTAACCGGCGAAGTCAAGTTCAAGCTCTATAAGGGCAATATCATCAAGGCCGGCACAACCTCACCCTATTCTCTGTACAATGAGTCCCTGGCATCCTTTACCACCGGTGATATGTATGACCACCACGATGCAGATGGATTTATTACTCTGTTTGGTCTGCCGCTGAAGGTTCGTGCGATGAAGCTCGCCGAAGTCGAGAAAAATAAGAACAGTAATTAATTCCGGTTCTGAAAAGTAAACAAAAAGGTTTCGCAGTTTTTCTGCGAAACCTTTTTTATATTTCTTGTTCCTTTCCCGCCAGCCGATTCAGCACCAGCTGCGCACATAGGCCCGTAAAGGCTCCGGCGATACAGCCGGCCGTCATCAAAAAGGGCAGATAAAAAAGCATCCCTTTTCCGGCAATTCCCACCGCCACCAGCATCTGTCCCAGATTGTGCAGGACAGCGCCCAGGACGCTGGCCAGCCAGATAGCCCGGCCACTGACGATATGACGCAAAAGCAGCATACCGAGTAGACAGAGCAGGCTTCCGGCCAGGCTGTAGAGGAAGGTCATCATACTGCCTCCGAACAGAGAGCCCAGGAAGATCCGCACCAGCACCACCAAAAGAACCTCCCCCGGCCGATAGCGATAAACGGCATAGACCGTCACGATATTCGCCAGACCAAGCTTCGCTCCCGGGATCGGGATCGGATTCGGAAGCTGCAGCTCCACTACATAGAGAATCAAGGCTGCCGCTGTCAAAAGGGAAAGCCTCGTCAGCCTTTGTGTCGTCATTTTTCTTTTCTTCATGCCGTCTTCCCTTCTCAGCTTGCCACTGCATCCAGTCCGGAACTGTCACTCTCATCTGTATATTGTATACTCAGATGATTCGGCAGGCAGACAATCGGTGCTGCGTCCAGCCAATCCATCTGCACACAAATCTGATCCGGACAATCTGCCTCCCGCACCCGGATTTTATGATCCCGTATCTCGATGACATTGGTACGGCCCTCGTAGGTCACAGGAATCGTCTGATCCTCCGCCTGCTCCAAATCGATCGTATACAAGAGCTCTCCATCCTGCAAAATCTCTACTTTTCTTCCATGACTCCGGGTCAGGTTCCAAATGCTTCCGCCCACTCCCCCGAGAAAAAGGACGCCGCAGGCGATAGCCAAAAGGGAAACTGCTTTTTTATTCTTTTGTGTCGGCTTTTCCTTTTCTTGCATTTATGCGCCTCGTCTTATGATCTCCGGAGACTCAGAGGAATTCTGCATCTCTATCAGGCCTTCCAATCCTTCGGTGGCATAGACCGTCCCTGCTGTATCCACCAATATCAGTTCAAAGCTCTTCCCTTCTTCTGCTCCGTGTGTTTTCCAATATGCGGATGCATCGGAAAGTCCCATGATGAAGAGCGAGGTAGAGAGGGCATCTGCCAGCATCCCATTTTCCGAAACGACCGTAACGGAAAGCAGGCCTGCATCTGCCGGATAGCCAGTTCTCGGATCCAAAATATGGATATAGGTTTCCCCGTTCTCCTCAAAGTATCGCTCGTATCCCCCGGACGTGATGACTGCCTGATTTTCCACGTCAAGCGCCAATAAAATGTCACCGCTTGCAGAAGTCGAGGAAAGATCCGGATTCTGGATGCCGATTTTCCAGGCCGTTCCGTCCGGCTTTCTTCCCAGGGTCTCGATGTTGCCCCCCAGGGATACCATGCCGGAGGTAATGCCGTACTCCCGATAGATCTCCATCACCCGATCCGAGGCATAACCCTTGGCAATGCCGCCGAGATCAATCTCCTGTCCTTCTCCCAGGGTTACCTGATTACCGTTCAGCTCGATCTGGCTGCTGTCTACAAAGGAAAGCAGACTGGAAATTTCTTCCTTTTCCGGTACCCGGTATTCCCCTGTCGGAAAACCCCAAAGCTTCATCAGAGGATAGATGGTGACATCAAAAAGACCGCCTGTCGAGCTTCCGATCTCCTTTGCCTCCTTTAAGAGGGTCTGCGTATCCTCAGATACCACAAAAGATCCCGCAGCATTCAGCTGCGAGATCTCACTGGATTCATTCCCTGTGGAAAGCAAAGCATCCAGCCGTTCGATTTCCTTCATCGCCGCTTCGACTGCCTCCTCTGCCTTTGATCCGTAAGCGGTAAAGCTCATAACGGTATCCATAGCAAAAAGCTGTCTTACGCAGGGTGTTTCTGACTCTTCTTTTCGTTTTTGCAGGATACAGCCTGCGACAATCATCAGCGTCAGGGCTCCCAGAATGACTGACATGATTCGCTTCATTTATTGTTCCTCATATTTCCTTCATCGTATTTCGATGACCTTCGCCGGACATTTCTCGGCGCACTTGCCGCAGCCGACGCACTTCGCCGCATCGATGCGAGCCAGGTTGCCCTCTACGGTGATGGCCTCATGCTCACACTGCTTGACGCAGACACCGCAGCCAAGGCAGCCGGCTGTACAGGCCTTCTTGACCGCCGGACCGCGATCCTTGCTGGAGCAGCGGACGATCAGCTTCTGCTGCGCCGGAATCAGGTCGATGAGACCCTTCGGACAGGCTTTCGCACATTTGCCGCAGCCGGCACATTTGTCCGCATCTACGATGGCAATGCCGTTCTCTACATGCAAAGCCCCAAATGTACAGGCTTCCACACAGGACCCGAAGCCAAGGCAGCCATAATCACAGGCGCCGATGGAAATACCGGCCAGTACCGCCGCACGGCAGTCATGAATGCCGACATAGTTCGCGCGAACCGAGGTCTTGTCACAGGTGCCGGAGCAATGCACGTAAGCAACCTTGCGCTCCGCCGCCTCTGCCTCTACGCCCATGATGTCGCCGATTTTCTGTACTGCCGCTGCATTACAGACCGGACAGGCATTGACCGGAGCCTTGCCCTCCACGATGGCTGCAGCTACTGCGTCGCAGCCTGCATAGCCGCAGGCACCGCAGTTGTTGCCCGGAAGGCTTTCTCTTACCAGGCCGACTCTCTCGTCGGTCTCTACTGCGAACTTCTTGCTGACTGCCACCAGAGCTACGCCAATCAGAAGTCCGATGACACCTACTACCAGTGTTGCAATAATAACTTCCTGCATATTCTCCTCCTTATGACAGTGCCAGACCGCCAAAGCCCATAAATGCAATGGCCATCAATGCAGCACAGATCAATACGATGGGTGCGCCGTTTAAGGGCGCCGGCAAAGCCTCCTCATCGACACGGCTGCGGATACCGGCCAAAAGAACGATGGCGATGGTATAGCCGACTGCGGTACCGAAGCCCGCCAGTACGCTTTCGATAAAATTGTAGCCATCCTGTACATTGGTCAATGCTACACCGAGAACTGCACAGTTGGTGGTGATCAGCGGCAGGTAGATACCCAGCGCCTTATAGAGGGGCGGGGATGTCTTCTTGGTAAACATCTCTACCATCTGTACCAGAGCCGCGATAACCAGGATAAAGACGATGGTCTTCAAATAATCCAGGTTCAGCGGGGTCAATACATAGGTATAAAGAAGGTTTGCCACTGCAGAGGCTACCGTAATAACAAAGATAACCGCTGCACCCAGGCTGAAGGAGGTCTTAATATATCTCGATACACCCAGGAAGGAGCAGATTCCCAAAAACTGGCTCAGGACTACATTGTTTACCAGCGCTGTTGTAATGATAATCAAAATCAAGGATTTCATTTAATTCTGCGCCTCCTTTCCTTCTTCCTTCGCATGCGAGCAGGTCGCACAGCAGCCGTCACAGCCCTCGACCATCGCATTCGCGCGATTCTTCAGCTTCAGTGCATTCATGATGATGACCAGAACAGCCAGCACCAGGAAGGCTCCCGGAGCCTTTACGAAGATCGCGATAGGCTTGTAAACTGCCGGCATTACCTGGATACCAAAGGCAGTTCCGGAGCCCAGAAGCTCACGAATCAGGCCGATAACGGAAAGGGAAACGGTAAAGCCAAGTCCCATGCCAAGTCCGTCCATGGCGGACAAAAGCGGCGGATTCTTGGAGGCATAAGCCTCCGCACGACCCAGGATGATGCAGTTTACAACGATCAGCGGAATATAAATTCCCAGTGATTCATAGATATCCGGCACATAGGCTTCCATCAAAAGCTCTACTACGGTAACCAGAGAAGCGACGATAACGATATAAGCCGGCAGTCGGACATCATCCGGGATCACCTTCCGCAGGGCGGAGATGACCAGGTTCGACATCACAAGCACCACCAGGGTGGAAACACCCATTCCGAATCCGTTGATGCTGGAGGTGGTAACCGCTAAGGTAGGACACATACCGAGCATCAGAACCAGAGTGGGATTTTCTTTTATCAGACCATTATAGATGCGTTCTGTACAAGGTTTCATCTCTTAATTCCCTCCCTGAATATTTGTATTGAAGAAGTCTACGGCAGCATTCACCGCATTGACCACTGCACTGGAGGAAATGGTCGCACCGGATACACCGTTGATCTCACCGGCTGCCGAAGCTCCACCGGACTTAAACAGCGTAAACTTATCGGTCTTTACACCGTTAAACTGACTCTTGAAGTCATCCTCGCCGACCAGAGAGCCCAGACCTGCCGTCTCGTTCAATACGGTGAAGGAAAGACCGGTGACAGTACCGTCTGCTGCGAGACCTACGGACATGGAGATCTCACCCTCCATACCGTCTCCGCTGCTGGCGCTGATGACATAGCCTGCCACATTGCCGGAGGCATCCTTTCCTACGATGACATCGCTGATATAGGACTTTCCGAAGTCTGTACCATAGACTTCACCGTTCAGAGCCTCTACCTTGGCTGTCAGGGCTTCATCATAACCAAATTCTACGGCATCCGGACAAACCTCCTGGTAGGAAGCTGCCTGCTTTGCCAGATCCTGCTCCGCAATCTTACCCTCCGTCAGCTTGTATACACCACTTAAGGCCACACCTGCCACCAGGGTAATCACACACAGAGCGAGCGCTGCGGTCGGGATCTTCTTTCCGCCCTTTTCCTTCTTCTTTCGGTATCCGAAGGGTACCGGAATGGAAATCTCATCAATCAGCGGAACGAACATATTGCAAATGATAATGGCATAGCTGACAGAGTCCGCAGAGCTTCCGAAGACACGGAAAACCGCTGCCAGAATACCGAGAATCACACCGTAGATCAGCTGACCGCCGCTGGCCAGCGGGCTGCTGACCGGATCCGTTGCCATAAAGAAGGCGCCCATCACGATACCGCCGCCGCAAAGCTGCAAAAGCAGGTACTGTACATCAAAGCCATGACCGCCGAACAGGGCGATAAAGGCTGTAAAGGAAACCAGCACCGATACCGGGATCTCCCAGGTAATGCCGCGTACAATCAGAAGATACAGGCCGCCAAGAAGCAGGGCTGCCGCGGAGGATCCGATGACACCGCTGCCCATACCGGTAATGGCATATGCCAGATTCTGCGCCTGACTGGTGGCGGTATCTGCCAGCGGAGTGGCTGTGCTGACGCCGTCTACCGAATACGTCGACATGGCGCTGGCAAAGGAGATCAAGAGGAAACAGCGGCCCGACAGCGCCGGGTTCATAAAGTTATGTCCCAGACCGCCGAAGCAGCATTTCGTCACCAGAATCGCGAAGAGGCTTCCCAGAATCGGCAGATAAAGGGGACAGCCTGCCGGCAGACAAAGAGCCAGCAAAAGTCCGGTTACCACTGCACTGCCGTCTTTGATCGTATTCTCTCTTCCGGTCACATAATCGAAGACAAACTCTGTCAGAACCGCTGTCAGAACCGAGGCGAGAATCACTGCCAGGGCTGACAGGCCAAAATGATAGACACCCATAAAGGTCGCAGGCATCAAAGCCAATATCACGTCAAACATGACACCCGCCGTGGTCAGGCGGCTCCGCACATGGGGGCTGGAGGATATATTCATCAATTTGCTCATTTCTTCGCACCTCCCTGCTGTGCCTGTGCGGCTCTCTTTTTCGCCATAATCTCAGACTTTACCTGCTTGAAGGTCTGCATCAGGGGCTGCTTGGCCGGACAGACATAGGTACAGCTGCCGCAGGCAATGCACTCCAGACCGTAAAGCTTTTTCTCATAGCGCACATAGCGCTTTCTCTTCGCTGCGTCCATCATTTCCTGGGGAGAAAGTCCCAGAGGACAGACTCTTGTACAGCGTCCGCAGCGCAGGCATGCCGTCCGCTGCTCTTCTGCCTTGGCTACCGGATCTTCTCCGAGAACCGTCAGGGCATTGTTATTTTTGCAGATCGGTACATGCAGATCCGCCAGAGCCATGCCCATCATGGGACCGCCGCTTAAGTATTTCTCGGCTTCCTTTCCGTCCTGAATACCGCCTGCAGCCTCCAGTACCTCTGCCATATCGGTACCGATTTTTACGATCAGATTGGCCGGTTCCTTTACCACATCTCCGGATACGGTAAAGCCGCGCTCCATCAGCGGAGTGGACTGACAGACAGCCTGATAAATCGCATAGATCGTCGCTACATTGTCTACGACACAGCCTGCATCGGCCGGCAGCATGCCCAGCTTCAGATCGATGCCTGCGATGACCTGGATAATGGAACGCTCACCGCCCTGCGGATACTTGCATTTTGCCGCATGAACCTTCAGCTTCTCATCTCCCTGGCAGGCCTTCTGAAGGGCTTCTATTGCCTCCGGCTTATTTTCCTCGATCAAGAATACGCCTTCTGCCGCCGGAAACAGTTTCAGCAAAATTCTCATACCCTCTGCCAGCTCCATGCTTTTTGTACGCATCAGCTGGTCGTCACAGGTGATATAGGGCTCGCACTCTGCACCGTTGGCGATGACATAGCGAATCTCATCGGCATTCTTCGGCGCCAGTTTGACATGTACCGGGAATCCGGCTCCGCCCATTCCTACAATTCCTGCTTTTTGTATACTTCCGAGAATTTCTTCTTTGCTAAGCGTCTTGTAATCGCGCTTCGCGCCGATGCCTTCTTCCATTGTATACTGTCCGTCATTCTCGATCACTACGGACAGTACCTTGGCACCGGATGCTGTTCTTCTGTTCTCTACAGCCTTGACGATTCCGGAACAGGAGCTGATGATATTGGCAGATACGAAACCGTCTGCCTCACCAATCACCTGACCGGCCAGAACTGCATCGCCCTTCTTTACCAGGGGCTTTGCCGGTTTTCCGATATGCTGACTCATCGGAAATACCAGCTCTCCCTGGGGCAGATAGGGACGATAAGCCGCGTCCTTGGCGTACCGTTTTCCGTCATCCGGATGTACGCCGCCCTTAAACGTCTTCTTGAACATAAGCTTCCTTTCCTTCCTTTATGCCTTTGCGGCAACCAGTTTTGCTGCATGACGTCCGAAGGTCATCGTTCGTCCGCATGCAAGACCTGTAAACAGGTTCGGGTATGTGGTGGCAAACATACCACCGGAGCAGTCTCCGGTCGCATATAAGCCTTCAATGGGCTCGCCGTTCTCATTCAATACCTGCATATCGGTATTGATCCGGCAGCCGTTCAATGTGGTCAGATGCCATGCACCGGTACGGATTCCGTAATAGGGTGCGGTATCTACCGGCGTCAGACGATGCTTCTCTTTTCCATAGTCCTCGTCTACACCTGCTGCGCAGAGCTCGTTGTAGCGCTTGACGGTTGCCACAAAATTGTCAACCGGAATGTTCAGCTTCTCCGCCAGCTCCTCCAGAGTATCTGCCTTCTGAAGATAGCCTGCCTCGATGAGCTCCTCGTTCTTGCTCCATACATAGTCATAGCCCATATTGCTGGCCGCCCCGTTCGGGAACGGGAACAGACGGCAGCAGCCTACCTCGTCGAACTGCTCTGCATATTGCTTGTTGTTTGCATCGAAGATATCGCAATAGGTATGATAGGGCTGCATCTCCATGGAGTGAAGCATGAATTCGTAAGGGCCGGACTCGTTGCAGAAACGCTTTCCGTTCAGGTTTACCTTCAGGAAGGGCTGCTCGCCGAACCAGAACCATTTTCCGTTGGTCTTATAGCCCGCGGTCTCTGTCGGCAGACAGCAGCAGCGGTTGAACATCATCGACGCATGGGTCGGGTCGAGAGCCGCTCCCGCCCACATCATGGCCTTGATGCCTGAGCCGTCGCAGGTGGATCCTAAGGAATAATTGATCTTCATATCCAGGGTCATGGGCTGCAGAGCCTGCATCATATCGGTATTGCATGCATAGCCACCGGCGCAGATGATGACGCCCTTGGAGGCATTGACACGGATATAATGGTTGTCATTGCAATCCTGGGCAATGATGCCGGTCACCTTGCCGGAGGCATCCTGCTCCAGCTTTATAAGAGCGGTGGAAAGCTTCCACTCCACGCCCAGCTCATCGCAATGTGCCTGGAAGGTGCTATTCAGCGTAATGCTGTCATCCTTCGAAGCCTCCTCAGTCTTATGCGGGCTGTGACCTGTCGCATAAGCTTTGTCGCGTCCCGGGTCAGCCGTATTTCCGATACCGCCCTCCAGGCTCATATAGTAATTTCCGGTATTTTCCAAAAGTGCTGTCAGCCAGTCGATCATCTCGCCGGACTCGTTGATCCAGACCTTGACCAGATCCGAATCCACATAGCCGGAGCCGTAACGGACGATCTCCTGCAGCGCTTCGATCTTGTCAATAGCAAGCTCGGGATTCTCTGCAATCTCCTTTTGCTGAATCGCAGAGCCGATGGCGCCGATATCCTCGCGGATACCTGTCGGGCTCTCCCGCTTCTCTACTACCAGAACCTTGGCGCCTTCTTCCGCAGCTGTCATCGCGGTAATCCAGCCGCCGGTACCGCAGCCTACCACCAGGACCTCTGTATCCAGGGTCTCGGTAATCTCGCTCTCGGCGATCTCCGGCGCTTCTCCGAGCCAGTCTGTGCTTCCGGAGGCTGCTGCCTCCTCGACAGCCACGCTCTGTCCGCTGGCCTGAGAGATACAGTCTGCCGCTGCTGTCTTTACCGCATCGCAGGTCACCGTCGCTCCGGAGATGCCGTCTACATTGCAGCTCTGGGCGGAAAGGATCTTACTCTTCATCTCCTCGCCGACCTTGCCGCCGATATCCGGAGTCTCTCCCGATACATCGATCTGCATATCGGTAATGCTGGTCTCATCAAAGGTCATGGTAACCGTTACATCGCTTGCGATGCCCTTGGCGGAGGCCGTATAGGTACCCGGTGTAAAGGTCATCCCTGAGGAGACCGCCCCCGTCCCTTCTGCTGCTCCTGTCCCCGCGGATTTCCCGAGGGAGGACTCCAGCTTCGGCAGTACGCCGATGGCTGCCGCACTGACTGCTCCGGCAGCAATGCCCTTGATAAATGTTCGTCTGGAAATCTGTTTTCCCATATTCTTCACTCCTACATTATTTTTTCATTATTATTTTTTTCGTTCTATGATGCTGCATAAAAAGATACTCAGCTGATACAGCAAAATCACCGGAATAGCTACCATCGTCTGGGATACCACATCCGGCGGGGTCACGACAGCTGCCAAAAAGAAAATCACCACAATGGCCGGTTTTCTCGCCTTTTTCATCCAGGCAGAGCGCAAAAGACCCATCCTGGTCAGCAGCACCGATACCATCGGCAGCTCAAAAATTGCTCCAAAGACGATAAAAATCGTCAGAAGAAAGCTAATATAATTCTGTACACTGATGGCTGCCGTCACATCACTGCTCCCATTCAGCGTACTTAAAAAATTCAGCATAAAGGGCAGCATCACCTTCCAGGCAAATAGGATGCCGACGCAGAAGCTGAAAAGTCCGAACAGCATCGCAAAAAGAAAGAATCCATTCTCTCCCTGCTTCAATCCGGGCTTCACAAAGGCCCAGACCTGATAAAAAATCATCGGAAGCGTCATGCAGATGCCTGCAATCACAGACAGAGAAAAATACTCAATCAGAAGCTCCTGGGGAGAAATATAAATGAACCGGTATCCGTTGGTTCTTCCCAGTGTCAGCAGCATTTCTACCAGCTTCGGAGAAAATCCCAATGCCACGATCATCGCTGCAAAAAGAAGTACCAGACAAATCAATACCCGGTTCCGCAGTTCTCTCAGATGCCCGGAAAGGCTCATCTCCCCATCCGGATTCTCTGCCTTATTCTTCTTTCCTGCCTTCATCCTTTGTCACCTTGTCATCCTCGTCCTCGCCCAGGCCTTCCTTAAAGCTCTTTACGCTCTTCCCGAACATCCTGGTCAGCTTCGGAATCTGTGTCGGTCCAAAGATAATCACTACCACTGCCAGAATCACCAGCAGTTCCGTCGTTCCGATCTTCATCTAAGCTACTCCTTTCTTTCTTCTTCGGCATTTCATCGATTTTATCGTTTTCTGCTTCAGGCTCCGGGGTCGTCTCCGGTTTTTCCGGTTTCCCGGAAGGTTTTCCAAACTGCTCGATGGATGACTGAAGCTCTTTTACATTTCCGCGAATCTCCTTTTCTGTCTCCCGAAGCGGCTCAATCGCCTCCCTCAAGGGCTTTTGCGCCTCCTCCAGGGGCTCTACGATACTTTCCTTGATATCCTTCGTCGCGGATTCTGAATATTTGCGAAACTCCGCCAGGGCTTCTCCCAGCTTCTTCGCAAACTCCGGAAGCTTATCCGGTCCAATAACAAACAAGGCAACAATCAAAACGACCAGAAGCTCTGTAAAGCCGATCTTCATCTGCCTTTCCTCCTCTCATGCCCTTGTTCCATACTCACTTTACCATATTTGCATACAGGATACAACTAAGATAAAAAATAGACAATCTTAGTTACAGAGTCAAAAGCCATTCGCCCATCAATGAGGGTGAAGTGGGGCGAAAGCCCTACGAGAGCTCGAACTGTCCGGTATAAAGCTGATAATAGCGTCCCTTCTCCGCAAGCAGCGCCTCATGGTCGCCCCGCTCGATGATCTCGCCCTTTTCCAGCACCATGATGGCCTTGGAATTGCGAACCGTCGAAAGCCGGTGGGCGATGACGAAGACGGTTCGTCCGTCCATGATGGCATCCATTCCCTTTTCGATAAGCCGCTCGGTTCGCGTGTCAATGGAGCTGGTGGCCTCGTCGAGAATCAGAACCGGCGGCTTCGCGATGGCTGCCCGGGCAATGGCGATCAGCTGGCGCTGCCCCTGGGAGAGGTTGCTGCCGTCGCTGTAGAGCATCGTGTCGTAGCCGTCCGGAAGGCGTCGGATGAAGGAATCCGCATTGGCGATCCGGGCTGCCTCCCGCACCTCCTCATCGGTGGCATCAAGCTTTCCGTAGCGGATATTATCGGCTATGGTTCCGGTAAACAGGTGTGTCTCCTGGATGACCATGGCCAGGGAATGGCGCAGATCCTCCTTCCGGATCCGCCGGATATCGATACCGTCGTAGGTGATGGTGCCGGCCTCGATCTCATAGAACCGGTTAATCAGGTTGATAATCGTGGTCTTTCCGGCTCCGGTGCTGCCCACGAAGGCGATTTTCTGACCGGGCTTCGCGTACAATGATATTCCATTTAAAATGTGTTTCTCCGGCACATAACCAAAGACCACATTGTCAAATTTCACATCGCCCTTTAATTCCCGCAGCTCTGCCTCGCCGCCCGGCTCCGCCGGCGGAAGCTTCCAGGCAAAGTGTCCGGTACGCTCGTCCGTCTCTTTTAATTTTGCATTTTCCTCCAATACATAGCAGAGGGTCACGTCGCCCTCATCTACCTCAGGCTCGGCCTCCATCAGGTCGAAGATCCGCTCCGCGCCGGCCAGAGCCGTCAGAATCTGGTTAATCTGGGCCGTAAACTGGTTCATGGGCAGGGCACTCTGGCGAACAAATACCAGATAAGAGGACAGGCTTCCGATATCCAGAAGGCCATTCAGGGTGAAAATACCGCCTACGCAGGCCGATATCGCGTAATTCAGATAGGAAAGACTGACTATCGTGGGTACCTGTATGCCCGTATAAGTCAGGGCGTCCGTGGATTCCTTCCGGAACTTCTCGTTGAGGCCGCAGAAGATGCCAAAATTAATCTTCTCGTGGTTGAAGATTTTCTCCACCTTCTGGCCCGCCATCATTTCCTCCGCGAAGCCATTGATTTTTCCAAGCTCCGCCTGCTGCCGCTGATAATATTTCCGGCTCCGCTTACTGTTGGTCCGGATAAAGATGCCCATAATGATCAGGAACACCATGACAATCAGGGATAGCCGCACGCTTAAAACCATCATCATCACAATGGTTCCAACCAAAGTCAGAAAACTCTGGATGGCCATGGCGAAGCTGTTGTTCATGGCCTCCTGCACCGTGTCCACATCGTTTGTAAAGCGGCTCATCAGCTCCCCATGGGTATGAGCATCAAAATAGCTTAAGGGCAGGGTCTGCACATGGGCAAAGAGGTCGCTCCTTATCTCCTGTACCACGGTCTGGGCTGACTTGATCATGAGCTGATTATAGGCCAGGGTAGCCAGTGCGCCGCACAGATACATGACGCCCATGGCCGCCACGGCGCTGACCAGGCCCTTCATATCACCAGGCATGATAAAGCGGTTGATCACCGGTTTTAAGAGATAGGTTCCCATGACGCCGGCCCCAGTGCTGATGCATACCAGAAGTCCCACCAGAAGAAACATCCATTTGTGGAGACCCATATAATGAAGGAGGTGCTTCAGTGTATTCTTTGTATTTTTCGGCCGCTTGTAGCCCACATAGCTGTACCTTGCCATTAAAGCTCCACTCCTTCCTTCTGGGATTCGTAAATCTGCTGATAGATTTCGCTGCGGGCCAGCAGCTCCTCGTGAGTGCCGATATCACTGACCCGGCCGTCATCCAGGATGATAATCTGATCCGCGTGCCGGACAGAGGAAATCCTCTGTCCGATGATGATTTTTGTCATATCCGGCAAGGCCGCACCCATCCGTTCCCGAATTTTCGCCTCGGTAGCCGTATCCACGGCGCTGGTGGAATCGTCAAGAATCAGGATTTTCGGCTTCTTTAAGAGTGCCCGGGCGATGCAAATCCGCTGCTTCTGGCCTCCGGACACGTTGACACCGCCCTGACCCATCTCGGTCTCATAGCCTTCGCTCAGCCGCTCCAATACTTCATCTACACAAGCGATGTAGCAGGCTTCCTCGATTTCCTTACGGGAAGCGTCCTCCTTTCCCCAGCGCAGGTTGTCGAGCAACGTTCCGGAAAATAAGGTATTCTTCTGCAGTACCATGGCAATGGCGTCCCGCAGATGCGCCATCGGGTACTCCTGCACCGGAATGCCGTCCACCTTCACCACCCCTTCGGTGGCCTCGTAAAGTCTCGGAATCAACTGCACCAGCGTAGACTTGGCCGCGCCGGTCTGGCCGATGACTCCCACGGTCTGGCCTGCTTCTATATGGAAAGAAATATCCGAAAGCACATATTCCTTCGCCTCTTTTTTATACTTGAACCACACATGCTCAAAGTCCACGCTGCCGCGTTCCACTTCGATATCCCGGGCCTTTTCATCGGTCAGATCCACCTTCTCGTCGATGACCTCCAGAATTCGCGCGCCGGAGGCCATGGAACGGGTCAGCATCAGGAACACATTGGAAATCATCATCAGAGAATTCAGGATCTGCAGCACATAGCTCAAAAATCCGGTGAGCTCGCCTACCTTCATGACGCCGTTCTGAATCAGATAGCCGCCAAAAAGCAGGATCGAAAGAATCGTGCCATACATGACGAACTGCATCGCCGGCATATTCAGGGCGGCTAACCGGAAAGCGGTCTCCGATTCCTTTCGAAGCTTCTGATTGCCCTCCTCGAACTTCTCCACCTCATAGTCGCCCCGTACGCAGGCCTTGACAATGCGCACAGCCGTCAGATTTTCCTGAATGATTCGATTCACCGTATCGATGGCGCTCTGCATCCTGGAATAAAGCGGACGCACCTTCATGGTAATCACGAAAAGGGCAATCGCCAATAAGGGCAGCGCCACAAAGAACACAAGGGCTAAGGTATGATTGATAGAAAAGGCTACGCCCGTAGCCACCACCAGCATCATCGGTCCCCGACAAAAGGGCCGCATACCCATGGATACCGCATTTTGGATATTCGTCACATCGCTGGTCAGCCGCGTCACCAGGGAAGATGAACGGAAATGGTCGATATTGGCGAAGGAATAGCCCTGAAGCTTCTCATACTCCGCCTTTCTCAGTTCCGCGCCCAGCCCCTGACCAGTCAGTGCCGCGAACCGGGCGCTTCCCACGCCCAGCACCAGTGCAATCAGCGCGCAGGCCACCATCTGCAGTCCCTTTGTATAGATATAGGTTCGGTCGCCGTTCGCCACCCCCACATCGATGAGATCCGCCATGATGAGCGGCACCAGAAGCTCGAAAATGCCCTCTGTCATGATGCAGATGACGGCCAGGACAGCGTGTTTTTTATACTGCTTAATATAGGAAAATAAGCGTATCAGCATCGTTTATGTACCTCCAAATGTCGTCCTTTTATCCTCAAATCAGGCGCAGAAAGCTCTCCGCTGTCCGCATGAGCAGCCCATCCGGATACTCATAGGTCTCTGTGTGAAGACCCGGATAATCCTCTCCGGCTCCGATGCCGAAAAACCCGCCCCTGCAATGATTCAGGTAATGGCCGAAATCCTCGCTCCAGCGCATAGGCTCCGGCAAAATGCCTCCGCCGCAGGCTTTCCGAACCTTTTCAGCGCAAACCTTATCATTTTCAGTGGCAGGGAAGACATCCTGCTCCTCTGTCTCCAGAATGAGGCCGCCCTGTGCCGCCAGTGCGTTCGCGCGGGACAGCACCATTTGACGCAATTTTTCCAGGTCCGCGCCCCGCTCGGCCCGGAGGGTCAGCCAGACTTCCGCTTTTGCAGCAGCCGCACCGAAGGCTTTTTCACCCATCTGCGCCCCGATGACCGTGCAGAGCACCATGCCGCCGTAGCCGTGTTCTTTCTTATTTAAAAAGGACGGGATTTCAGTCAGAAGCTGTCCCACCGCAGGAGCCGGGGAGACGCCCAACTCCGGGTAGGCCGCATGGGTGGGCTTTCCAAGGAACCGTAAAGTCAGGCCCTCGGAGCCGCAGGCGAAGGTTCCTTCCTTTGTATACACCTCGCCAAAGGCAAAGCCCGGCAGGTTGTGCGCGCCGTAGATTTCTTCTATCTCTTCTCTTTCAAAGATCGCACAGCAGGGCGCTGCCCCCGCGCCGGTCTCCTCGGCGGGCTGGAACAAGAAGAACACATCCCTGCCCGGATCCCGTCCCTCCCCTGCCCGCTGCTCCAGCAGAAGGGCTGCGCCGCATAGGGCTGCCGCATGACCGTCATGACCGCAAAGATGGGCTGCGCCTCCCTCCGGCAGCGCCAGGGCGTCATAATCCGCCCGAAACGCGATCCCCTTTTTTCCAGGCTTCGGCAGCGCACTTCGAAAAGCCGCGTAAAAGCCTTCGCCGCAGTCCTGAAGTTCCAGATGGGTATTTTCTTCCAGAAATTGCTTTAGGACTGCCCTGGTTCTTCGCTCCTGCCCGGAGATCTCCGGGCAGCCGTGAAGTCTATGGCGAAGCTCTATGATACTTTCTTCCGATATTTCTATCTTTTCCATAATTTTACTCTTTTCTCATTTTTAATTTCCTTTTTCTCCGAGCCATTTTACCAAAGTCTTTATTTCATTTCAAGTTTTGACTTTCGGACTTTTTGACCCCGAAATCATAAAATTCCGGTTAAGGGATTGTAAAATAGATGTAAATTATTTTATAATAGAGGTGTTCGTGTAAAAAAACACATAGGAGAGAAAAGCAAATGAATGGATTTACACTGATCCTGACCCTCTTAAGCGGCGTCGCCTTATTCCTGTTCGGTATGTCTATGATGGGCGACGGTCTGAAGCGTGTGGCAGGAAATAAGCTGGAGCTGGTGCTCTACAAGCTCACCAATACACCCTTAAAGGGTATTCTTCTGGGAACTGCCGTGACTGCCATCATCCAGTCCTCCTCCGCTACCACCGTCATGGTAGTCGGTTTTGTAAATTCCGGTATGATGAAGGTAGCCCAGGCCATCGGCATTATCATGGGCGCCAATATCGGTACCAGTGTCACCGGCTGGATTCTCTGTCTGTCCTACATCGACGGCTCCAGCGGCATTGCGCAGCTTCTGTCGACTGCCACCATTTCCGCCGTCGTCGCCATCGTCGGCATCATCTTCAAGATGTTTGTCAAGAAAACGACCTATAAAAACGTCGGTGATATCATGCTCGGCTTCTCCATTTTGATGGTCGGCATGCAGACCATGAGCGGCGCCGTATCCCCTCTGAAGGAAAATCCCGGGTTCGTCAGCCTTCTGACTACCTTTGAAAATCCGTTTATGGGTATTCTTGTAGGTATCGCCTTTACCGCCGTCCTGCAGAGTGCGTCCGCTTCCGTCGGTATCCTGCAGGCTCTGTCCGTCACCGGAAGCATCACCTTTGCAGCTGCCCTTCCCATCACCATGGGTATCGGTGTCGGCGCGGCATGTCCGGTTCTGCTTTCTTCCATCGGAACGAATAAAAACGGAAAGCGGACCGCCCTGATCTATCTGCTGAACGACCTCTTCGGTATGATTTTCTGGTCCATTGTCTTCTATACCGTCAATGCCTTCGTAGACTTTCCTTTTATGAACCTGACGATGCGGCCTATGACTGTGGCCCTCATGAACTCTGTCTTTCGTATGGCCACCATCCTCGTCCTGGTGCCCTTCATCCGTCTGATTGAGAAGCTGGTATTCTGGCTTATCAAGGATGACCCGGAGGAGCTGGAGGAGCAGGCCGACTTCGACCTTCTCGAGGAGCGTTTCATCGCTTATCCAGCTCTGGCCATCACCCAGAGTCATACCGCAATGAACGGCATGGCGAAAAAGGCTCGCAAAAACCTAAGCCGTGCCTTTGCCCTGCTGAAGGATTTCTCCCAGGATAAGTATAACAAGATTCAGGAAAAGGAAAACCTCATCGATAAATATGAGGACAAGCTGGGCACCTACCTGATGCAGCTGACGGGACAGCCTCTGACAGACCCGCAGACCAAGCAGGTTTCCGAATTTCTTCATACCCTCAGCGATTTCGAGCGTCTCGGCGACCATGCCGTCAATATTTCGAAGGTAGCCAAGGAGCTGGCGGAAAAGAAAATCACGTTTTCCGAATCCGCTCAATATGAAATCAGTGTTTTGAGCGCCTCAATTCGAGAGATCACCGATCTGACGGTCGATGCCTTCTGCAATGATTCCCTGGAGGATGCCAAGAAGGTGGAGCCGCTTCGCGAGCTCATCGGTATGCTCTGCAATGAGCTGAAGAACCGCCATATTATCCGCCTCCGGGAGGGAAAATGCGAATTCCAGCAGGGCTTTGCCTTCAATGACCTATTGACCAACTTAGAGCGTATCGCGGCTCATTGCTCGAATGTCGCCGTGGCCATGATCGAGACGGACAGTGCCGAATTCGATACCCACGAATATGTAAAGAGTGTGCGTCATATGCGCGATGAGGCTTATCAGGAATGCTTCAATGCCTATGCAGAAAAATACAGCCTCGCAGCACCTGAAAAAAAAGAGAAAAAGAATAAATAAGCTTCGGATCAAAAAAGACCGCATGTTCCAAGAAACATGCGGTCTTTTTAACTTTTTTACTCGCTCAATGTATTGACATACTCGTCAATCGCCGTCGTCGTAATGGCGACATCCGAGGTATCCGGCTGATTTACCCGGTCATAGACGGAATAGCCAAGCCAGCCTACCAGTGCCAGAGCCACAAGACTCGCGCAAAGCTTCACCAGAAACTTTTCCCGCTTCTCCCGGGCCATGATTTTCTTTCGATTGGCTTTTTGCTCTTTATAACGATCTACCTTTTCCTGACTCATATTCTGCATCCTCTCCTGAGATATCGGTTCTGTATCCGACCGGTATCTCTCATTTTTATATATTATAGCATACTATTCTCAAAAAACCACCCTTTAAAATCCTAAACTGCTACAATCACGCCGCCGTCGCTGGCATAGAGGCTGCTGACGCCTGCGGTATCGAGGATCAGAAAATCCTTTACCTGAACCCGCTTCGCGATCTCCTCCTTCATAAACTGCGCCCGCTCCGGACAATTGCAATGGGTGATCGCGACGATCTTTTCTACCGGATTGATGATCTCCGCTGCCACATAGTCCGCCATCCGCTTCAGCGCGCGGTTCATGCCGCGGGCCTGATCCTTCTGACAGATCGAACCGATGGGAGTTGAGCCCATCACCGGCTTGATATTGAGAGCATTGGCCACGAAGGCCTTCAGGTTGCTCAAGCGGCCGTTTTTCCGAAGAGCCTCCAGGGATTCCAATACAAAATACGTATGCTGCTCTTCGATAAAGGCATCTACCTTTTCGATAACCTCCTCAAAGGAAGCGCCCGCCTTCTCATATTCCTCGATCTTCATGGCAATCAAAGTCTGTCCGATCGATGCGGACTTGGAATTAAAAACATGGATCGGCTTTTCACCGTACTCCTCCAGATAGAGCTTTTTCCCCAGCTCCGCACTGTTGTAAGAGCCGCTCAGCTCTGCGGATAGAGTCACGGCATAGACATGATCCGCCTCACAGCTATAGGCTTCCATATATCTCTGGGGAGACGGGCAGGAGGACTTCGGGCAATTCGGACTTGCTGCCACCCTTCTCAGAAAATCTGCCTGGTCAAAAGTTTCGTCATCGACAATCAGATATCCGTCAATATCCAGCGTCAGCGGTACATTTTCGAAATGTCCGCTCTTCTTTAAATTCTCCGGCAGCTCGCCGCAGCTGTCTACAATAATTTTATAACTCATTACGCGATGTTCCTCCGCTCTATTTCTCAAAGTCAAAACTTTTTAATGTAGTTTTGAATACTACATTAGATAATAGCACAATGGTATACGCTTTTCAACCTCTTTTCTTAGAAAGAATAAAAAGGCTTCTCCATTGAATTGCCGGCCGATTCTGTGTATACTTAAAAAGTGTCACAGTAACTGTTCAGTACCTTCATAGTTACGTGTCACATCATTTTTTTCAATTTTTCAGGAGATTTCTATGATTTCATTACAGATGGAAGAGGTAAAGGCCTTTATGAACCAGCTTTTACTCTCTCAAACCTTCGATGCCTTCCATGTCGTAGAGGGCAGCATCACTACCTTTGGCACCTTTCATTTTGACGGGCATCTATGCCCCGATTATTATTCCAAAGAGGAGCAGGAGGCCCTGGCGCTTCAAAACCGCCGGCTGATTCGCTGGCAGGAGCTTCGTCCCTTTTGTCTGGAGCTTATCAAGGGAAAACATACTCCCTTAGGCTTTCGCTTTACCCTTCAGCTCTCCCCGGAGAATACAGAAAAATTGTTGGTTCAAACCGCTTCCTCCTTTTCTGCAAAGGATGTCGGCGGCCTTGTCTTAAATATTCGCTATGAAGGCGGGCAAGTCATCTGTACCACCGCCGTATCCCTGCATGTATTTACGATGGATAAATCTCTGGAGCATGCCTGGGATCAGATGGTCCAGAAATTCTTTCTGAAGCATGAGCTGTCCTTTCTCCTTCTTTGTTAGCACTCATCTCCATAGAGTGCTAATTTTTTATTGACTTTTTGTTCTCCCCGCGTTACAATACTCATTAGTTACTGAAATATTTTTAAAGGAGTGAACAAAAATGGCAAATACACATGGAAGTCTTTCCATTAACAGTGAAAATATTTTCCCGATCATTAAGAAATGGCTCTATTCGGATCATGATATCTTTTTCCGCGAGTTGATTTCCAACGGCTGCGACGCCATCACGAAGCTGAAAAAGCTTTCCCTGATTGGCGAATACAGCTATCCGGAAGGTCATAAGGACAGCGTCCGCGTGGTGGTAAATCCGGAGGAAAAAACTTTGAAATTCATCGATACCGGCCTGGGCATGACCGCCGAGGAGGTCGAGGAATATATCAACCAGATCGCCTTTTCCGGCGCAGCGGATTTCCTGGAGAAATACAAGGATAAGGCAAACGATGACCAGATCATCGGACATTTCGGACTGGGCTTCTACTCTGCCTTCATGGTAGCCGATGAGGTTCACATCGACACCCTTTCCTATAAAGAGGGCGTGAAAGCCGTTCACTGGGAATGCGACGGCGGCACCGAGTACGATATGTCTGAGGGCTCCCGTACCGAGATCGGTACCGAGATTACCCTGTTTCTGAACGAGGATTGCCTCGAGTTCGCCAACGAATACCGGGCTCGCGAGGTCATCAGCAAGTATTGCTCCTTCATGCCGGTAGAGATTTTCCTGGAGAAGGCCAATGCAGAGCAGGAATACGAGACCATCGACGAATCCGAGCTGCGTGACGACGACGTGGTAGTCGAGCACATCCATGAGGACGCCAAGACCGAGGAGGTCGAGAAAGAGGACGGCACCAAGGAGACCAAAGAGATTTCCCCGGCAAGGGATCGCGTCAAGATCAACAAGCGTCCCGTATCCCTAAGCGATATCCATCCGCTGTGGACCAAGCATCCCAATGAGTGCGATGATGAGGAGTACAAGGCTTTTTACCGCAAGGTCTTCCAGGATTACAAGGAGCCGCTGTTCTGGATTCACCTGAATATGGATTATCCCTTCAACCTGAAAGGTATCCTGTACTTCCCGAAGATCAATACCGAGTACGATTCCATCGAGGGAACCATCAAGCTCTACAACAACCAGGTATTTATCGCCGACAATATCAAGGAAGTCATTCCGGAATTCCTGATGCTCTTAAAGGGCGTCATCGACTGCCCGGATCTGCCGCTGAACGTATCCCGAAGCGCTCTGCAGAATGACGGCTTCGTCAAGAAGATTTCCGACTATATCTCCAAGAAGGTAGCGGACAAGCTCACCGGCATGTGCAAGACGGATCGTGAGAGCTATGAGAAGTACTGGGACGACATCAGCCCGTTTATCAAATACGGCTGCCTGAAGGATGAGAAATTCTGCGAGAAAATGAGCGATTACATCCTCTTCAAGGATCTGGACGGCAAATATCAGACTCTGAAGGATCTGGTTCCGGAGGAGAAAGCCGCAGACGTAGACGTAGTAGAGAATCCGGACGAGACCAAGGACGAGAAAGAGGAGGAGAAGGAGCCTGAAAAGACGACAATCTTCTATGTGACCGACGAGGTACAGCAGAGCCAGTATATCAACCTCTTCAAGGAGGAGGGCAAGACTGCCGTTATCCTGAAACACAACATCGACACCCCGTTCATCTCCCATCTGGAAATGAAAAATGACAAGATCAAGTTCCAGCGCATCGATGCGGACCTGACCGAGGACTTCGTAGAAGCCACCGATGAGGAGGAGTTGAAGGAAACCACCGAGTCCCTGACCGACATCTTCCGCAAGGCTCTGGGCAATGACAAGCTCGATGTGAAGGTGGAGAAAATGAAGAACGAGAGCATTTCCTCCATGATCACCCTCTCCGAGGAGAGCCGCAGAATGCAGGATATGATGAAGATGTACAGCATGAACGGCATGGATCTGGGCATGCTCGGCGGTGGAGAAACTCTGGTTCTGAATGCCAACAACAAGCTGGTTCAGTACATCCTGGAGCATAAGGACGGTGAAAATATCCATCTGTTCTGCGAGCAGCTCTACGACCTGGCCATGATCAGCCACCAGCCGCTCTCACCGGAGAAGATGACGAAGTTTATCAGCAGAAGCAATGAGATTATGATGCTGCTGGCGAAATAAAAATGGATCGAAAGAAGAGCCTCTGTGAAAACAGGGCTCTTCTTTTTGCGATTGTATTTCTATTTATTTACAGTTTCGAAAGCTTCTCATACAGCGGCACCAGACACTGATAAGCCTCGTCAAAGATAGGCTTCAGCTCCTCGTAGACCTTCTGATTCTCTTTCTTGGGCTCCACGTGCTTCTCAAACTTCAGGAAGCGCTTGATCTCGTCGAAGCTGTCGAAGACGCCGACACCGACGCCTGCGATAACGGCCGCGCCGATGGAGGTGGCTGCTTCTACGCAGTCCGGCATATCGAAGTCTACATTGAGAACGTCTGCCAGGATCTGGGAGACAACCTCACCCTTGGCTCCGCCGCCGGTCAGATTCATGTGCTCAATCTTCGCCTGTTTCCGGTAGGCCTTCAAAATCAAGTCCATATTCATCGCGATACCCTCGATGACCGCCCGCACATAATCCTTCTTCTCATGCTCCGGCTTGATGCCGAGGAAGGCAGCGCTGGTGTTCGGATTCCATCTGGGGCTTCTCTCACCCAGCATATAGGGCAGGAAAATCAGGTTCTGAGCCCCTGCCGGGGATTTCTCGATGAGCTTGTTCATCTCATCGTAGGGCATGCCGTCACAGAGTGCCCGGCGAATATAGGCGTAAGAGCTTCCTGCTGCCTGCATGGTTCCGCAGGGCATATATTTGCCCGGAATCACATGGGCGAAGCAGAATACGGTCTTGTCCGGGTCAATGAAAGGCTCCGTGGTGGTTCCGCCGATCCAGGCAGAAGTACCGTAGGTCAGGTAGAACTCGCCGTCCCCTATGCAGGCCGCACCTACCGCAGATACAGGGCCGTCACCGCCGCCGCAGACCACCGGAGTACCCGCAGGCAGTCCGATTTCACCCGCTACCCGATCCTGGATCGTTCCGGCCACATCGATGGAGCGCTTCAGCGTCGGCAGCTTGTCCTTCTCGATGCCTGCAGCCGTCAGGATCTCCTCGGACCACTCCAGCTTCCGAAGATCCAGCGCCTGGGTACCGGACGCATCGGAATAATCCGTCACAAATTCTCCCGTTGCCCTCTGGATGATATAGTCCTTTGCCTGGAGCATCTTGTAAGTCTTCTCATAGACCTCCGGCTCGTTGGCCTTCAGCCACATCAGCTTTTCGATGCTGTAGCTGGCCGCTACCCGGTGTCCGGTAATCTGATAAATCCGGTCTGCACCGATGGCCTCCTCCAGCTGCTTCGCCTCTTTTACGGAGCGCATATCTGCCCAGATCATGGCATCCCGAAGCGGTCTTCCGTTCTTATCTACCGGCAGGCAGGCCTGCATCTGGGCGCTGAAGGACATGGCGGCCACCAGCCTCTCGTCCTCACCGTCCAAAACGGCCTTCGTCGCCTCGCAGACGGCATCCCACCAGTTCTCCGGATCCTGTTCCGCATAATTGCCGTTAAAAAAATGCACGTCATAGGAAGCCGTGTAACTTCGCACCTGCCGCCCTTCTGTCGTAAAAAGCGTTGCCTTATCCCCCGAAGTGCCCAGATCATGGGCGATTAGAAACTGTTCCATCTTCTCTTCTCCTCCTTGTCATTGTGGTAAACCCCCATTTCCGATTTCTATTATCCCCCTTTGAGTAGAGTTCTGATTCGCGGAAGCCAGAATATTCGTAACTGTTCAGTTACGAATATTCTTCAATTCTTTCTCTGTCTCTTTTTTAGATTTTCCAGACTTTTACAAAACGTATGATACCGGTTAATAAATTTGTTTTCCATACTTTTCTATATCCTCCAGTAAATAAGGATTTCGAATGCTTTCATAATCAAATACATCGATTTTCCGTAGGGTTTCTATCTGCTCCAAATCCGCTTCCAGACGGGAAATGTCTTTACAGCCATATACCACAAAATCAATATCACTGGTCGGCGTCGCTGTCCCCGTCGCAAAGGAACCGAAAAGCTCCAGACGCTTCACACCGTTCTTTTTACAGATAGCTGCTACCTGTTCAATTAGGGTATCCATGGACATTACATTCATCTTCATCGTTCGTTTATCCTTTCAGATCGCCCTTCTGAATGTGCTCCTTCAAAATCTCATCTGTCACCTGATAAAGCTTTTCCGAACCAAGCCTGGTCTTTTTCTGCCTTCCGTAGACCTGTTCGGCACATACTTCATGCTCCCGCCAGTCTCCGCCTCCGTTGCTGTGGTTCAGGATCAAGGGCTGCAGGTTATCCATGGCATGGGCAAATTTGGACTCCGGGGTCGTAAATTCTTCGAATTCATCAAACAATTGCATCAATTCCTGCTTCTGCTCCTCCGGAAGCAGGGAGAAAATCCGCTCCTTGGCCGCAGCTTCTCTTGCCTTCTGGGTCTTCAGCCCTTCGGCATCATAGGCATAGGTGTCTCCCGCGTCAATCTCTACGATGTCATGAATCAGGCACATCAGCATGACCCGGCCGATATCCACCGGCTCGTTCGCATATTCCCTCAGAAGATAGGCCATAATAGCCATATGCCAGGCATGCTCCGCATCGTTCTCGTTTCTTCCGTGGCCCGACAGATGGGTCTGCCGGAATATATTTTTCTCCTTGTCGATTTCCAGTGCGAAATCCAGTTGTTTTCTTAAACGCTCGTCCATGCATCCACCTCCGTTCTTTTGACTCGTCACGATTTATTTATAAAATGATACCGGCGCTTATCTTCGTACATATTCTCGTCCATACGGTTCAGGAAGCTCTCTGCATCATCCTCCGAGCCAAACTCGGCATATCCCATCGCTACACTTAACGTAAAGGCCTCTGCCTTCGACTCGTTGAATTTCGTCAGGTTATCCTGTATCTCCTTCATCGTAGAAAGAGCACATTCCCGGTCTGCTCCCTGCAAAAGAACGATAAATTCATCTCCGGCATAACGAATCGCCATTCCGGCATCCGGCATGGAACGAAACAGGATATTTCCCAGGGTGCAAATGGCGTGGTCTCCGGTACTGTGTCCCAGCTTATCATTGATCTTTTTGAAATCATTGACATCCATCATAATTCCATGGAGGGCTTTGCGGTTCATCTTCTCTTTTTCTTCCAACACCGCATTGAAATATCGTCGGTTATAAAGGCCGGAAAGCTCATCCCGATACAAATTCTCCGCATAGGACTGCATCTGCACAAAGGTCAAGGCCACCGCCACGGAAATCCAGGAGGTGGTGATCCCGTAAAAGAAAAGCTGAATCAGAACTCCGGCCAGACAGGGGCCCACAAAATATTCTACCGGAAAGAAATTCAGATTGACGCCCTGTCTTTTGGAATGATAGACCAGAAAAAGGCTATAAGCAAAATAGATCAGCAGCGTGATATAGCCGATCACGGCTCCCTCGGCTCTCCGGTAGACATTCGCCTCAGAGATAGAGAACAAAAGTCCGGGCTTTAGAAAATTACAGAAAATGGCTGCCGCTTCCACCAGCCAGGGAAGGACCACGATTCCCACTTTTCGAAAGGTTCTTTTGTAGTTCCGATAGATACGCAGGTCTACGTAGAGACACCAGAGGAAACCAATGCTCACCGTGCAAAGAAAGCAAAAGCCGTTGCTGAATGCATTGATTTGTCTGCCCCCAAAAAAGCTTTTTCCGTCCACCACAAACGAGATGGTCTCTGACAAGGCTCCCAGCAGGTTGATCATTGCCATTCCATCGTAGATTTTATCCTCTGTATGAAGGCTTTCTCTATTTTTTCGTCTGCAAATCAGAAGAAACCACATCATCAGCATGGCCAATCCGTTTGCCATCAATACTTCTTCGATGATAATCATAGTTACGTTCTTTCCTTAGAGCAGCTCATGATAGTAGGGACAGATATCCTCATAGTGACCGTCCTTCATCCGAAAGCCCCCGGGGATGACACCCAGCTGCACGAAGCCCAGGCGTTCGTAGAGATGGCGGGCATGGATGTTGGAAGCAACCACTGCATTGAACTGCATGACGCGAAAGCCATGATCCTTGCCCTGAACGAGGCAATCGGAAACCAGCTTTTCTCCGATATGAAGGCCTCTCGCATCCCGGCTGACTGCATAACTCGCATTGGCAATATGGCCGCAGCGCCCGATATTATTCGGATGCAGGATATAGAGGCCGTAAACCTTGCCTGTTTCGGTATCTTCCGCCACCGCATTATAGGTCTGGGCTGCAAAAAATTCCTTTCCCGTCTCCGGGGTTAGAAAATCCTCCTGTGGGAAGGCCACCCCGTCTTCTACTACCTCGTTCCAGATCCGGATCATATCCGGTAAATCTGCTTCTGTATATTTTCGAATTCTGATATGCATAAAAATCCCTCCTTACGTATGAACTGCCTGCTTTTCAATCTTACGCATATATTGATACCATACCACGAAGATCGCTCCTCCTGTCACTACCCAGGAAGCCACGTAGACATTCATCAGCATTCCGTAGGTCGGCACCAGGCGGAAGATCGTCAAAAGCCAGAGAACTCGGAATACGACGGTCCCGAGAATCGTAATGATCGACGGCTCCAGAGATTTTCCCATTCCTCGAAGGGCTGCACTTTCCACCTCGTAGGTCGCCGTCAGCCCCTCCAGAGAGCAAACATGATACATTCGAATCAGCGCATAGACGGCCACGCTGCTGCTGGTGGTATAGATCCCGACGAAGAAATCACCCCACAGGATAAAGACAAGGCTTAGGATCTCCGTAAAGGTGAAGCCAAAGAGCATACAGAGCCAGAAGATTTTCTTACACCGCTTTAAATTCCCGGCCCCGTAATTCTGGCTTGTAAAGGTCACAGCCGCCTGGGCAAAGGCATTGGCAATGTCATAGGTGAAATATTCAAAGTTCAGAGCCAAAGAGGAGCCTGCAATAGCGTCCTCTCCGAAACTGTTGATCCCGCTTTGGATAAAGACATTCGAGACCGAAAAAATCGCGCCCTGGATCCCTGCCGGAATCCCGATCAGCATCACCTTTTTCAAATCTGCACCGTTGATCTGCATTTTGGAAAAGCAAAATTGAAATTCATCTCTTCGGTTGTGAAGATGTACCAGTACCAGCGTCATGCTTAGAACATTGGAAATCACCGTCGCTATCGCTACACCGGCCACACCGAGGCCGCATACGATGACCAGGAAAAGATTCAGCAGTACATTCAAAATTCCTGAAAGAATCAGGTAATACATCGGCCGCCTGGTATCTCCGTAGCTTCGGAGCACGGCTGCGCCGAAATTATAGGTCACCATAAAGGGAAGCCCCAGAAAATAGATACGAATATACAAAAGAGCCTCCCGCATAACCGTCTCCGGTGTCCCGGAGGCCTCCAACACCGGCCTGGCCATCAGCATTCCCACTGCCAGCAGAAGAAGCCCGAGAAGCAGGGCAAAGGTCAGGATCGTATGCAGCATCTCGCTGATCTTTTCCCGCTTTTTCTGTCCGATCAGGTTTGCCAGGGCGGCATTCGGTCCTACGGACAGGCCAACGATCAGGTTGACAAAAATGCCTACCAGGGCGACGCAGCTTCCGACTGCTGCCAGCGCCTGAGAGCCTGCAAACCGGCCCACCACGGCCACATCTGCCGAATTAAAGAGCTGCTGCAGGATGCTGCTCATCGCCAACGGCATTGCAAAAATGATCAGCTTTCCGGAAAGGCCGCCGTGCAGCATATCGATTTCTTTTGATTTTTTTCTCTCTTCCATCTTTTTTTGCCTCTGAACCCGCATTTGGTATCTACGAATTGCTTCGCAGCGCAAATCCGGCGATGGAAACGCTTTAATCAGCGTTTCCCTAAAACTTCACGTTATAAAACAAAAGGTCTCAGAGAAAACTCTGAGACCTTCCTGCAGGAGATGGGACTTGAACCCACACAGCCTTGCGACTACAGGCACCTGAAGCCTGCGCGTCTGCCATTCCGCCACTCCTGCTCACTGCGGAAGATGGGACTTGAACCCACACGATTGCAATAATCACAAGATCCTTAGTCTTGCTCGTCTGCCAGTTCCGACACTTCCGCATTTAGTTGTTTGCTCGTTTCCTCAACGCGCTTTATTATAATAGCACTGTCTCTCCCGCATGTCAACTACTTTTTTATATTTTTATTTATGCCCGCTAACGTTCCTACAGCCCGGGGCAATCCATGCTTCGGGCTGTAGAAAATACTGGTCTCTGTTTTTTTATTCTGTCGAATTTTAGGCTCTCGTCTTATCTTTTCTTTTTGCGATATCCGATATTACCGGCTAAGCCAAGAGCGGACAGAAGAAGTATCGTAAACCAAAGTGCGAGATTTGTGCTGTCAGCCGTCTTTGCGCTGCTTACGGAAGAGGCCGAGCTGCTGCTACTGCCACTTCCGCTACTGCTGCTTCCGCTGCTCTTTTTCTCATCCTTATTTTGATTCTTGTCCTTCTCGGTATCCTTCTTCTCCTCTTCCCACTTGGCATACAGAGTCATCGTCTCCTCGCCTGTCATCGTGGTATCGAAGTTATAGGCCGTCGTGCAGGTTGCATCCGTATACCAGCCGATAAATTTGTAACCGGAACGGGTCGGATCCGCAGGTCTTGTCACCTTCTCGCCGTAAGCTACCTTGCTGCCTGCCACAGCCGAGCCGCCCATGGAATCAAAGGTCACAGCCGTCGGTGCTGCGGTAAGAATCGCCACGGTAGAAAATTCGTCCATAGAAACGGTCAAAAGACCATTTACCTCATCGTAGGTAGAGGTAAGATCCTTTACCTCGCGGTTGTGTACGTTCACCACGCGGATATGCTGACCGGAAAGCTCCAGGTCACTGACATCCAGGGTAATCGTAATCGGCTCCTCGAGGCTGGTGACAATTTCGGTCTCGGAGGACGTCTTGCCGCCCGGATAAACCTCTTCACTTTCGTCGTCTTCTGTGACTGTATTTTTATAGGTCGTCTGCAGCAGGGAGATATCGAAATATCCCTGCACCTGTTCTCCGGTCTTTGCGTTTTTCTGAACCAGCTTTGCATCGGTCTCTACGTCAGCTGCCTGTTTTTTGTCCGCGCGGACGTTCAGTGATACGAGGACAGAATCGGAAGGCTGCTTTGTCACCTTGTTTGCCAAGACTAACGCGGCTTTCTCTGCCTTAGAAAGCATCTGTTCGAGAGCGGTTTTTACTGCCGTCTTCTCGGTATCTGTCGGGAGGGCGTCGCCTGCAAGCTCGGCCTGGCCGGTGACGGAGCCTTTGTCGACCTCTTGATACTTTCCGACAAAGGAAAGACTCTCTTCCGGATAGGTCGTAAGCTCATCTATCTGGAGCTTCTCGTTCGTTTCTTCGTTATACCAGCCAAAGAACATAATTACCTTTGAATCATCTGAAGGCTCTTCATCATATACAATATTTTTAATCACTTCTTTTTCATCGGTAAATTTATTCCCTACTGCCCCGTTGGGCTCTGCAAGAGTTCCATGCGCTCCTTTAAAGGTCAGCCAAACACGTTTATCAACACTGTATGGTGCCTTGCTATCCACGCCATCCTGACCGCTTCGGTCATCCGTCGGTGCAAGCTGCAGCAACTTGCTCTCAGCAAGCCCTGATTCAGAATAACAATATTCATCCTTTACCTGGCTGCTGAATGCCGGTGAAAAGCCTGTGTCTGCTTTTTTAATAACAATACTGCCCTTCTTACCTTCCTTTCCATTTCCATTCATACTTGTCTTGACAGCGTCTATATTTTCCGGTGCGATTACAGTTCCGCCGCTGATGGTGGCATAGAAGTTGTCTGATGAATAATCATTTTTTATAAGCAAGTAAATGCCGTTATACTTTGTATCACTTGTCTCTGTTTTTTCTGCGATGATCGTACCGCCGGTCATGGTCAGGATACCATTGAGCATATAGACGCCATATCCGTTCTCTGCATAGATGGTACCGCCGGATATTGTCAAAGTTCCTCCCTGGGGATGAGCGATACCACATGAAATAGAATTATCACCCGCTGCTTTTTTACTAATCAAACTACCGTTTTTGATTTCAATGGTTGTATCTGTAGGAGTAGATGCGCCAGATGGACGTTCGTTTCCTCCGATGGCCTGATGTGCCTCTACGATACCGCCGTCCACGGTAAGCTTTGCACCATCACTTACTACGACTCCAACTGATGTTGCCTTCACATATCCGCCTGCAATCGTCACAGAAGAGCCGCTTCCGGTCGCATTTACACCATCGATGCCCGAGAGCTGTCCGCTCTTCAATGTGAGGGAGCCACCGGCTGTCACCTGAATCGCCGCAGCAGATCCTGAACCATTGTTCTCTATCTTACCGCCGCTGTATGTTACGGTCTTGTTATCCTTTACCGACTGCTCTGCCTTAGAATCCTCGATGGTAAGGGAACCGTCGCTTGTGACGGTGATGGGGGAGCCATTGTCTATTGTTGAAGTGATGGTGACGCCGTTCAGCTTCAGAGTAATCGGTTTATCCACCGTAATCGGTTCCTCAATGGTGACATCATCTGTAAGTCCTGCAACCATATTAACGACCGAACTCAGCCCATCCGTTCCTGCTGCAGCGATAGCGTCCTTCAGAGAGGTATAGGTATGGGGTGTTGCATCGTCGATATAAGCGACCACCGGCATATCAACAACCTTATACTTGTATACAGTTTCCCCGTCACTAGTATCCTCCTGCAGCATCTTTCCCGGTGCCAGATTTTTCTTAACTGAATCGTCATCCTTACTGAATCTTCCGGCATTAATTATTATCGTCGCGTCCCCTTTAGAAAATAAGTTATCTCCTTCTGCCGCATATTGACCATCATTAATGGTCACTGTTCCTACCTCATTGTTAACAACTGTACTGCCGCCACTTACCTGACAGTTATTGAGATTTAGTGTACCACTCGCCTGGCTACCTTCACTTGGAGCTGTGCCATTCTGAATGCAGGGATGGTTGCTACAGCCATTTATGATACAGTTATTCAAAAACATTGTACCCTTGTTTTTAATGACTATTCCACTAGAATTGGCAATGGTTCCGCTCGTTCCGTTTACGATAAGTGTTCCTTCGCACACAATCTGTGCGTTTAATATTCCACTCAATTCTAAAGTAATGGTTTTATTGCTGGGGATCGTTACAACTTCATCCTTCTCCGCAGTTCCATTGACCTTGATAGTAGCTTCCGTAGCCTCTCCCATACCATTAATCGCTGCTGCGATAGTTCCATAGGTTTTGTCGCCTATCTTAATGGTAACCGACTCTTGCCCCTCTCCATCTTGTCCGTCCTGGCCTTCGTTCGCCAGCGCGATCCCTTCCTCACCGCTCTTCATCTGGGGCAGCTGTGCCAGATTTTTAAAGAGAAGAGATACCCCCCCCGTTTTGCTTTTCGGCGGGTTTTTCCTGTTCCGGATCCTGCTTTTCTGTTCCCTTTTGTTCCGCTTCCTTCTGCTCGGAATTTTCCTCCTTGGAGCCGTCCTCGGAGTCACTGTCCTTCTCCTCAGTATTCGAAGCTTCCGGGGCTTTCTCCTCTGCCCCTTTCTTCTCCTCATTCTCAGATGACTTTTCGTCCTTTTGCTCTTCCTTTTGCTCTTCCTTTTGCTCCTCTGTCTTGCCCTCTTCTTCTGTCGGCTTTTCGTCTGAGACAGGAGTCTCCTCAGCCCCTCCTGACGTTTGCTCCGTCGGCGCATCCTCAGCCGCCCGAGCCACGAAGGAGTTCGGCACTACCAGGCAAAAAGCCAGCACAAATGCCAATAATTTCTTTCGTTTCATCCTCATTTTTCCTTTCTTTTTTCGACTCGTTAAAATCATGGTTATCATAACATATTTTCGATTTCCCAACAACACGTGCGGGAAAATTTCAACAAAACTTAAGCATTCAAGCTTCTACTTCGCATAGTGGCATAGAAGCAGAGCGCGGCACAGCTCCCGCAGCTGCATGGACGCGGATATTCACTGGAATTGCGTAAATTTGTTAGGTGCCGCTCCTGGCCTCCAAGTTTGTGTACATTCGCCAGATGCACACTGCCGCCCGTGGATTCGTTGGTGGCGCACACTCTAGGATTCCTTAGCCTAGTGGGAGTAAATGCCGGCT
>CAVFGF010000014.1:0-35341 GCA_963621925.1 Alistipes onderdonkii | reverse complement strand
GCCGACGGTGGTAGGCTACTTTATCCTGCTTTTGATGGGCCCCAGACGGCCCTTCGGAGCCTGGTTTCTGGAGACCTTCGATACGAAGCTTGTGATGACCTGGTATTCGGGCATCTTCGCGGCGGCGGTGGTGGCCTTTCCTCTGATGTACCGGACAGCCCGTGGCGCGTTTGAGAGCTTTGACGAGACCCTGGCTTATGCGGGACAGACCCTCGGCCTTTCGAATGCCTTTATCTTCTGGCGCATTCGTATGCCGGCCTGCCGGCAGGGAATCCTGGCGGGGACGGTTTTGGCCTTTGCGAGAGCCCTGGGTGAGTACGGAGCCACCAGCATGGTGGCGGGCTATACCCCCGGAAAGACAGCCACGATTTCTACCACCGTCTATCAGCTGTGGCGGACGGACAACGATGCCTTGGCTTTTAAATGGGTGCTGGTCAATGTCGTGATCTCTGCCGTCGTTCTTCTGGCGGTCAATCTGCTGGAAAAGGGAGAACGGGCATCTCGCACAGGTAAAAAACGAAAGGCCGGGAGGTAGAGAAGATGGCATTGTATGTAGATATCAAAAAAAGGCTGGGAGACTTTACTTTGGAGACCCAGGTAGAAGCCTCCGAGGGTGTCACAGGGATTTTGGGTGCCTCCGGCTGCGGCAAGAGCATGACCCTTCGGTGTATCGCAGGTATTGTAAAGCCGGATGAGGGACATATCGAGCTGGACGGGAAAGTGCTTTTTGATTCGAAGGAAAAGATCAATCTGCGCCCTCAGGATCGCCATGTGGGACTGCTGTTTCAGAATTACGCCTTGTTCCCCAATATGACGGTACAACAGAATCTGATGACCGGTCTGGTGGCGGAAAAGAATAAAAAAACGGCAAATGAGAAGATTAGGGGAATATTGGAAAAATTCGAGCTATCAGGACTGGAAAAGCATAAGCCGGCAGAGCTGTCCGGAGGACAGCAGCAGCGTGTGGCTCTGGCGCGTATCTTTTTGTCGAGTCCGAAGATGCTGATGCTGGACGAGCCCTTTTCTGCCCTGGACGGTTACCTTCGCTGGAATCTGGAGCAGGAGCTTCTGGAAACCCTGAAGGATTTTGACGGACCGACCTTATTTGTATCCCACAGCCGGGATGAGGTTTATCGGATCTGTGATCGGGTCTGTGTCATGGAGCGAGGCTCCTCCAGTCCGGTTATTCCGGTAAAGCAGCTCTTTGAAGCACCGGAATCCCGGGCGGCAGCCCTTTTGTCCGGCTGTAAGAATTATGCCAGAGCCCGGGTGGAGAAGGCAGCTGAGGCAGGAAGTCCGGGAAGTGTCTATGTACAGGACTGGGGCGAGACCCTGCGCTTTACCGGCGAGCATGCGTCGGAAGTCAACTACGTGGGCGTCCGCAGCCACTATATTTATCCGGTGAGCGAGGCAGAAGCGGCGGGAAAGACAGAGAATACCTTCCGTTGTCAGATGGAAAAGGTGATTGATGACGTATTTTCTACGGTTATCATGGTAAGACCGGAGCATGCGGAAGTGTCCGAGGAGAGCCGAAAGAATCATTTTGACCGGATTCGGGTGGAGACGACCAAAGAATTCTGGAGAGATTTTTGCGAAAAAGAACATCCGCAGGATGCCATCTGGCTGCATGTGGATCCGGCGGATGTGATGGTTTTGAGATAGAGAAGCGTCCCGGGAGCGGACGGGGGTTCACCCGCCGATCTTCGACATTTCCTTCGTCTCGGTTATCGTCTGAATATGTTCAAAGCAATGCGCCGCAGGCTTTTGCTCGATGGCTCGGCGAATCAGCTCCTTTACGTCCTCGGGACTTCCGGTCCGGAGGGCGTTTTTTATGGAAATGGTATCGCTGTAGCAAAGACAGGGCTTCAGCTCCCCGGTGGCAGTCAGACGGATACGGTTACAGCTTTGACAGAATTTTCCGTGAATGGCGCTGATGAAGCCGATGCTGCCTTTGAAGCCATCGATGTGGACATACCGAGCCGGTCCGTTGCCGTGGATATTCGGATCCGATGTGACGTGCTCCGACCCGTAATGGAGCTTCAGACGTTCCAGCACCTCCGGATTCGGGATTGGCTCCTGCTCCCGGCCATGACCGATGGGCATCAGCTCGATGAATCGAACATCGAGGGGGTAAGCCTTGGCTAACTCGGCTAAGGCGATACATTCCATATCATTGACGCCCCGCTGGAGTACGGCATTGATCTTCACGGGAATGCCCTCTGTCGTCATGGCATGAATACCGTCCAGCACCTTCGGAAGCCGATCAAAGCCTGTGATGGCGGTATATTTTGCCGGATCCAGGGTGTCAAGACTGATATTGACGGCATGGATTCCCTGCCGGCAGAGCGCATCGGCGCAGTCAGAGAGCAGGACACCGTTGGTGGTCAGGGTCACCTGCTCGATGCCGGGCAATGCGTTCAACATGCCGATGAGATCCACGCAGCCCTTTCGAACCAGGGGTTCACCGCCGGTGACCTTGATTTTTCGGATGCCGAGGGCGGCAGCCTGCCGACAGACCTCGGTGATCTCCTCCAAGGTCAGGATCTGTTCCATCGGAAGCCATTCGATGCCGTCCGGCATACAGTAGCGGCAGCGCAGGTTGCAGCGGTCCGTGATGGAGACGCGCATATAGTCGATCTCTCGTCCGTATTGATCTTTCATGGAGTCAATCCGCCTTTCTCACAAAATCACCGCTTTTTCCGCCGCTTTTCCGGCAGAGATGGATATCGGTCATTTCCATGCCCTTATCGATGGCCTTGCACATGTCGTAGATGGTCAAAAGAGCCACCTGGACGCCGGTCAGCGCCTCCATCTCGACACCGGTCTTGCCGGTAGTACGAACCGTGCAGGAGGCTTTGACCGAGGCCGTCTCTTCCTCCAAAGAAAAATCGATCTCCACCTTGGTCAGGTTCAAAAGGTGGCAGAGGGGAATGAGCTCCGAGGTCTTCTTTGCCCCCATGATGCCGGCTACCCGGGCTACCCCCAGGACATCGCCCTTGCCCATCGTTCCTTCCGTTACCTTTTGAAAGCATTCCCGGCTCATAAGGATGCGGCCTTCCGCCACAGCCTCCCTGGCGGTTTCGGCCTTCGCACTTACGTCCACCATGATGGCCTCGCCCTGTCGGTTAAAATGTGTAAATTCACTCATAACAATTCTCCTTTATCTACACAGCCCAGAAGGAAATATTTACGTTCTTCCCGGCCTTTCTCAGGTGCTCGATCAGCGTCTCCACCGTCCGCGTCTTCGTCTGAGCGGTAATCTCACTGCCCTCATAGGCCGGATTATAAGCATTTCCGAAAAAGATGTTGATATCCGTCGCCCGGGTAAAAAGAAGGGTGCCAAGCTGCGCTGCCCCATCCTTTTTCTTCAGCATTTCATGAAAGCTCAGCCGATCCTCCCGGAAATCCTCACAATATTCCACCAGGCGCTCCAGGGTCAGAAGTCCTTCCGTCACCAGATCCGCACCGGGCAGGTGCATGAGAGCCGGCACATCGTCTACAGCGGAGTCCTCGACGCTAGTCAAGGGCTTCCCCAGATACCGGGCCGCAAGCTTGGCGGTGGTGCCGCCGCAAATCACATGTTTCCCCTCTTTTTTCCAGAAATTACTCAGGTAGGCATTATCCTTTTCTACGGTATCCGGCGGGCCAATCATCAGATTTACGGTCTGCCGTTTACAGAAGCGAAGAGCCAGTACGGTCAGGTCGTCGTCCGTCTCCTCCAGATTCAGGGCTAATCCTGCGTAGGCAATGTCCACGGCCATTTCCTGAGCGCTCATGCCCGGACGGTACTTTTCCTGGCAGTAGCGCAGCACTTCATTGCGGCCCCAGCCACCGTCGGTGGTCTTGCCCATCCCGGCATTGGTGACGCCGTCGGACATGAGAATGAGCATGTCGTCCTCCCGAAGGTCGAAGGTGCTCTCGTGGATGACCTTTTCCTTCAGGGTAAAAGTGGAATAGGGGTAGGCCGTTACCTTACCGTTTCGAATCAGGATGGCGTCCGGATTGTCAAACTGATAAAGGAGAGCCTGGCGTCCCTTGATATCCAGCACCGTAAAGGTAGAGTAGGCCAGATGCCGGACACTGCAGACCGGCAGGGTATCAGCTACGGCAGCCACCGCATCGTAGATAGGCAGCTTTTGAATAATCATATGGCTGAGCATCCGGGCAGTCAGAGTGGAGAGAATGTTGGCCTTGACGCCGCTGCCCAGTCCGTCGGACAGCACCAGCACATGGTCGGAATCATTTTCCATAATATCAAAAAAATCGCCGCAGATGGATTCGTGTTTTTTATTGAGGCTTACCCAGCCAAAATCGGTGACCAGTCCGTCGAAGGATACATTCAGCCGGTAATTTTCGCCTTTATTCATCGCTGTCCTCATCCTCTCTCAGAATGGTACGCTTCAGCTGCTCCACCGCCACCTTCGTGTCAGCCGCAGTCTCGCCTAAGAGGCTTGCGATCTGATGAACCAGCTTCAGCTGCTCCGCGGCCAGCTTGTCAGCCATGGCAGCCGCATGATTCTGGGTTTTCCGGATGCGCTGCTTTTCCTCGATTTCTTTTGTGATATCCTTCATGACGCAGAGAATCAGCTGATTCTTCCGATCGTTGGCCAGCGTACGATCCAGATAGAGATCTCGTTCCTCCAGATAAATCTGATCGTGGGACTTATTTTTATCGAAGGCAATCATGTTGACGAGGGTATAATCATCCATGAGATCCGACACCTGCCTGCCGATAAGCGTGCGCTTGTGAAGGGGATCGAAGAGATCCTTTCCGGCCTGGTTCATGTGAATGACCTTCAGCTGGTAGTCCACCGTGACCAGAATACCGGGCATCACGTTGATGATTTTGTTGGAATAGCTCTCCTGACGCTCCCGCATAAAGGGCACGCACATGGAGATCTCGGCCTTGCCGGCCAGCACGGCCTTCGCCTTCTCCCGGCAGGTATTGTAGCCGCAGGCGCCGCAGTTCAGCTCGTCGGAGGGCTGGGGCTTGCCCATCTGGGTCAGCACCTTTTTGATGTCTTCTTCGGAGGCTTCCGTTTCTTGCTGCAGGATAAAGGTGTCATAGTGGCGGCTGACGTCGGTCAGAGACTGCGCCGAAAAATCGTCCCGCTTATAATTGGAAATGCCCTTGTACAGGGACGCGTTCTGAAGCCTAATCAGGCCATGGAGCAGTCCGGTCTTCGTACGCCGAAACGAGGGACCGCCGATACAGCCGTTCGGACAGGCATTCAGTTCCAGAAAGCAGTTGGAATAGCTTTTCGGATCCGCCATGAATTCCTTTAGGATCTGCTTGCAGCTGTCGATGCCGCAGGCAGGAAGATAGCGCTGGTGAGGGGAAGGGTGCATGGCCATGGTAAAACCGCCCGACATAGCCATAATCCGGGAAAGCCGGATATCCCCTTTTTCGCTGTCTAAAGGAACGGTGGGAGCGGCCACCTGTACCGAGGCAGCGGCCAGCCATTCCTGCAGTTCACTGAAGGTGATGACATAATCTACGTAATTGTCCGTTTCCCGCATCTGAGCCAGCCCGGAGATACAAGGGGAGACAGAGAGAATCCGCGCGTCAGGATATTGCTCCTTCAGATACCGGGCATGAGCCTGCATCACGGATAAGACCGGCGCCAGATAGGACACCAGCTCCGGATAGCGCTTCTGAATCAGCTGTACGATCACCGGACAGTTGGAGGAGATAGTAGGCGTCTCCTGTGCCCGCTTCTCCACCAGGTCTTCGTAAGCGGTCTTCACGAGATAGGCTCCGGCGGCCGCGTCAAAGGCATCGGAAATCCCGAGCTTTTTGAGTGCCTCTGTCAGTGCAGGAAGACTGTTCGTGCCAAACTCTGCGACATAGGCCGGATGGATGGAAGCGATGACCTGTCCGCCGCCCTGTAGGAAGTCATGTACCTTGGGAATCATGTTCAGCTCTTCCTTGGCATTCTGGGGACAGACCAGAGTGCATTTTTCACAGAGGATGCACTGATCCTCCAGAATTTGCGCCTGATGGTTGATGACCCGGATTGCCTTCACGGGACAGTTCCGGACACATTTATAACAGTTTTTACAATGTACTTTTTTAAATTTCAGAAATGAGGTGTCGGCATAGACCGGAGACATGGGAAAAACCTGCCTTTCCTGAGTAGTTAATCTTTCGGTTCCATCCCTGCAAAGAGCTTCATCCGATCCCGCCTTGCCGCGCAGACCAGCGTGAGTCCGTATTCCTTTGCCAGCGCGATGGCCTCTGCCGTAGGCGAAGCCTTGCTGGAGAGAATCGGAATCCCGGCCCGGATGGCTTTCATGGCCATATCCGTGGGAATCCGGCCGCTCGAGTAGACCAGGCACTGTGTCAGCGGAATCCCGTGACGCAGAGCGTATCCGATGGCCTTATCGAGAGCGTTGTGGCGGCCGATGTCCTCACATTGGAACAAAAGCTCCCCCTCTTTTGCGAGGAAACAGCTGTGGGTCGCGAAGGTCTGTCCATGGAGGGGCATACCGGCGTGAAAGCGGTCAGCCAGATCAAAGACCTGGGAAGCATTCCAGGGAATGGGAGTCACCGGTTTGACTTCCTTTTGCCGGATGAAATAATCATTCAAAATATGATTTCCGGTGCAGCAGGAAGGGGTGGTTTCGATGAAGGCTTCGCTTGAGGAGGCGCCTGCCTTTTCCTGCAACAGCACCCGGGCCCGCAGTCCGTGCTCGCAGATATAGATTTGCTCCACATCCTCTGCCCGGCCGATGATGCCCTCCGTCAGGAGGCGCCCCAGTACGAGCTCCGTCAGAAACTCAGGGATACAGATGAGCTTCATGGTCAGGCGGTCATTGATATAGACATCGATGACATGCTCCGTAAGAACGGCTTCCGCCTCCGTGCGGCAGTCCCCGTCCCGTCCGATATAGGTATAGGTCTCCCGGGAAAGCAGCGGCAGATCATGGTAAGCTTCATTGATATACATGGGCGAATCTCCTCCCTTGAAAACACATTCATAGTTACCATTATACATGTGTATACAAAGCCTGTCAAACAGAGGGTTGTGAAAAAACACCAGAAAACAGAAAAAACCTATCACGGAATTTGTAACAAGTGTTGATTTGCGGCCAGAGATCGAGTAGGATAGAAGCAGAGAAACAGCCGGAAGAGGGAACCGGCAGTGAGAGAGGAAGGTTTATATGGGAACAATCATTGCAGTAAACATCAGTGAAAAGAAGGGCACACAGAAGAAAAACGTTCATAGCGCAAAGCTGATAGAGGACTGGGGTATCGAAAATGACGCCCATGCGGGCAAATGGCACCGTCAGGTGAGCCTGCTGTCCTATGAGAAAATCGAGGAATTTAAAGCCAAGGGAGCGCCGGTGGACGAGGGAGCCTTCGGGGAAAATCTCATTGTCCGGGGCATCGATTTAAAGCAGCTGCCCGTCGGCACCAGGCTTCGGTGCGGCGAGGTATTGCTAGAGGTAACCCAGATCGGCAAGCAATGCCACAAGGGCTGCGAGATCTTTCAAATCATGGGAGACTGCATCATGCCAAGAGAAGGAATTTTTACAAAGGTCTTAAAGGGCGGTATCATTTCCGAGGGCGATGCGATCAATGTGGTCAAACGGCCCTTCCGGGCAGCGGTGCTGACCTCCAGCGATTCCGGCTACGCAGGGGAGCGGGAGGATCTTAGCGGTCCGGCCATCAAGGCGATACTGGAAGAAAATGGATACGAAGTGGTGCATACGATTCTCCTGCCGGATGACCGGGAGAAGCTGGCCGCTGAGATGGCGCGGATCGCCGATGAGCATATCGCAGAACTGCTTTTGACGACCGGTGGCACCGGCTTTTCTCCGCGGGATTGTATGCCGGAGGCGACCTTGGATATCGCCGAGAGGATGGTGCCGGGTATTCCCGAAGCGATGCGGGCCTACAGCATGACGATTACGCCGAGAGCCATGCTGAGCCGCGCGGCGGCCGGTATCCGAAAGAGTACCCTCATCATCAATCTACCGGGAAGCCCGAAGGCAGTGAAGGAGTCTTTAGACTGTATCCTGCCGTCTCTTAGGCATGGGCTGGAGATCCTGACCGGGGAGGCGAAAAACTGTGCGGGAAAATGAGAGCCCGGGCGAAGGCTTTTCTATGGTGGTATTGGCCGGCGGAAAAAGCAGCCGCATGGGAAGGGACAAGTGTGATCTGAAGATAGAACAAAGCACCTTTTTAGAATGGCAGATCGAGAAGGGAAGACAGCTTGGAATCAGGGATATCCAGGTATCCGGTTATCGGGGGGAGCATTGCAGCGTCCCGGTGACACCGGATCGTTTTTCCCAAAAGGGACCCCTAGGGGGGCTGGAAAGCTGCCTTCGGCAGGCCAAGGAGGAGCAAGTGCTGGTGCTGGGGGTGGATGTGCCGCTGATTCCTGTAAGGGAGTTAAAAGCTTTGATGGAAAGGAGTCGAACCAAGACGAAACGGGCGATGATCTTATCACATCAGGGGAAGGAGGAGCCCATGGCCGGGATCTATGATCGGGAACTGGCAGACGAGATGCTCTTTGAAATCCGGGAGCGCAAGGGCTCGGTCTTCGCCTTTTTGAACCGCATCGGTTATGAGACCTGTGAGAGCAGTGCCCCGGAGGCTTGCTTTGCCAACATCAACTGTCCGGAGGATTATCCATTTAGTTAGTCAATAGTAACCGTTATCTTTTGAGAAATATAACGAATACACAAAAAATAGTAGAAAGTAAAGAAATAAATTTGTTGATTTTATACAATGCCGGGTTTATACTGGAAATAGCTATTTGTATATTTGGGTGAATTAGCGAAAATAAAAAGGAGGGTAACGAAAGTATGCTGGATCAATCTTATTACGCGAAAGCGGACGAGATCCTGGATCGCTTCGGCCGAAAGCCGTCAGCTCTGATTCCGATTATGCAGGAGATTCAGGGAGCCTACCGGTATCTGCCGGAGGAGCTTCTGTCCTACGTGGCTGAAAAAATCGGAGTGACTGAGGCGAACGCGTTCAGCGTCGCTACATTTTATGAGAACTTTTCCTTCGATGCAAAAGGAAAGTACGTCATCAAGGTATGCGACGGAACAGCCTGTCATGTGCGTAAGTCCATGCCGGTATTGGAGACATTGCGCAAGGAGCTGGGCTTGAGTGCTACGAAGCACACCACGGATGACATGATGTTTACGGTGGAGACCGTATCGTGTCTGGGAGCCTGCGGACTGGCACCGGCCGTCATGGTCAACGACGATGTACACGGAAAAATGACGCCGGAGAAGGCGACGGAACTGATTCATGAATTGCGGGGGGATAAAGGATGAAGCTAAAGAACAGAGAAGAACTTCTTCTCCTGCGCAAGGAGTGCCGGGAGAAAAAGCAGCAGGAAAAATGCAGGATTCTGGTCTGTGGAGGAACCGGATGTCTGGCCGGTGGCTCTGACAAGATCTATGAGCGCTTCTGCGAGATGGCAGAGGGAAATCCTCAGGTAGAGGTACAATTTGGCGAGGAGATCGCCCATGTGGGTGTAAAGAAGAGCGGCTGCCATGGCTTCTGTGAGATGGGACCGCTGGTTCGTATCGAGCCGTACAATTACCTGTATCTGAAGGTGAAGTTGGAGAACTGTGAAGAGATCTTTGAGAAGAGCGTGCTTCGCGGAGAGCCGGTAGTGGATTTGATGTACCACGATGGCAATAAGGTATACGAGACCCAGGAGCAGATTCCGTTTTATGCAAAGCAGATGCGTCGTGTTCTGGAGCATTGCGGCCATATCGATGCAGAGCATATCGAGGATGCGCTGGCTGCAGGAGATTATGAGGCCTTCGAAAAAGCCCTCTTTGAGATGACGCCGGAGGAGGTTATTGCCGAGGTAACCAATGCAAATCTTCGGGGTCGCGGCGGTGCTGGCTTCCCGGCAGGCAAGAAATGGTCCCAGGTAGCCAATCAGAAGGAAAAGGAGCGCTACGTCGTCTGTAACGGCGATGAGGGTGACCCGGGTGCCTTCATGGATCGAAGCATCATGGAGGGTGATCCCCATCGGATGATCGAAGGAATGATGATTGCAGCCTACGCAGTGCAGGCGCAGCAGGGATATATCTATGTAAGAGCCGAGTATCCGCTGGCCGTTCGCAGACTTCAGCTGGCCATCGATCAGGCAGAAGAGCTGGGAATCCTGGGTGACCATATCCTGGGAACGGATTTCTCCTTCCATCTGCATATCAACAAGGGCGCGGGAGCGTTCGTATGCGGGGAAGGCTCCGCACTGACGGCCTCTATCGAGGGCAAGCGAGGTATGCCTCGTGTTAAGCCGCCCAGAACGGTAGAGAAGGGACTTTTCGAGAAGCCGACCGTTCTGAACAACGTAGAGACCTATGCCAACGTGCCCATGATCATCGTAAAGGGAGCGGACTGGTTTACCTCCGTAGGTACAGCGGGCAGTTCCGGAACCAAGGCCTTTGCGTTAACCGGTGATGTAAACCATACCGGTCTGATCGAGGTGCCCTTCGGCATTACCTTACGGGAAATTATTTTTGATATCGGCGGCGGCCTTCGGGATAATGCAGACTTCAAGGCGGTTCAGATCGGCGGCCCCTCCGGCGGCTGTCTGACAGAGAAGGAGCTGGATGAGCCTCTGGATTTCGATTCCGTAAAGAAATTCAACGCTATCATCGGCTCCGGCGGTATGGTCGTGATGAATACCAACAGCTGTATGGTGGAGGTAGCCCGTTTCTTCATGGCCTTTACCCAGAGAGAGTCCTGCGGAAAATGTGGTCCCTGCCGTATCGGTACCAAGCGTATGCTGGAGATCCTGGAGAAAATCGTAGCCGGAAAGGGCGAGATGGAGGATCTGGATAAACTGGAGGAGCTGGGACATTTCATAAAGGATCGTTCTCTTTGCGGCCTTGGAAAGAGTGCACCGCTGCCGGTACTCAGTACCCTTCAGAACTTCCGCGATGAATATGTCGAGCATATCGTAGATAAGAAGTGCGCGGCCCATGTCTGCAAATCCATGCAGGTCTATGAGATTGAGCCGGATAAGTGCAAGGGCTGTACGAAGTGTGCCCGCAACTGCCCGGTAAATGCGATCACCGGTGAGCGCAAAACCCCGCATGTCATTGACAATTCCAAGTGTATCAAGTGCGGAACCTGTCTTGAAAACTGTGCCTTTGGTGCAGTGGTACTAAAATAGGAGGATGGATATGATTCATTTGACGATAGATGGAATCCCTGCAGAAGTAGAAAAGGGTACTACGATACTGCAGGCCGCCAAGCAGATCGGCGTAAAGATTCCGACCCTTTGTTATCTGGAAAATGTACTGCCTGACGGTTCCTGCAGACTTTGTGTCGTGGAAGTAACCAACAATGGCAGAACCAAGTTTGATACGGCCTGTACCCTGCGCTGCTCCGAGGGCGATGAAGTACAGACGATGTCGGAAAAGGTAGTAAAATACAGAAAAGAGACCCTGGATCTTCTGCTGTCCGATCACCGGGTACATTGCTTCTCCTGCGAAGCCAACGGCGACTGCAAGCTGCAGGATTATTGCTTTGAATACGGCATCGAGACCACCAGCTTCCCGGGAGAGATGAACGACGCGCCGGTGGATGATACGAATAAATTCTTTACCTATGATCCGAGCCTGTGTATCTTATGCCACAGATGTGTAAATACCTGTAATGAGATTGTAGGTCGGGGAGCCATCGCTACCATGAACCGTGGCTTCCAGTCGGTCATCGGCGCGCACTTCGATAAGAAATGGAACGAGGGCAGCTGTGAGTCCTGCGGCAACTGCGTACAGGCATGTCCGACCGGTGCTCTGACCATGAAGCGGAGAAAGAAATACCGTCCGTATCAGATCGATAAGAAGGTACTGACCACCTGTCCCCACTGTGCGACAGGCTGCCAGTATTATGTACTCGTAAAGGATGGCAAGGTCGTAGATACCGAAGCCTATGACGGACCGTCCAACAAAGGACTGCTCTGTGTCAAGGGCCGCAGCGGCTCCTTCGACTTCGCCCAGTCTCCCGAGCGTATCAAATATCCGCTGATCAAAAATCATGAGACCGGCGAGTTTGAGCGTGCTACCTGGGATGAGGCTCTCGATCTCGTGGCTTCGAAGTTCATGGAGATCAAGAAAAAATACGGTTCGGATTCGCTGGCCGGCTTTGCCTGCTCCCGATCCCCGAATGAGGATATCTATATGGTGCAGAAGATGGTGCGTACCTGCTTCGGAACGAACAATACCGACAACTGCGCCCGTGTCTGCCATTCCGCATCCGTAGCAGGTCTCTATATGACCCTGGGCTCCGGCGCCATGACAAACCCCATCGATGACATTACCCAGAATGCGGACGTCATCATGCTGGTGGGCTCGAATCCCGAGGAAGCGCATCCGGTAGTCGGCATGCAGATCCGCCAGGCCATCAAGAGAGGCTGCAAGCTCATCGTCGTAGATCCGAGAGACATCGATCTGGCAAAGAAGGCAGATATCCATCTGAAATTAAAGCCGGGTACGAATGTAGCCTTCGCCAACGGCATCATGCATATTATCATCGAGGAAGGTCTGCAGGACGATAAGTTCATCGCCGAGCGGACGGAAGGCTATGAGAAGATCAAAGAGATCGTAAAGAAATATACTCCGGAGAAGGTAGCCGAAATCTGCCATATCGATGCGGAGGATTTGCGGAAAGCAGCGATGATGTATGCAAAGGCTGACCGTGCGCCCATCATCTACTGCCTGGGTGTTACCGAGCATTCCACCGGTACCGAGGGCGTTATGTCCATGTCCAACATGGCGATGCTGGTAGGCAAGCTTGGTCGTCCGGGCTGCGGCGTGAACCCGCTTCGCGGACAGAACAACGTACAGGGAGCCTGCGACATGGGCGCTTCGCCCACAGACTTCCCGGGATATCAGAAGATTACGACACCGGGCGTGGTGGAGAAGTTCGAGAAGGCCTGGGGTGTTCCGCTGAATCACGAGGTAGGAACCCATGCAACCGACGTATTCCCGAAGGCTATCACGGGGGAGATCCGCGGCCTCTATATCTATGGCGAGGATCCGGTGGTGACCGACCCGGATACCACCCATATTATCAAGGCTTTGAAGAGTCTGGACTTCTTTGTGCTGCAGGAACTCTTTATGACCGAGACGGCTCAGTATGCGGACGTCATTCTGCCGGGTGTCAGCTACCTGGAGAAGGAGGGAACCTTCAGCAATACGGAGCGTCGTGTACAGAGAGTGCGCAAGGCCATTACGGTACCGGGAGAGATGCGTCTGGATACCGATATCATCATTGACCTGATGAACCGGATGGGATATCCGCAGCCACACTTGACCTCTGCAGAGATCATGGACGAGATCGCTTCCCTGACACCGAGCTTCGGCGGCATCAGCCATGCCCGCCTGGACAGCGAGGAGGTAGGCGGAAAAGGACTGCAGTGGCCCTGCCCGACCAAGGATCATCCCGGCACCCCGATTATGCATGTAGGCAAGTTCTCGAGAGGTCTCGGCTGGTTCTATCCGGCAGAGTACGTACCTTCCGCGGAGCTTCCGGATGAGGAGTATCCGATCATCCTGATGACGGGACGTATCCTGTATCATTACACCACTCGGGCTATGACCGGCAAGACACCGGAGCTCATGGAGATTGCAGGACATTCCTTTATCGAGATGAATATCGTGGATGCGGAGAAGCTGGGAATTCAGGATGGCGACAAGGTGCGTGTATCCTCGAGACGAGGCAGCATCGAGTCCACGGCTCGTGTGGGAACGAAGACCTCCCCGGGTGAGAGCTGGATGCCCTTCCACTTCCCGGACGGCAATGCAAACTGGCTGACCAATGCAGCCCTGGATAAGTATGCCAGAATCCCGGAGTACAAGGTCTGTGCAATCAAAATTGAAAAAGCATAAAAAACCCTTGACATAGGGAATGCATCATGGTAAGATATCTCGGTGAACAAAAGCAGAGTATCCACTCTCACCTTAGCGCAAACGGCGACTCGGGTTATTATATCGAAGAAAACGGGATAGCGATACCGTAGATGAGATAGAAAAGTGGATAGTCTGACTATCCACTTTTTCTTTTCTTAAAAGGAGGGCACGACCATTAGCGATTTTATGATTAACGAACAGATCCGGGACAGAGAGATTCGACTGATTGGCTCGAACGGCGAGCAGCTTGGCATCATGTCTGCACGGGATGCGATGAAGATTGCGCGGGAAGCAGAACTGGATCTGGTAAAGATTGCACCGACAGCAAAGCCGCCCGTATGTAAGATCATCGATTACGGCAAGTACAAGTACGAGCAGGCGAGAAAAGAGAAGGAAGCCAAGAAAAAGCAGAGAACCATCGAAATCAAAGAGGTTCGTCTGTCGCCGAATATCGAGGAGAATGACCTGAACACGAAGGTGGGAGCGGCCAGAAAGTTCATCCAGAAGGGCGATAAGGTCAAGGTAACCTTGCGTTTTCGAGGCAGAGAGATGGCTCATGTCCAGAAGACCAAGCAGATTCTCGATGTATTTGCAGAGAAGATGGCAGACATTGCGGTAGTCGAAAAGGCACCGAAGATGGAAGGCCGTCAGATGATGATGTTTCTGACAGAGAAGCGTCAGTAAAATTTCGGAATCAACCGCGAAGGCGGCTATGATTTGATAGAATTTGGAACAGGATACTTAGATAGGAGGAGTATATACAATGCCAAAAATTAAGACAAGCAGAGCAGCTGCAAAGCGTTTCAAAGTAACCGGTACCGGCAAACTCAAGAGAATGAAAGCTTATAAGAGCCATATCTTAACCAAGAAGTCTCAGAAGAGAAAGAGAAATCTCAGAAAAGCTACCATTACGGATGCAACCAACGTAAAGAGCATGAAGAAGATTCTGCCGTATCTGTAAGCCAAGAGCACAGAAAAACGGAGAGCGAGAAGTTTCAAGGAGGAAATAAGAAATGGCAAGAATTAAAGGCGGCTTAGGCGCTAAAAAGAGACATAACAGAGTATTGAAGCTCGCAAAGGGCTATAGAGGAGCAAGAAGCAAGCAGTATCGCGTGGCAAAGCAGTCCGTGATGAGAGCACTGACCAGTTCCTATGCAGGAAGAAAAGAGAGAAAGCGTCAGTTCCGTCAGCTTTGGATCGCACGTATCAATGCTGCAGCACGTCTGAACGGACTTTCCTACAGCAAGTTCATGTATGGACTGAAGCAGGCTGAGGTTGAGCTGAACCGCAAGGTGCTGGCTGACATGGCTGTGAATGATCCGGCTGGATTTGCAACTCTGGCAGAAGTAGCGAAGAGCAAGCTGGCATAAGACCAAAGATACAGAGCGCATGATGCAGCCGGGCTGCAGACTGCGCTCTTTTTGTGTAATAGGAAATTCCATATTTCAGGAGGAAAATGAAATGACAGAGATTACGATTATTTCCGGTTTTTTAGGAGCCGGAAAGACGACATTGATTAAGAAGCTTCTGGAGGAGGTATTCAAGGGAGAGAAGATCGTCCTGATCGAGAACGAGTTCGGCGAGATCGGTATCGACGGCGGTTTCCTGAAGGAAGCAGGCGTACAGGTCAACGAGATGAACTCGGGCTGCATCTGCTGTTCCCTGGTAGGAGACTTCGGAACAGCCCTGAAGGAAGTGATCGACACCTACGCACCGGATCGGATCCTGATCGAGCCGTCGGGCGTCGGCAAGCTTTCGGATGTCATGAAGGCTGTACAGAATGTAGCCGGCCATATGGATGTCCGTATCGACAGCTCTTTGGTCGTCGTAGACGGCAAGAAGTGCAAGATGTACATGAAGAACTTCGGGGAATTCTTCAATAACCAGGTCGAGCATGCCGGAACCATCGTGCTGAGCCGTACCCAGAGCATGACAGAGGAAAAACTGGAAGAAACTGTAAAAATGCTGAAGGAGCACAATGACAAGGCGACCATGATCACCACTCCCTGGGAGCAGCTGAATGGCAAGCAGATTCTGGATGCTATGCAGCATGCCGAACTGGATATGGGCGATCACGAGCATCATGACAAGGAGCATGAGCATGACCACGATCACCACCATGACCACGATCATGAGGAGCATGAGCATCATCACGATCATGACCATGGCGAGGGCTGCACCTGCGGCTGCCACGATCATGACCATCACCATCATCATGATCACGAAGGCCATCATCATGCCGACGAGGTATTTACCAGCTGGGGTATCGAGACACCGAAGCGTTTTGAACGTGCAGAGCTGGAGAAGATTCTGGAGACCCTCAGCAAGTCCGGTCTTTACGGCCTGATTCTCCGGGCCAAGGGAATTATTCAGGCAGCAGACGGAAGCTGGATGGAGTTTGACTTCGTACCGGAGGAGTATGAGATTCGTGTGGGACATCCGGATTATACCGGCCGCCTCTGTGTCATCGGCTCACTGCTTGACGAGGACGGATTGAAGGAACTCTTTGGAGTATAAGGGGAAGAAATGATGGCGAATAAGATTCCGGTTTATATGGTAAATGGTTTTCTCGAAAGCGGAAAGACCACCTTTATACAGGAGACACTGTCGGATCCCTATTTCTCGGACGGAGGGAAAACCCTTCTGATCGCCTGCGAGGAAGGGGAGGAGGAGTATGACCTCCATGTCTTGGAATCCTACGATGTGACCCTGGAGACCATCGAGGGAAAGGCAGAATTTACAAAAGAATTTCTGGAAGCATGCCAGAAGAAGCATAAGCCCAGCCAGGTCATGATCGAGTGGAACGGCATGTGGGGGATGCAGCTGTTTCGGGAGATGGATTTCCCGAAGGGCTGGTTCCCGGCTCAGGATATCACCCTGGTGGATGCATCGACCTTCGACCTCTATATGCAAAATATGAAATCCCTCTTCATGGACATGGTGCAGGATTCGGATCTGGTGATTTTCGATCGCTGCGTGGAGGATACAAAGGCCGCTTCCTATAAGCGCAATATCCGTGCAGTCAATCCGCGGGCTCAGGTAGAATTTGAAAAGGAGGGCGGCGAGCCGCTGGAGTTTGAGGACGAGCTTCCCTTTGATCTGAACGCAGATATCATCGATATCAGCGACATCGATTACGGCATCTGGTACGTGGATGCGATGGATCATCCGGAGCATTATGACGGAAAAACGATCCGCTTTAAGGGCCGCGTCATGAAGCCCAGACGGATGACACCGGGCTACTTTGTGCCGGGCAGAAAGGCCATGACCTGCTGCGCCGACGATACGGTTTTCCTGGGCTTTCTTTGCAGAAGCCATAACGTCGACAAGTTGAAAAACGGTCAATGGCTGACGGTGACGGCCAAGGTCTATGTAGAGAAGCGGGACGAGTATTCCGGTGAGGAGGGCCCGGTGCTCTATACAAAGGCTCTGAAGTCCGCAGAGGCTCCGGAGGAGGAAATGGTTTATTTCTAAGGAAATGCTGATTAAATCAGCGTTTTCCTAGATAAAGACGGGCAAAAATTTTTGCGTATTGGGACTTTACAGGAAATAATTTTTTTGATAAGATAGACCCATCAGTGAACGAGGTGGTTTGCGTACAGCAAATCGCCTCGTTTTTGCTTTCGAAAATAGTTGTTTGGGTGAGGAGGAAGAAGCATGGACAACATTGATTTAAGCATATTAAAGTGTCTGAAGGAAAATTCCAGGCAGACGGCATCGACCATCAGCCAGACGATCAATCTGTCCGTATCGGCTGTGATTGAACGAATTCGAAAAATGGAAGCAAAGGGGATTATCCACCAATATACAGTCGTATTGGACGAAAAACAGCTGGGCAATGACCTGACCGTCTTTATCTCGGTCAGGCTCGAGCATCCCAAATACGGAAAGGATTTTGCGGAGGCTGCGGTCCGACATCCCCGGGTAGCGGAGTGCTACTATATCGCCGGAGATGTAGACTATCTTTTGAAGATCGTGACAGATTCCTCCAGCAGCCTGGAGATGATTCATCAGGATATCAAAGAGATGCCCGGTGTATCCTGGACCAAGACCCTGTATGTTCTGTCGACGATAAAAAATGATATCGCGGTGCTCCCCACGGAGGCCTAAAAAAGGATCCTGCCTTATGCAGGATCCTTTTTTACTTGACACTTTTGAAAAGTTGGAATATGCTCAATCAAGTGGAGATCTGTTAAAAGTATTTCCTTAGGAGGAATTGCAATGAGAGAGATTAAAACAGGAGAATATTACCGCTATTTTCAGGGCGGACAGTATCAGGTCATCGCGATTGCCAAAGATGCAGATACTGAAAAAAAGGTCGTCGTCTACCAGGATCTGGACGAGACGGAAGTGACCTGGGTACGTCCTTACGAGGAATTTGCCGGTGAGATTGACAGGGACAAGTATCCGGGGGAAGAGAAGACCTGGCTTTTTGAAAAGATCGAGGAGCCCTTGGAGATGAATCCGCTGCTGCTTCGGTTTCTCGATGCAGATAGCTATCGCGACAAGCTGGAGCTGTTTCAGGCCTGGGAAGCCTATGCAGATGATCAGCTTTTGGAGAGCATTGCCGTGTCTCTGGATCTGACGCTGGGACAGGGCAGTACAAAAGAAAAGTACCGGACGATCCTGAACTGCCTGAAGACCATGGAGCATTTTGAGACCGACCGGTTTCGTTAAGAGGAGAGGAAAAGATGGATATTGTAATCATTGGAGACGGAAAAGTGGGACATAAGCTGGCGATGCAGCTGTCCGGTGAGAAATACAATGTAACCTTGATTGATAAAAATGAGCGGAAATTGAAGGACTCCGTCAATGAGATGGATGTCTCCTGCGTCGTGGGTGACGGAGCCAGCGCAGAGATCCAGCGTCAGGCAGATATCCCGGGGGCAGATCTCGTGATTGCCTGCGCTTCGACGGATGAGTTGAACCTGTTCTGCTGCCTGTTGTCGAGAAAGCTTGGAGCGAAGCAGACCATTGCCCGGGTTCGGAATCCGATTTATTATGGACAGATCGATCTGTTAAAGGAAGATTTGAAGCTGAGCATGGCGGTCAATCCGGAGCGGGCACTGGCGGGAGAGATTTCCCGGGTGCTGATCTTCCCGTCGGCAGCAAAGATAGAAACCTTTGTAAAGGGGCGGGTCGAGCTGGTGGAGGTGACCTATCCCGCCCATAGCTCCATCGAGGGACTTTCTCTAAGCGAATTATATAAGAAACATCAGATCAAAATGCTGGTTTGCGCGGTACAGAGAGACGGGGAGGTCTATATCCCGGACGGCAATTTTGTACCACAGCCCGGAGACAAAATCAATATCGCAGCCTCCCATCAGGAGATTGAAAAATTTCTGAAGCTGTCCAACGGCATGCGGGACAAGGCGAAGAATGTCATGATCTGCGGCGGCGGCCGGGTGGCCTATTACCTGTGCAGCCAGCTTCTGGAGCTTGGCATGCAGGTAAAAATCGTGGAGATGGATAAGGAGCGCTGCACGGAGCTCTGCGACCTTTTGCCGAAGGCCACCATCATTCACGGCAATGCGACGGACCATGAGCTTTTGGAGGAAGAGGGAATCGCCAATGCAGATGCCTTCGTATCTCTGACCGGCATGGATGAGGAAAATATCATTATGTCGATGTATGCAAAGAATCGTCATGTGCCGAAGGTGGTTACCAAAGTCAATGACGAGGGCCTGCAGAATATGGTGGAGCAGCTGGGTATGGAGAGCGTCGTCTCTGCGAAAAATGTGACTGCAAATGTCATCACAAGCTACGTCCGGGCGATGCGCAATTCCATGGGAAGCGCAAATGTAGAGACAGTCTATAAGCTGATCGGCGGCAAGATCGAGGCTCTGGAGTTTCGGATCCGCGAAAAGACCCGCTATACCGGTATCCCGCTTCGGGAGCTGAATCTGAAGGCCAATCACCTGGTGGCCTGCATTGTACGAAATCGCCGTATCATCATCCCGGGCGGTAATGATACGCTGGAGGTCGGTGACAGCGTCATCGTGGTTTCGATGAAGCAGGGACTCGAGGATTTGCAGGACATCATGCGCTAGCGGAGGAAGACGATGAATTACGGTATGATTCGATTTGTGGTCGGGAAAATGCTTCTGATAGAAGGCTTTTTGATGCTGTTTCCGGCATTGATTGCCCTTTTATACGGGGAGATAGAGGGCGTCGATTTCCTGTTTGCCACCTTGATTTTAATTTTGATCTCCCTTTTGTTTTGTAAGAAGCCTGAAAATTCCGTCATCTATGCGAAGGAAGGTTTTTTGATTGTAGCCCTGGCCTGGGTACTCTGGTCGATATTCGGTGCGCTGCCGTTTTTATTTTCCGGCTGCATTCCGCGGTTTGAGGATGCCTTTTTCGAGGTGGTCTCAGGCTTTACGACGACGGGCTCGACGATCCTGACAAATATCGAGGGACTGCCGAAGTGTATGAACTTTTGGCGCTGCCTGACCCACTGGATCGGCGGTATGGGTGTGCTGGTCTTTGTCATGACGGTCATCCCTCTGAGCAATAAGAATTCTATGTTCCTGATGCGGGCAGAGATGCCGGGACCGACCTGTGACAAGCTGGTGCCGAAGGCCAGAAGCACTGCGCGGATCCTGTATACCATGTATCTGGGGCTTTCCGTCGCGGAGGTTCTCTTTTTGCTGGCAGGCGGCATGAACCTCTACGAGGCGGTCATCCATACCTTCAGTACCGCAGGCACCGGTGGCTTCTCTGACCGAAATGCCAGCATTGCAGCCTTTGACAGTGCCTATATCGACGGCGTCATTACTGTCTTTATGCTGCTGTTCGGCATCAACTTTAACTTGTATTTCCTGCTGCTGATGAAGAATGTCAAGGGCTTCTTCAAAAATGAGGAGCTTAGGACCTATCTGGGCATCGTGGCAGTGGCGATTGCACTGATTACCCTGAATATCGTCAACCTGTACGGCGGTTTCCTACATGCCTTCCGGTACGCGGCCTTCCAGGTGGTATCGGTCATTACGACAACAGGTTTTGTGACGGCCAATTATGACCTCTGGCCGGAGTTCTCGAAGACCATCCTTCTGATGGTAATGGTGGTGGGAGCCTGCGCCGGCAGTACAGGCGGCGGCATGAAGGTATCTCGTGTCATGATTCTGGCCCGGACGATCACGAAGGAGACGAGACAGATCCTGCATCCGAAATCTGTCAATGTCGTAAAGCTGGACGGCAAGCGTCTGACTGACGAGGAAACCCACGGGGTTTACGTCTTTACGATCTGCTATGTGGTGATCCTTTGCGTTTCTGTCCTGCTGATCTCTGTCGATAATTTTGACTTTACGACGAATTTCACGGCAGTCCTGACGATGCTGAGCAATGTAGGACCGGGTCTGGCCAAGGCGGGACCGGTGGAGAACTTCTCAGCCTTTTCCTGCTTCTCGAAGATCGTGCTGAGCCTGGATATGCTCATCGGCCGCCTGGAGATCCTGCCTATGATGATGCTGCTGGCGCCGGTGACCTGGCGGAAAAAGTTCTAAGAAAACGCTTTAATCAGCGTTTTCCTAGTTAATAAAAAGAAAGAAGGTAATACTATGTCAGAAACATCATGCAGCAGCAGCTGCGATAAATCCAGCTGTGAGGGATGTCCCAGCAAGGGAAAGGAGCAGCAGCCCCAGAGCCTGCAGGCTGAGTCCAATGAATACAGCTGCGTACGCCGCGTCATCGGCATCGTCAGCGGCAAGGGCGGTGTCGGCAAATCCATGGTGACGGCCTCTCTGGCCAATGAGCTGGCAGCCAAGGGCTATCAGGTGGGAATCCTGGATGCGGATATTACAGGACCATCCATCCCGCGGATGTATGGCATCCATGGCGCTGCAGAGGGCAGCGAGATGGGTATCGAGCCGAGAGTAACAGAGAACGGCATCAAGGTGATGTCGATGAATCTCCTCCTTCCGACCGAGGATACCCCGGTAATCTGGAGAGGCCCCATTATCGCCAATATCGTAAAGCAATTCTGGACCGACGTCATCTGGGGTGACCTGGACTATCTCCTGGTAGACATGCCGCCGGGAACCGGCGACGTGCCGCTGACCGTCTTCCAGTCGCTGCCGGTAGATGAAATCGTCGTCGTGACCTCGCCGCAGGATCTGGTGCAGCTCATCGTCAAGAAGGCTCTGAGCATGGCAGAGCAGATGAAGATCCCGGTAAAGGGCGTGGTAGAGAATTACGCGTGGCTGGAATGTCCGGATTGCGGGAAGAAGCTCTATCCCTTCGGCAAGAGCCATCTCGATGAGATCGTGGGCGAGGAGAAGCTTCCCATCATCGGTCGCATCCCGATGAAGACAGAGTTCGCCGAGGCGGCAGATGCAGGAGAGTTTGCGAAGGTACGCAATCCATATTTGAATGTAGAAGTTGAGTAATCGATCGAAATCTAAAAAGGATTCGCCGTGTCCCAAAAGCGGAACGGCGAATCCTTTTTAGATCGCATTTATAATATCTTGAAGTACCTGCAAATAGCAAAGAATCTCCGAATTCCGGCGATCCTCCAGACGCATCAGGGCAGCGAGGCCGAAACCCGGAATGTCCAATTGAAAGGGCCGCATACCAAATTCAGAAAGCACGGATTGCGGCAGCTTGCAGCCGATACTGAAGGCATCCGTGGTGCCCACCAGACGACAGCGGGTATTCTTTTGCTGCACAGCAATTTTGTAACGGTAGCGGATGACGGTATCCCCGGAAAGAATGCGGCTGACTGAGCGATCCAGATCGGATTTGATATAATCGACATAAGGAAATTGCTCCAGGAGAGAAAAATTCAGCTTATCGTCCTGTATCGCCGGATGTCCTTCGCGGACGTTAATACAGATCGGAACCTGTGCCAGAGGTTGAAAATAAAGCTGATGCTTCGCGGCATCTTTTTCCAGCTCTTCCTGCGTATCCTTGACGTAAAGCATCAGAAACAAGTCGACGGAAAAGTCATAGACAGCAGCAAAGCCACTGGCCGGATTCAGGGTCTGACAGGTGAAATCCAGCAAAGGCCTGTCCTGGTACTGAAGCATCATTTGTTCAAAAGCCATACTCATAGGAGTATATTCAGAGATGGCCAGATGAAAGCGGCAGGGCTTCTCCTCCCTGTCCAGAGTACGAAGAGCCTGGCAATGATGCAGGATAATGCGAGCCTGCTGGACGGCCTCCGTCCCCATAGGCGAGAGTTGGATACCGGAGCTGTTTCGCTTAAAAAGCTGAAGTCCCAGCTCCTGCTCCAGGGCTTTTAAAGAGCTGCTGGCATTCGGCTGTGAGATATGGAGATGACCGGCTGCTTTCGAGATCGAGCCAAGTTCGGCTGTAGAGATGAGTAATTCCAGCTGCTGCAGATTCATAGATGATACCTCCTCGGGTCGATTTTTAACTGCTATTTTAGATCCTGATACCCCTATTGACAAGATATATTTCTAAAAAATGCAAAATCCGGATATAATGAGCATAGCTTAACAATGCGCATTGTTGAAGCTACTCTTGTTTACAAAAAGACTTTCCCTCAGAAGAAGGAGGTAGTAGGATTATGGATGTAAAATTAGTAGTCTGTCTGATAATCTTTTTGCTGACGCTTTTAAGCTTTGCCATCGGACGATTTTCTATGGCGACGACAGCGATGTTCAGTATGCTTTTGCTGGTGCTGACCGGCTGTCTGGATGCAGAGACGGCGCTGGGTGGTTTCGCAAATACGAATACTATCATTATGGCGACCATGTTTATCATTTCCTTTGGCTTCGGAAGAACCAGCATGGTTCATCAGCTGTCACAACTGGTCGGCCGTGTCAGTAAGGGCTCCTTTACCAAGGTTCTCGCAGGCTATATTCTGATCATTGCCCTGCTGGCTCAGTTTATCCAGAGCTCGATGGCTTGCTTTAGTATCGTATTTCCCCTGGCCTGTGCGATGTGCGACGAGCTGCATTTTAGCCGCTCCAAGATGATTTTCCCGATTGGTATCGTATCGATTTCGACCATCGGTGTCCTGCCCATCGGCTCCAACGCAGTAACTTATCTGACGAACAATGGTATGCTGGAGTCCTACGGATATACCGATTATCTTTTTAACATGCTGGATCCGATGATTGCCAGACTGCCGAGCTTGATTTTCATCGTGATCTATGCTATCTTTTTTGCACCGAAATTTGCACCGGAGCAGCCGGTTCTGCCCATAAACGATGTAGAGGGCAAGATGGCGAAGGGTCAGAAGCCGCTGACAAAGTTTCAGGAGACCATCGGTTATGTCGTATTCTTCGGCGTCATTCTTTGCCTCCTGACCCAGCAGCTGCATAAGATCCCGAACTGGGAGATCACGACCCTGGGTGCTGTTATCATGGTAGCAGCGGGTATCCTGAAGCCTGCAGATGCTTATCAGGCCATCGGCCTGGGCGGCATGGCCGTCCTGTATGTCGGTATGCTGGCGATGGGAAATGCCCTGACGGCGACCGGCGCGGCGACGCTGGTAGGAGAATGGCTGACGAAGCTTCTCGGCGGTACCCATAATGGTTATCTGATAGGCCTTCTGTTCTTCCTGGTTCCGTTTATCCTGACACAGTTCATGATGAATGTTGCTGTTTTACAGATTTTTACACCGATTGCGATTATTACCTGTCAGGCGCTTGGCGTCAATCCGATTGGACCGATGATGCTGGTAACGATCGGTTCCCTGACCGCCTTCATGTCCCCGATGGCGACACCGACGGTGCCGATGGTAATGGGACTGGGCGGTTACGACCAGAAAAGCCTGTTGAAGATGAGCATTGCGCCGGCTATCGGTATGTGCCTGGTAAATGTCCTGTGGGTCATGACAGTTTTCCCGGTATAGGGCCGACGAGCAAATGAAAAGGAATGAATAATATGGAAGAAATTTACAGCGAAATCGTAAAAAAAGCCGATGCGCTGCAGCCGGAGCTCATCGCGATTCGGCGAAAGCTGCATCGCTATCCGGAGCTTGGCTGGATGGAGATGCGCACGTCGTCTATCATCGCTTCTTACCTGAAAAGCTTTGGTTGTGATGAGGTGTTGACGGGACGAGATGTCTGCCTAGACGAGGCCAGGATGGGTCTGCCCTCCGAAGAGGCACTGGAAGCCCATTACCGGGAGGCAGAGGCTCAGGAGGGTACGGAAGCTTCCTATCTGCCCGATACGAAGGGCGGTTTTACCGGAGCTATCGGAATCCTGCACTGCGGCGAAGGGCCGACGGTAGCCTTCCGCTTTGATATCGACGCCCTGCCGATTCAGGAATGCGAGGAAGAGAGTCATTTTCCGACCGGGGAGGGCTTTGCCTCCCAAAATGCGGCTGTCATGCATGCCTGCGGCCATGATGGTCATACGACGGTGGGTCTGGGGACAGCGAAGCTCTTATGCGAAATGCGGGAGCACCTCCACGGCACGATGAAATTTATCTTCCAGCCCTCGGAGGAAGGAGTACGTGGTGCAAAATCCATCGTAGAGCACGGACATCTGGATGATGTGGATTTCGTTCTGGGATCCCATATGGGAGGCAATGAGGAGCAGACAGAGCCGGCCATCGGTATCGGCGGCGGAGAGAGCCTTGCGACGGTGAAGTATGACGTAGAATTTTACGGAAAGGGCTCCCATGCGGCAGCCTCGCCGGAGGCCGGAAGGAATGCGATGCTGGCCATGGCGACGGCCGTGCTGAATCTCCATGCCATTCCGAGAAGCGGAAAAGGGGACACCCGCGTGAATGTCGGAAGAGTCGTGGCCGGCAGCGGCCGCAATATTATCTGCGAGCATGCCCATATGGAAATGGAGGTTCGCGGTATGACGACAGAGGCCAATACCTATATGAAGGAATATGCGGAGCGCATCATCCGGGCAGCGGCCGAAATGCATGAATGCACCTATGAGATGAAGCTGATGGGTGCCGCGATGAACGGCAGCAATGATGAGGAGCTGTCGGACAGGCTGGCGCTTGTCTGCGAGGAAAAGCTGAAGCTTCCAGTGGTAAGGCTGAAAAAGGGCAGAGCCGCAGGCAGCGAGGATTATTCCTATATGTCCGAGCGGGTGCAATCCCATGGCGGTCAGTCCTGCTATTTCCTGAATCTGAGCCGCTGCAGCGCAACCCTCCACAACGAACGCTTCAACTTTCAGGAGGAAGCCCTGGCAAACGGCGTTAAGGCCTTTTGCGGCATCGCAGTTGAATTAATGCAGTAAAGGATATGAAAAAAGCATCTCGCTTCTTGCGAGATGCTTTTTAAAATGTTATTGAAGCCGGAAATTGTTTCGTGTTAGAATAGCCTCAGGAATAAATAAGAACCTGCAGGAGGAAAAACGATGACTTTTGATCAAACAAAGGCATTGCCTGAGGATTACAAAAAAAGCTATCAAAAGCTGGATGAAATGCGCGAGATCATTGCCGCTGCCAATATGGGAATCTGGAGTATCTATCTCCTGGAAGGGAGGGCTCCGGCGATGGAAGCAGATGACAGGATGAAGGAGCTCTTGGGGATCAATGGACGGGAGCTGACACCGGAGGAGGTCTATGAGGCCTGGTTTTCCAATGTCACGCCCGGCGCCGTGGAAAATGTCCTGCAATGCGTCGAAAATATGAAGGCGGGGAAACGGGACGAGGTCACCTACCTTTGGAAGCACCCCCTTCTGGGAGAACGCTATGTACGCTGCGGCGGTACGTCAAAGCGGGTGAAGGATGGCTATATTTTAAGAGGCTACCACTATGATGTCGATGCCGGCATTCGGGAGAAGAAGAGAAAGGATGAAGCCTTGGAGCAGCAGCTGGCCATCATCGATACCCTGTCCAAGAGCTTTCGAAACGTCTTCGTGGCCAATATGGCAGATGGAACAGCGAAGGTCATCCGTCTGGCGGACAACTACAAGGTGGCGGCGATTCGGGATGTGGAGGGAAGAAGCTTCCCCTTTGATGCGGTGGTAAAGCGCTGGATCCAGGAAAATGTCCATCCGGACGATAAAAAGAGAGTGGAAGAGACCATCAATATCGAACATATAAAGAAGCTCTTTAACGGGCAGGATGCCGTCGTCGGTACCTACCGCAGCGTCGAGGACGGAGTCATCCATACCTATCAGTATGATTTTCGAAGAATCGGTGACACGGAGCAAGTCGTAGCGGGCTTTCAGGTCATCGATGCGATCATCGAGGAGCACAGGGCTCAGGAACGCAAGCAAAGAGAAATGGAGGAAGTCTATCAGAAGGAATTGATTTCGGCCAAGGAGGAGGCCGATCGGGCCAATGCCTCCAAGACGGAATTCCTGCTTCGGATGTCCCATGATATTCGCACTCCCATCAATGGCATCATGGGTATGCTGGAGATGGAAGAAAAATATGCCGATGATACGAAGAAGCTGGCAGAGTGCCGAAAGAAGATTCGGGATGCTTCCGGTATCCTCTTAGATTTGATCAACGAGGTTCTGGATATGAGCAAGCTGGAGTCCGGAGAGATCGTCTTAGAGCACATTCCCTTTGATCTGGTCGGCATTTCGACAGAGGTCTACTATGCCGTAAAAAAGCAGGCAGACGACCGGAATATCGAGATCCTGCAGGAGGACTGCAGTGCCTGTAATGCAAGACTGATCGGCAGCCCGGTGCATATCAAGAGGCTGATGATGAATATCGTCGGCAATGCCATCAAGTATAATAAGGACTGCGGAAAGGTCTATATCACCTGCCGGGAGATAAAAAAGGACGGGGATCGGATCGATCTCCAGTTTCAGTGCCGGGATACGGGAATCGGTATGAGCCCGGAGTTCCTGAAGCGAGTCTTTGAGCCTTTTACCCAGGAAAATCCTTCCTCCGGAACAAAATATGCAGGCACAGGTCTTGGACTGTCCATTGCCAAGAACCTCGTGGATAAAATGGGCGGCACGATCACCGTCGAGAGTAAGAAGGGGGCGGGAACCGTCTTCGATGTGCATATTCCCCTGGATATCGATAGGACGGTATCGAAAGAGGAGGTCGCAGCGGAGGAGACAGAAAGTGTTTCTATCGAAGGCCTCCGGATCCTTTTGGTCGAAGACAATGAGCTCAATATGGAAATTGCCAGATTCTTACTGGAAGAAGAGGGCGCCGAAATTACCGAAGCCTGGAACGGACGCGAGGCGGTGGAGCGCTTTGAAAGTGCTTCCCCGGGGGAATACGATGTGATTTTGATGGATGTCATGATGCCGGTGATGAACGGCTACGAGGCGACGAAGGCGATTCGAAGCCTCAAAAAGCCCGGAGCCAAGACGATTCCCATCATTGCGATGACGGCAAATGCCTTTGCAGAGGATAAGATCGAGGCCATGAATTCCGGAATGAACGAGCATATCGCGAAGCCCCTAGATAAAAAGAATATGATTCGTACCATTGCAAGAGTTGTACAGGAGTAGTATACTGTATACAAAAATTAAAAGAATTGTTTATGCAGGAGAAAGAAAATGAATGAAATTCGTATAATCAAGGCCGCCCTCCTCGGTGCGGGAACTGTCGGAAGCGGCGTCTATGATATTCTACAGTGGCAGAAGGAAGAAATGCCGAAAAAACTGGGAGCCGTGGTAGAACTGAAGAAAATCCTGGTTCGCAATGCGAAAAAGCAAAGAGAAGGGATGGATTCCTCCCTTTTTACGGAAGATTGGAAGGAGATCCTGGAGGATCCGGAGATTGAGATCGTGATTGAGGTGATGGGCGGTATCGAGCCGGCCAAGACCTATATCACGGAGGCTCTTCATGCCGGCAAGCATGTGGTAACGGCCAATAAAGACCTATTGGCAGAGCATGGAAAAGAGGTGCTGGATGCGGCAGCGGAGCATGGCTGCGACCTGATGTTCGAGGCGGCTGTGGCAGGCGGCATTCCGATTATCCGCCCGCTGAAGCAGTGCCTGGCGGCCAATCACCTGACGGAGATCATGGGTATCGTCAATGGTACGACGAACTATATCCTGACGAAGATGACAAAAGATCATATGGAATTTTCCGATGCACTGGCGCTGGCGACGGAGCTTGGCTATGCGGAGGCAGATCCGACGGCGGATATCGAGGGCTATGATGCAGCCCGCAAGGTGGCCATCATGGCTTCCATCGCCTTCAATTCCCGGGTGACCTTCTCGGATGTCTATACTCAGGGCATCACGAAGATCACGGCAGCCGATATCGCCTATGCGACGGAGATGGGCATGGTGATCAAGCTTTTGGGCGTGGCACGCAATACGGACACCGGTATTGAGGCTGGGGTTTATCCGATGCTGATCCCGGCGGACCATCCGCTGGCAGGTGTCAACGACTCCTTCAATGCTGTCTTCGTCCACGGAGATGCGGTAGACGATGCAATGTTCCAAGGGCGCGGAGCCGGAAAGCTTCCCACCGGCAGTGCGGTGGCCGGGGATATCTTCGAGGTGGCGCGGGATATCGTAGCAGGCAGCACCGGCAGAATTCAGTGTACCTGCTATAAGAGCCTTCGTATCAAGCCGGCAGATGAGGTGAAAAACCGCTACTTTATCCGGATGAAGGTCGAGGACCGACCGGGAGTTCTGGCAGCCATCGCATCGGTATTCGGCAACAACCATGTAAGTATCTCCCAGGTCATCCAGAAAAACGTGGAGGACGGCTTCGCAGAGCTGGTCATCATTACCGACCGGGTAGAGGAGCGTCATTTCAAGGATGCCATCCTGGTGATGCAGGAGATGTCGATTGTAAAGGAGATTCCATCCGTCCTTCGTGTCTATGCACAGGGCGAATAGAGAAGGCAGTGCTATCAAAGGAGAAGAAGAGGGGGAGCAAAACGGGGGATGAAAAAAACATTGACACTTTTGGACAAGGCGATCATCTTTGCGACCAAAGCCCATTCCGGGGCAAAACGAAAGGGAACAAATGTTCCCTACATCGTCCATCCCATCGAGGCGGCCGCCATCGTCTCGTCCATGACGGATGACGAGGAGGTCATCGCGGCCGCTGTGCTCCATGACGTCGTCGAGGATACCGATGCGACGGAGGACGATCTCTATGCGCGCTTCGGGCGGCGGATCACGGATCTGGTTTTAAATGAGAGCGAGGATAAGCGAAAGACGCTTCCGGCGGCTCTGACCTGGAAGACGAGAAAGCAGGAGACGATCACCTTTCTCGAGACCGAGGCAGACCGGGACGCGAAGATGCTGGCTCTGGCGGACAAGCTCGCAAACCTTCGCGCCATCCACCGGGATCAATGCATCATCGGCGATAAGATCTGGGAGCGTTTTAATGAAAAAAACAAGGAAATGCATGCCTGGATGTACCGCTCTATCGAAAAAGCCCTGATAGAATTACAGGATCATCCCACCTGGCAGGAATACCATCGTCTGGTGCAGGAAGTCTTCGGAGAAGAAAAGGAGCTTGACAAATCCTGCGAAAAAGGATAACCTTCTTGTAGCTATTTGGAACCATGCAAAAAGAGGAGGAACGTTATGAAACCGTATCGCGAATTAAGCAAGGATGAGCTTCTGACGCTGAAGAGCGAGCTGGAGGCCAAGTACAAGGAAGCGCAGGATAAGGGTCTGCATCTGGATATGTCCAGAGGAAAGCCCAGCGCCGATCAGCTGAATCTTTCGATGGGCATGATGGATGTCCTGAACAGCCAGAGCGACCTGAAGGATTCCGAAGGTATCGATTGCAGAAATTACGGCGTCCTGGACGGCGTAAAGGAAGCCAAGGAGCTCTTAGGCGAGATGTCCGAGGTCTCTCCGGATAAGATGATCATCTATGGAAATTCAAGCCTGAATGTGATGTTCGATACGGTATCCAGAGCGATGACCCACGGCATCATGGGTCATACTCCCTGGTGCAAGTTGGATAAGGTAAAATTCCTCTGTCCGGTACCGGGCTACGATCGCCATTTCGGCATTACTGAATATTTCGGCATCGAGATGATCAATATTCCGATGACGCCGACAGGCCCGGATATGGATCTGGTAGAGGAGCTGGTCAGCAAGGATCCGGCAGTTAAGGGTATCTGGTGTGTTCCGAAGTACTCGAATCCCCAGGGAATCACCTACTCCGACGAGACGGTGCGCCGCTTCGCGAGACTGAAGCCCGCCGCAGAAGACTTCCGTATCTTCTGGGACAATGCCTACTGCGTCCATCATCTCTATGAGGATGACCAGGATTTCCTGATCGAGATTCTCGGAGAATGTGAGAAGGCAGGAAACCCGGATATGGTTTATAAATTCTGCTCGACCTCGAAGATTACCTTCCCGGGCTCCGGCGTAGCCTGCATCGCGACCTCCGAGAATAACCTGAAGGATATCAAGAAGCAGCTGACGACGCAGACCATCGGTCACGACAAGGTCAATCAGCTTCGCCATGTACGTTTCTTCAAAAACCTTGACGGCATTCATGAGCATATGAGAAAGCATGCGGCGATCCTGCGCCCGAAATTTGAGGCAGTGTTGGATACCCTGGATCGGGAGCTTGGCGGCCTGGAGATCGGAAGCTGGATTCGTCCGAAGGGCGGATACTTCATTTCCTTCGATTCCATGGAGGGCTGCGCCAAGGCCATCGTAGCGAAGTGCAAGGACGCCGGTGTCGTGATGACCGGAGCCGGTGCGACCTATCCGTATCACAAGGATCCGAAGGACAGCAATATCCGTATCGCGCCTTCCTTCCCGACGACAGAAGACCTGGCAGCAGCGACGGATCTCTTCGTTCTCTGCGTGAAGCTGGTCAGTGTAGAAAAATTATTGGAAGAGAAGTAAAAAGAAAGAAAGACCTCCGAGGAAAACTCGGAGGTCTTTTTTTAACGGGACAGTTAACGGAAGATTAAGAAATATATGATAACCAGAATACCCAATATGATACGGTAATAGCCAAAGGCCTTAAAGTCATTCTTCTTAATATAGCTCATCAGAAACTTGATGGCCAGGATGGAGACGATAAAGGCAGTCAGCATGCCGACGATAAGGATGGCTGCTTCGATCCCGGTAAAATGAAAGCCGAACTTGATAAGCTTCAGAAGGCTGGCACCGAACATGACCGGAATCGCCAGAAAGAAGCTGAACTCCGCTGCAATGTAGCGGGAGGTACCCAGAAGCATGGCGCCGAGGATCGTCGCGCCGGAGCGGGAGGTACCGGGGATCAGGGCCAATACCTGGAACAGACCGATAAAGAGAGCCATCGGATAGGAGAGCTTCTTAAAAGAGCGAATCCGGGGGCGGCGTCCTTTGTTATAGGTCTCGATGACGAGAAAGAGGATGCCGTAGAGAATCAGGGTAAAGGCCACGGTCTGATAATTGTAAAACAGTTCATCGATCTTATCATCGAAGGGCAGGCCGATAAGTGCTGCCGGAAGGACGGCCACGAGAACCTTGAACCAGAGGGACCAGGTATCCTTCTTGATCCATCCGTTTTCCGGCGTCGTAAAGGGCCAGAGCTTCGGAAAATACAGGACGACGACGGCCAGAATCGCACCGAGCTGGATGACCACCAGAAACATCTCCATAAAGGCCTCGCTGACATTTAAGTGAACCAGTTCATTGACCAGAATCATATGGCCGGTGCTGCTGATGGGAAGCCATTCCGTGATGCCCTCAACGATGCCCAGAAGCAGAACTTTCAGCCATTCCAATACATTCATACATTTTTCTCCTTTGGTTAAAATCTCCTGTTCATTATATCATACGGCTTCTTTGTGTCAATGAAACAGCGGGAAATTAAGAAAAGCTTGTGATTTTCGAAGGAAATTCGTTTGGCATGCATAAAATGGCAAATAGAATGCATAAAACGAGGTGAATGTGTATAAATGGCCGGTCGGTATGCAATTTAGGACTTGAATTTTTACAAAATGACGTTATAATGAAAAAAGGCATTGACCTAAATTGTTCGTGAGGAGGAAAAGGAATGAAAAAGTTGACAGCTATGTTGCTGGCAGGCGTAATGTGCCTTTCACTGGCAGCCTGCGGAGGGACAAAGGAAGAGGCAGCGGATACGACCGCAGCAGAGACCGATGCTGACGCAGAAGATGGAGAAATTAAGACCGTGGCAGACGGCATTCTGACCATGGGAACCAATGCAGCCTTCCCACCGTACGAGTACAAGGAAGGTGAGAAGATCGTCGGTATCGATGCGGAGATCGCACAGGCACTGGCAGACAAGCTTGGTCTGGAGCTTCAGATCAAAGATATGGATTTCTCTTCTCTGATTACTGCAGTACAGTCCGGCAAGATCGATATTTCTCTGGCCGGCATGACCGTAAACGAAGAGAGAAAGAAGAACGTAGATTTCACAGATTCCTATGCAAAGGGCGTGCAGGTAATCATTGTGAAGGAGGATTCGGATATCACCAGCTCTGATGATCTGTCAAATGATATGCTCATCGGTGTGCAGCAGGGAACCACAGGACATACCTATTGTGAGAGTGACTTCGGTGAGAAGCACGTACTTCCCTATGACAATGGCGCGATGGCTATCCAGGCGCTGCTTCAGGATAAGGTAGACTGTGTCGTTATCGACCAGCAGCCGGCAAAAGAGTTCGTAGCAGCGAATGAGGGTCTGAAGATTCTGGATACCGCTTATGCAGACGAGGATTATGCAGCAGCTGTATCCAAGGACAACCCGGCACTGACAGCCGCCCTGAACAAAGCACTGCAGGAGCTGAAAGACGACGGAACCATCCAGTCGATCCTGGACAAGTATATCAAGGCTGAATAAAAGCAATACGGATACCGCAGGTGTCCGGGAGCACGACGGGGGTGTTCAGAAAACCGAACACCTCCGTTTTTTGATATTCTAGGGAATTCCGTATTTCTAGCGGGGTAATATAAGGAGCAATCACAGACCGTCCGATGGCCCTTTATATTACCTCGTTAAAGCAAAAAGGAGAGCAAGCTTATGTTTGAAAACTTACAAAAAGGCCTTTATCAGACCTTTATTCTGGAGGATAACTATCAATACTTTGTCAAAGGTATTCAGACAACCTTGATCGTTACCTTCTTTTCCCTGATCATCGGTCTGATTCTGGGTGTCATCGTTGCGATTATCCGCTCAGCTCATGACCAGCAGCCGGAACGCAGAAAGCCATTTCCGTTGCGCCTGGCAAACCTTCTCTGCAAAATCTATCTGACGGTGATTCGCGGAACACCGACGATGGTACAGCTTCTGATCATGTGGTTTGTCGTCTGGGCCAGTGCCCGGGCTACGGACTCCAATATGCTTCGCTGCGCGATCGTGGCCTTTGGCATTAACTCCGGTGCCTATGTGGCAGAGATCATCCGCTCCGGCATCATGTCCATCGACAAGGGACAGATGGAGGCAGGCCGCTCCGTAGGACTGACTTATGCGACGACGATGCGCTGCATCATCATTCCCCAGGCCTTCAAGAATGTATTGCCTGCCCTGGGCAATGAGCTGATTACCCTTTTGAAGGAAACCTCGGTTGTGACCGTTATCGGCCTTCGCGACCTGACAAAGGGAGCCCTGATTATTCAGTCTAAGACCTATCAGGCCTTCGTTCCCTTCTTTGCCATTGCGGCGATGTACCTTATCATGGTATTGGCGCTGACCTGGCTGATGGGAAAACTGGAAAGGAGAATGAGAAAGAGTGATTTACGTTAAGGATCTGGCCAAATCATTTGGCAGCAATCATGTCATAAAGAATATCAATATGCACATTACACCGGGAGAGAAGGTCGTTATCGTAGGCCCCTCCGGCTCCGGAAAGTCCACCTTCCTTCGCTGTCTGAATCTTCTGGAGCAGCCTACCGGTGGCTCCATCACCTTTGACGGACAGGAGATTACGGCTCCGGGGGTGAACGTGAACAAAATCCGCCGCCGCATGGGAATGGTATTTCAGCACTTCAACCTCTTCGCAAACCTGACGGTAAAGGAAAATATCATGCTGGCACCGGTGCAGCTGAAGCTGAAGTCCAAGGCCGAAGCAGAAGCTGAGGCCATGCGGCTTTTGAAGCTGGTGAATCTGGAAGAAAAGGCAAATGCCTACCCGGCACAGCTCTCCGGCGGACAGAAGCAGCGAATCGCGATAGTCCGTTCTCTGGCCATGAATCCGGAGGTGATGTTGTTCGATGAGCCGACCTCCGCCCTCGATCCGGAGATGGTAGGCGAGGTATTGGAGCTGATGAAGAAGCTGGCGGATGACGGTATGACGATGGTGGTCGTCACCCACGAGATGGGCTTTGCCCGCGAGGTAGCTACCCGGGTGGTCTTCATGGATGGCGGCTATATCAAGGAAGAAAACAACCCGAAGGACTTCTTCGAGCATCCCCAGGATCCGCGTCTGCAGGACTTCCTGTCGAAGGTATTGTGATCTTTTGAAAATTGAAATTTTTTCATAAGAATTTGTTCATGGTCTTTATATTTTTTTTAGAGGCTGGACATATCTTAGTCACAATTCCCTGCTATATTAATACTCGTAGCAAGAACACATATCAGTATTTCATTCATAACACTCGGGGACTTCCGGGAGGAAGCCCCCACTCCCTCGTAAGT
>CAVFGF010000013.1:0-35889 GCA_963621925.1 Alistipes onderdonkii | reverse complement strand
TTTAGGGAAACGCTGATTAAAGCGTTTCCCTCGCCGGATTTGCGCTGCGAAGCAGCAAATTCCCTTGCAAATCCGTGCGATCCACCGGAGGTACTAAGGAAATGCTGATTTAATCAGCATTTCCTTAGTACCGGCTTACGACTGCCGTCACCAGCTCCTGAAATTGCTTCGCTACCCGGTCGGCGGTCTCCTGTACCTCGGCATGGTTCAACGCTTTGGCGGACATGCCTGCTGCCAGATTCGTGATGCAGGAGATGCCGCAGATCTCCAGACCCATATGGCGGGCGGCGATTGCTTCGCAGACAGTACTCATGCCGACGGCGTCCGCGCCCAGACTCCGAAACATGCGGATCTCAGCCGGGGTCTCATAGGACGGGCCTGTCAGCTGGAGATAGACGCCCTCTTTCAGGGGGATGCCCAGCTTCTCCGCTTCTGCCCTCACCACTGCGCCCATGCGGCGGCTGTAGATCTCGCTCATATCCGGAAAACGGGGACCCAGTTCATCTAGATTGGCTCCGATCAGCGGATTCGGAACCATCGTCGAAATGTGATCGGTGATTAGCATGAAATCGCCCGGGGTAAAATCAAAATTGATACCGCCTGCGGCGTTGGTAACCAGCAGCTTTTCCGCCCCCAGCATACCCATGAGACGGGTGGGAAGCACCACGTCCTCCATGGCGTATCCCTCGTAATAGTGGACGCGGCCCTGCATAATCACCACCGGAACCTGATTTACATAGCCGAAGACAAACCGGCCCTTATGTCCGGGTACGGTGGACACCGGGAAGCCCTCGATGTCCTGATAGCTGACCTCGGCCCGGATATCAATACTTTCCGCGTAATCTCCCAGTCCGGAACCCAGAATCAGTGCTATCTCCGGCCGAAAATCTGTTTTTTCACGGATGCATTTCAGACAATTCTGTAATTTTTCATATTTTTTCATAGAGCATGACCCCTTCTTTTTCAATCGCATCCAACAATTCCTGCTGTACCGAGCCGTCCAGATTTACTACATCGTATTTTAACAATGTAGTGGTTTCTTCTTCCACATCCAACGCAAAGGCTGCAATATTTCCTCCGCTGACTTCAGCGTCTCAAATTCAGTTTTGATCGATACCTGTTTTCCCTCCAGACTGCTGTGTACAAAATCGATCAGCATCGACTCGATCTGATCGGAATAGCTCCAATACGGACTGGTCGTCAGAGGAATCAGAAAGCTTCCTTCACTGCCGTCGAAGGTGAAGCGGTGGGCTTCCTTGACATTTTTGCCCTCATCCATGAAATAGACGACTCCCTGGAACTGCAGCTGCTCCTCCGCTCCGCTCTCGTCCGCGATCGTGATCCGCAGGAACGGAATCTCCGCTCCCTCCTGCAATTCCTCAAAGGTATAGAGAAAATAGTTTTCCTCAGCGTTCAGGATGTAGTGATCGTCGCCAAGCTCCGTGGCATTGGTGTCCAAAAGGCTCCACTCCAAATTCAGGGCTTCGGTCTCCTGCTCCTTCAGCTCCGTATTTCCCCAGGCCTTCGGAAGCATCTTCAAATCCTCGATATGAGTCCATTCGGCAAACTCGTCGTAAGCCGCTTCAAACTGAGCCCGCACCTCATCGTCATTGGTCAGAAAAATGATGTTCTTGTATTTACAGGGCGTATAGTGCTTCTGAATATATTGGTACAGATAATAATTCCGGGTACTTAAGGAACCGGAATCATGCTGCCAGGCCGGAGCCACGATGAGGATTTCCGGCTGCTTTTCTTCCAAAACCTCGATCGCCCGGGTCTGCATGACCTTGTTGTTCGTATTATAGGTACTGCTGAAGGGCATCAGGTTTTCCTTGTTCAGGATATTGTAATGGGAAAGCTGGTTGGTCATGTCCACGACCTTCTTGTCCTTGCAGAGATCGTTGACCAGGGTGTTCAGGTTCATCAGCTCTTCCTTCTGCTCTTCCGTGATGTAGATATCTCCAAGGCCCGGGATGCCGGTCTCCTGTACGGTGGCATAAGTATAGTCATCGCTGATCGTAGCTCGTTCAAAGACTTTCGCCGGCATGGTCAGCAGGTTGCTGCCCTTGGTCAGGACGGTAGCCAGGAACAGAAAGGCCATCAGGCCCGCCGTCCACAGGGAAAACCGTTTTTCCAGGGAGGGCAGGAATACAAGCAGCACCAGAAACAGGCTGCAAATGGTGGTTGCGATGATGCCGCGCTCGCCAAACTGGGTTCGCACAAAGGTGTAGCGCACGATCACCAGATTGAAAATGATCAGGAACAGCAGAGCGTACCAGGAAAATTTCTTCTCTCCACCTTCTTTGCCCGCCGGAAAAATCAGGGCTGCCAAGAGAGAGAAACCCGGGCCAAAGGTGGCATACCAGACATAGGGACTTGCCAGCTCCTCCTTTAGAATATCGCCGGTGGTCTCCAGGATGGCCGCTGAATTTTCCACAATATAACGAAGAATTGCGAAAAACATGGGAATAAAGCAAATTCCCAGGATCAGAAGCGGAATATACCAGGGCAGAATCTTTTTTCGTACTTCCTTTTCGTTCAGACGGAGGATGATTTTCCAGCCCTTCTCGTGGAAGCACTCCCAGAGAATCATGGGCAGGGTTGCCAGCGCGCAAGCTCCGCCGATGGAGGAATTCCAGGCAATGGACAGAATGGAGATAAAGGTCCAGCTCCAGAGCTGCATGGGAAAATCCTTCCGCATTTTTTTTGAAAAGACGATCAGAATAAAAGGCAATGCAAAGGCCCAGCGCACGTAATAATATTTATCTCCGAACAATGAGAACAGCAGCACGCAGAGCAGGCCCAGCAGCTGATTGTCGATAAAATAGTAGAAAACGGCCGCAGTCGCCATGGCGATGAGGACGCAGCCCACGATCATGGCCGGCTCGATGGACGCATAGGTTCCGTCGAACAGAAGCTTTCCTACCGCCGCCTGGAAATAATCGCAGACACCGTGGATGGGCATGGTGTCGATGTAGGGCACGACACCGTAGTTCAGAAGCTCATGCAGGGGCTCCGCAATCTCGCCATAATGATACATCTCCAACGGGGTGCCGGAAATGGTGCCGTTCGGTAATGTATAGGAGGCGAAGACTGCCAGGGAGAGAAAGGTCGGAAGGGAAATCATCGGACGGAGAGCTTCCCTGTGTTTTCTGAAAAATGCCCTGTTCCACAGCGTACAGCATACAAGCAGGAGGAGAACCGCTGCCCCCATCTTCTTACTCTGATAAAGTCGGATAACCGCCCCATCCCGGAGATACTCATAATTCCAGAGCATCAGGAAAGAAAGGGGCAGAAAGCACTGGCTCCACTCCATGTATTTTTTCAGCTTCCGTCTGATTCGTTCCTGTTTTTTTGGATCTTTTCCACATTGACGGACAAAATTTAAAAAGATACCCACACCGACCAGGGTTATACACTGCAAAATGGGGAAAAGTTTCTCCAGCCATGTCTGCATTCCGAAAATTCCTTCTATCAGAACACGGCAGAAAATAGCAAGGATAAATTGCGAAAAGATGACCAGAAAGCAGGCATCCTCGAACCAAGCATAGCTTTCCCGCTGCTTCGCCGTGTATTCCCGAGTCCGATCAAAGCTACCGCAAAGTCCGCTCCATTTTTTTGAGAGCAGGGTCAGGCTCACTGCGTATAGCAAAAAGAAGCCCAGCAGCCCGCCGATAAATAAATTTGCCAGAGTCATGTCGCCCTGCTTATAGTAGGCAGTCCAGGTGGTATAGCCGGTGACGAATTCTGTATATTCCGGCATCCGCTGATAGAGAACCCGCATGACGAGCCAACAGAGGAGAGCCGTGGAGGGGATCGTCAGGGCTGCGGAAATGACGCATATTTTCTGAGAAAAGTATTTTTTCATAGTCTAAAACCTTTCTACTCTATTGCCTGTGTTTTAAGGATACTCAGGGGTACCCATAGGATATTTCATCTATTTGCCCGCAGGGCTGCTTAATTTTCTCAGCAACCCATTAAGTCCGGCGGCTGCGCCGGGAAGCATGCATACAAAATACGGGAAGATATACTGAGACTTGGCCTCCCAGATCGTGTGGAAGAAAAATCCTCCCAGGATCACCATAGTCAGGAACAGCTTCGTAAGCTGCCACTGTTTTTCTCCTTTTCGGCTCATCAGCAGTCCCGCAAAAACTGCCCCATAGACCAAAAGCTGAAAGAGATTCATGTATTCACTGAAAAACTGATAGAGCTTGCCCTCGTAAATACTTTGAACGATCGTCGAAAAGTCCCCGCTGTGGAACTGATTGACCCACAGCGCCTCGTAGGTGGGCTCGTTCCACTGGGACAGGGTCTTTCGCAGGTAAAAGCGGACGGCGTAGGCCGGATCCTTTTGAAAATGCTGCAGGGACTCCGCAATCGCCTCTTTTGCAATGGCGTCGCTGGCCACCGGGTCGCAGTCTGAGTTTACATAAGTATCGAAGTTGAATTCGTTGTACCAGCCCTCGGCGCGCTCGCCCTCCTGCATACCCATGGCCACCCAGAGGGATTTGGGCATGCCGCTTTCGATGGGGATGCCGGAACGGAACTCGTAAAAAACAGTCAGACTTTTGCTTAGAAGCGCAGTCAAACCGATCAAAATTACAATTGCAGTCAGACTCTTTCCTGCCTTTTTGATCCCTTCGCCGCTCTTTCTCACCGCGTCATACAAAAGCAGAATTCCCAGCGCCACCAGAAAGATACTGTAATTATTCTTCACCAGAATCGAAATTCCGATCAAAATTCCGGCGCTTATCGCGTAACGCCATTTCCCATGATCCAGGAAAAGAAGCAGCGCGTAAAAGGCCCCCAGCGCAAAGGCCAGGCCCAACATAATGCCATAGAGAAAGGTGCTGTACAGCACGATTTGCATGCAACTCATGGACGCCAGCAGCACCAGACGATCCACATTTTGATCGTGATAGAGCCGATCCGTGATCCGGTAAAGCAGATAGACCACGGCCCCATTTGCCAGGGCGGTCAGGTACATAAAGGCCTTCCATTTCTCCCCGCCGGTCAGCCGGTACAGGGTCTCCAGGATCGCCGCCAGACCCAGCTGATTCGGGTAGATCTGCATATATTTTCCATGCTCAAAGAAGAGAAAATTATTCTGAGTCATCAGGCAGGATACCCAGGAAACCGCCTTCTGATCGGCCTCCGGGTACGTGTGGCTCGCCTGAATCCAGAGAAGACTCATGCCGATCACAAACAGAACCGCCACAGCTGCCAATGCCTTCACTGAAATTTTCTCAAATATCTGTTTTTTATAGAATATATATAGGATTCCGACAACAGCTGCCAGGAACAGCAAGTTCAGCGGAATATTGTCCCACCGATACTCCGGCCGCTCCCCGTAGGAGGAATCCGGTGTGAAATAGGCGGTGCTTATCATGCTGGCCGCCGTCAGGAAACCGAACAGCAGAATGGACAGCCAGAGCACCACGCCGTCCGCCATCCGTAACAATTTCTTTTGCATAAAATCTCCGATCAAAAAAATTACATTGAATCCGCATGGCCCGGAAAAGGTACACGAATTCAATGTAATTATAGTATAAAGCACTTTATTTGTCATCCTAAAGTTCCGGCGGCGCAGACTCTGTCAAATCGCTTTCTCTTATTCCAGAGACGCGCCGGTATCCCCGCGGAGGTATTCTTTACATCGCAGCCGGAACAGAAACTCGGACACGTTAAACCTGCGGATTCCACGATGCGCCTCCGGCAAATACTCGTTCAGGTAGAAATAATCCCGCGTCATCTCCGCCTCTGCGTTTCCTTCCTTTGCAGCCCTTAGCATCGGCCCGGACGCATCCGTGGACAGTTGGTACAGGGCGCTGGTCTGATCGTGGGCGATATTGTAGGAGGCAATCCAGGCGTCCATGTGGCTGAAGGACAGAACGAGATACAGCAAAGTCACCACCGCCACGCTATAGCGGAACAGCGGAAACCGCTCCTGATAAATACTTCGGATCACGCCTCCGAACAGCACGGCCAGCACCAGCAGCGCAAAGAGCACCAGCACCCGAAGTCTGGTCAGCTGGTAGGCCTGAATGTACAGGAGCATCCGGCAAGCCGAGGAAATCATCATGATATACGTGCAGGCGGAAATAAAAGTCAGCATGATTTTCAGCACCTTATTTTCCCGGAAAAGGAAAAGCGTCACCAGCACCAGCATAAGATTCAGCGCACTTACAAACAGAAGCTGGAAGAAGCCCTGCCTAGCAAAACCCGCGTAGGAATATTCCGCCGGAAGGGTGAAACCGCGGGTAAACAGGTAGGAGATTTGCACGATACAGAACAGCAGGTAGACCACGCCGATGATGAGAAGTGCCGTGATCGCCAGAACCGGCTCTTGGGTGCGCAGATCCTTTTCTTCCGCCTGGGGCTTCCGATTTTTTACAGCGCTGTAGATGCCAAAGAAGAACATCAGACCCCAGAGGAACTCAAACATCATGAAAATCAACTTCGTCGGAAGGATTATCTGACTGAGCGCCTGAACCACCCAGTTGAACGCGCCGCCCAGCATCTGATCGAAGACCTCGTCCGCGGAAATCAGCAGCGGCAGGATCAGGCAGAGCAGGGTTATGCCCACCAGAATGCCTAAGATTATGTAAATCAGTTTCCCGTTTCGCTTCTTTTCCCCGGTTCCGGCCTGTTCCTTTCGCGCTCTCCGGCTTTTGGCCAGCTCCGGAAATACCGCGAAGAGATGGGCCAGCGTCGTCATTGCCAGATCCCATAAACTGCCCACATAGCGAAATACCGTCCAGTTTTGATCCTCGTATCCATCGTGCAGAAGCAGGATACCGAACAATACCCAGACGGCCAGCTTATTGCACCAGATAATGATGAGATTGCCGGTTAAGAAGGTGGATAGGCCCAGAAGCAGGATGGCCAGCATATAGAGCTTCGAATCTTTTTTGATCGATCGCCCGGCCTGCTTCATCAGGCACTGATACATGAAAAGCATTCCTGCCAGGAATACCGGGTACAGCACGCCTGAAAAGTTGTCATACAGACAGAATACATAAAAAAGTGAAAATCCAAACAATACTTGCAGATGGCTGCATTTTTTCAGCTTTTCCGACAGCTTCATGTTAGAATCCCTCCTCACTGACCTCCGTGCCGTCCGGGACGTATTCGAGAATATCGCCGGGCTGACAATGAAGCGCCTTACAGATGGCGTTCAGGGTCGAGAACCGCACCGCCTTTGCCTTGTTATTTTTTAAAATGGACAGATTGGCCATGGTCACGTCCACCTCCTGGGAGAGCTCTGTGAGGCCGATTTTCCGCCGGGCCATCATGACGTCCAGATTGATACGAATTGCCATTTTCAGTCCTCCTATATCGTCAGGTCATTTTCCAGCTTGTAGGTCACCGCCTGATCGAAAACATCCGCCAAAACCCGGCTAAACAGGCCCGCGATCAGGAATACCAGGATCTCTACCATGGCCGCCGGCGTGGTAACCAGAAACAGACGAATCCCAGTGAGCCCCGCGATGCAGAAGCTGTAGACGGCCATGCGTTTTAAGCTGGTCACATTTTCTTTTACGAAGCAGTCCTCCTTAAGAACCGTCCGGAACATGCGCCGGAGCTCCCGGATAATCAGGACAGCGAAAATGCCGGACAGGAAGAAGAATATCATCAGAACAATATAAAACTGTCTGTATTCCGGAAAATAATCGCCCAGGATTTTCAGGGCAATCGGCAGGCTTAAGACCGCCAGGATGCCCGCCCAGAACATGACATCCAGCAGGATTTTGGTAAATTTTGTGACCTTCATAGATACCTCCTGTAATTCATTTAATATTATGTAAACCTAGTGGTAAATCTCCGTCCTTTTCCTTTTCCTTTCTGCCTATCATAAAAGAAAAAGTGGCAAAATACAGCTATCTCTTTCGGATACCTGTATCTTACCACTTTGTTTATCGTTTTTCAATATATTTTTATTGAAATTCGATATTATATTCAAATTTCTTCTTCCGCAGACTCCTCTTTATTCATCTGCTCCCGCACCTTGGCGATGCTGGCCACGGATACATTTTCCGCATCCACGTTCATGAGCTTCACGCCTGAAGCGATCCGGCCCACGATAGAAATGCCGTTGCACGGAATCCGGATGATGATGCCCTCGGTGGTGATGAGCATAACCTCATTGTCCTCGTTAACTGCCTTGGCGCCGACCACATTGCCGGTCTTGTCAGTGATCTTGTAGCACTTCACACCCTTGCCGCCGCGATTCTGGACCGAAAACTCATCCATGCCGGTGCGTTTTCCCAGACCCTTTTCGGATACTACCAGCAGATACTCGCCCTGGCTTCGAACCTGCATCGCTACGATCTCGTCCTGATCCGTCAGATTCATACCGATGACGCCCATGGATGCACGGCCGGTGGCTCTTACATCGGTCTCCTTGAAGCGGATACACATACCGTACTTGGTAATCAGGAAGACATCCTGTTCGTTGTCGGTATATTTTACCTCGATCAACTCATCCTGATCCCGAAGATTGATGGCTACCAGTCCGGATTTCTTGACATTTGCATACTCCCGGATCGAGGTCTTCTTCACCAGACCATTCTTTGTGGCCATGAAGAGATACTTGCCCTCCTCATATTCTTTGATCGGGATCACCGCGGTAATTTTCTCACCCGGCTGCAGAGACAGAAGGTTGATGATGGCCGTTCCGCGGGAGGTTCTGCCGGCCTCCGGAATCTCATAGCCCTTCAGACGGTATACCCTTCCTGTATTCGTAAAGAACATGATATAGTGGTGGGTCGTCGTCATCATCAGATCCTCAATGTAATCCTCATTGATGGTCTGCATACCCTTGATGCCTTTACCGCCGCGGTTCTGACTCTTGAAGTTGTCCGTCGTCATACGCTTGATATAGCCCAGATTGGTCATGGTGATCACCACGTCCTCCTCGGGAATCAAATCCTCCATCGACAGATCAAACTCATCAAAGCCGATGCTGGTCCGGCGATCGTCGCCGTATTTATCCGCGATGACGGTAATTTCCTCTTTGATGACACCCAGCAGCTTCTTCTCATCTGCCAGGATGCCCTTTAAGTAATCGATCTGCTCCATCAGTGCCTTGTACTCCGCTTCCAGCTTCTCTCTTTCCAAACCGGTCAGCGTACGCAGACGCATGTCTACGATGGCCTGGGCCTGTACATCATCGAGACCGAAGCGCTCCATCAGCTTCTGCTTTGCCTCCGGCGTCGACTGGGAGCCGCGGATAATTTTGATGACTTCGTCAATATTGTCCAGGGCGATGAGCAGACCCTTTAAGATATGGGCACGCTCCTCCGCCTTATTCAGATCGTATTTGGTCCGGCGGGTAACTACCTCCTCCTGGTGAAGCAGGTAGTACTTCAGCATATCCAGAAGATTTAAGATCTTCGGCTCATTATTTACCAGCGCCAGCATGATCACGCCGTAGGTATCCTGCAGCTGTGTATGCTTATAAAGCTGATTCAAAATGACATTTGCATTGACATCCTTGCGAAGCTCGATATTGATCCGCATGCCCTCACGGCTGGATTCGTCACCGATGTAGGTGATGCCGTCGATCCGCTTTTCCTTCACAAGCTCCGCGATCTTTTCGATAAGCCGGGCCTTATTGACCATATAGGGAAGCTCGGTGACTACGATGCGGCTCTTGCCGTTGCTCATGGTCTCGATATTCGTCACGGCCCGCACACGGATCTTGCCCCGGCCGGTCCGGTAGGCTTCCTCGATGCCGCGGGTTCCCAGGATCTCGGCACCTGTCGGGAAATCCGGTCCCTTGACGATCTTCAGGATCTCTTCTATCTCTGTGTCGCGGTTCTCCTCGATACGATTGTCGATGAGCTTCACGACAGCCCTGATGACTTCTCTTAAATTGTGGGGCGGAATATTGGTCGCCATACCGACTGCGATACCCGTGGTACCGTTGACCAAAAGGTTCGGAAAACGGGATGGCAGCACGGAGGGCTCCTTCTCGGTCTCATCAAAGTTCGGTACAAAGTCGACGGTATTTTTATTGATGTCCGCCAGCATTTCCATCGAAATCTTGCTGAGGCGCGCCTCGGTATAACGCATGGCCGCCGCCCCGTCGCCATCGACGGAACCGAAGTTCCCGTGACCGTCTACCAACGGATAGCGGGTTGACCAGTCCTGGGCCATATTGACCAGGGCTCCGTAGATAGAGCTGTCTCCGTGGGGGTGATATTTACCCATGGTATCGCCGACGATACGCGCACACTTTCTGTGGGGCTTATCGGGTCCGTTGTTCAGCTCGATCATGGAATACAGCACACGCCTCTGTACCGGCTTTAAACCGTCCCGGACATCCGGAAGGGCACGGGCTGCGATGACGCTCATGGCATAATCGATATAACAATCTTCCATCGTCTTTTTCAGATCCACATCATGGATCTGATCAAAGATATTGTCTTCCATTTTCTAATCTCCCTTGTTAAATATCCAGGTTTTTTACATACTTGGCGTTGTTTTCGATAAATTCACGTCTGGGTTCTACCTTATCGCCCATCAGGGTATTGAAGGTCAGATCGATCTCAGCGGAATCTGCATCCTCCATCGTCACCCGTTTCAGGATCCGTTTCTCGGGGTCCATCGTAGTCTCCCAGAGCTGCTCGGCATCCATCTCTCCAAGACCCTTATAGCGCTGAATCTTATTATTCTGATCGCGGCCCACCTCATTCAGGATATCTGCCAGCTGCTGATCGCTGTAGGCATACCAGACTTTTTTATTTTTCTCCAGCTTATAAAGAGGCGGCTGGGCCAGGTATACATAGCCCTCCTTGATCAAATCCGGCATAAATCTGTAAATAAATGTAAGAAGCAGGGTGCTGATATGGGCACCGTCTACATCGGCATCGGTCATCAGAATGATCTTGTGATAACGGAGCTTGCTGATGTCAAAATCCTCATGGATACCGGTACCAAAAGCTGTGATCATCGCTTTGATCTCGGCATTGGCATAGATCTTATCCAGACGCGCCTTCTCTACATTCAGAATCTTGCCTCGAAGGGGCAGGATCGCCTGGGTTGCCCTAGACCGGGCCGTCTTCGCGGAGCCGCCTGCGGAGTCTCCCTCTACGATATAGATCTCACAATTTTCCGGATTCTTATCCGAACAGTCTGCCAGCTTTCCGGGCAGAGCCATACCGTCGAGGGCGGTCTTTCTGCGGGTCAGATCTCTGGCCTTTCTCGCAGCCTCTCTCGCACGCTGGGCCAGAATGGATTTCTCCAGGATCACCTTCGCCACGGAAGGATTCTGCTCCAGGAAAATCAAAAGCTGTTCGGAAACGACGTTGTCTACCGCACCTCTGGCCTCACTGTTGCCGAGCTTCTGCTTGGTTTGGCCCTCGAACTGAGGTTCGCCGATCTTGATACTGATGATGGCGGTCAGACCCTCGCGGATATCATCGCCGTTCAGACTCGGCTCGCTGTCCTTCAAAAGCTTATTTTTCCGGGCATAATCGTTGAAGGTCTTGGTCAGCGCGTTTTTGAAACCGGTCAGGTGGGTTCCGCCCTCCGGGGTATTGATATTATTGACGAAGCTGTAACAGTTTTCGGTATAGGAATCATTATGCTGCAGCGCCACCTCTACGACCACATCATTCACCGTACCCTCGCAGTAAATGATCGGCTCGTAAAGGGCTGTCTTGGAGCGGTTTAAGTAACTTACAAACTCCTTGATGCCGCCCTCGTAACAGAATTCCTTTTTATACTGGGGCTCTCTCCGGTCATCCCTGAGAATGATATTCAGTCCCTTTGTCAAAAAGGCCATTTCCCGAAGTCTGATCTTCAGAATATCGTAGTCATAGACGGTCTCCTCAAAGATCTCCTTATCCGGAAGGAAGGTTACCTGGGTACCGCTCTTCTCCGGATCGCACTCGCCGATCACCTTCAGAGGTTCTACCGCATGGCCTCTCTGATATCGCTGAAAATAAATCTTACCCTCATTGAAGATACGAACCTCCAGCCACTCGGAAAGGGCATTGACTACGGATGCGCCCACGCCATGCAGACCTCCGGACACCTTGTAGCCTCCGCCGCCGAATTTTCCGCCCGCATGCAAAACGGTAAAGACTACCTCTACCGCCGGAATGCCGGCCTTGTGATTGATCCCCACCGGGATACCTCGGCCGTCATCGATAACCGTTATGGAATTATCCTTATGAATCGTGACATCAATATTTTTGCAGAAGCCGGCCAGGGCCTCGTCTACGGAATTATCTACAATCTCATAAACCAGATGATGAAGTCCACGGGAGGAGGTACTTCCGATGTACATACCGGGTCTTTTCCGGACCGCTTCCAATCCTTCCAAAATCTGGATTTGATCTGCTCCGTATTCTGCGCTCATTTTCAATCCTCCTATGCTAATTTTCGCTCGATACAGTCCCTTCGATCACGCGAAATACGCGGTTGATCGAAAATCTGTGATTTACAAATTCATCCAGGCCCGTGCACGTAATCATGGTCTGAATATCATGAATGCTGTTCAATAAATAATTCTGTCGATTGTGGTCAAGCTCCGACAATACATCATCCAAAAGCAGAATCGGGGTATCATGAATGACCTGTTTGACCAACTCGATCTCTGACAACTTTAGGGAAAGCGCAGCCGTCCGCTGCTGTCCCTGGGAGCCGAATTTTCGAATATCGATGCCGTCGATGGAAAAACGCAAATCGTCCCGGTGAGGACCAATATTCGATGTCTTTGTCCGGATATCCCGATCCCGGCTCCTCGCAATCGCAGCGGCAAGTTCCTCTGCTTCCACATTTTTTTCATAGGAAAGGGCCAGCTCTTCCTTCCCGCCGGATAGATTCCTATGAATCTCGGAAATAATCTTTCCCAGGGAATCTACAAAGGCCTCCCGGCTTTCGATGATCTTTTTTCCATATTCTGCCATCTGTATATCCCAGATATCCAACGTGTCCCGAAGCTCCGGCCGAAAGGACAGATCCTTCAAAAGCTGGTTTCGCTGGGTCAGGATGCGATGATAGGCCGACAGATGATGCAGATAGACCTTATCCAGTTGACATAACTCCATATCCAGAAAATGACGCCGTTCCCCCGGCCCCTGCTTGATGATGCTTAAATCCTCCGGAGAAAAAAAGATGAAATTGGCGATTCCGAACAGCTCTCCGGCTTTTCGGATCGGCACACCGTTGATCGCTATTCCCTTGGTCTTATTTTTCTTCAGATGAATATCGATCTGATATTCGATCCCGCCTTTTTTTATAAAGGTCCGAAGATGCCCTTCCTCTTCCCCGAAGGAAATCATTTCCCGATCCCGGCTGCCTTTATGGGACTTTGTCGTTCCGCTTACGTAGACAGCCTCCAGAATATTGGTTTTTCCCTGAGCATTATCTCCGTAAAAAATATTGGTCTTTGCATCAAACTGAAGGCTGAGTTCCCGGTAATTTCGGAAATTCATAAGCTCAATGGCTTCGATGATCATACGATTTTATAGTCCTGTCCCTGATAGGTAAAGACATCACCCTTGTGGAGCTTGCGTCCTCTGCGCTCCTCCACCTCGCCATTTACCTGTACCTTGCCGTCTACGATCTCGTACTTGATATCCGATCCCAGGGAAAGGATACCGGCCAGCTTCATGGCCTGTCCGAGTCGGATAAATTCATCACGAATCGCTACTTCTGTATAGTCCATACTCACTCCTCAAAACTTCAAAATGATCAGCCTGCAGTATTGAAATTGACCGGAAGAACCATGTAGATATAGGATTCCTTCTCATCACGAATAAAACAGGGTGCCTTGGGATTTACCATATACAGGGTGACCGTCTCATCATCGATGACGCGAAGGGCATCCAGCATAAATTTGGGATTGAAAGCGATCAGAATGTCTTTTCCTTCTTTTTCAATCGCGATCTCTTCATTCATCGAACCCACGGAGGAAGTCAGCTTCAGACGCATCTCGCCGTCCTCAATCTGAATGACAATCGGTTTCTTATCATTTTCACGAACCAGAAGGGTCGCACGGTCGATACAATCCGAAAATTCTCTCTTATTGACCTCCACCTTTGTCTCGTAATCACTGGAAATCATATGATCGATCCGGAAATATTCTCCTTCGATCAGACGGGAAACCACGGTCGTGTCATCAAATTCAAAGACGATATGATTGGCCGTAAAATAAATATTTACAAAGCTTTCCAGCTCTCCCAAGAGAATTTTGCTGACCTCCATCAGAGTTTTTCCGGGAACAATGACCTTTTTCGGCGCATATTCCTCTTTTAAATAAAGATTCCGAATCGAAACCCGATGTCCGTCGAGAGCCACGATACGCAAATGATTTCCGCTGAGCTCGAAAAGCTCACCGGTCATGATTTTGTTGCTTTCATTATCAGAAATCGAAAAGATGGTCTGTTTGATCATCTCGCGAAGACTAAACTGAGAGATCACCACCGGCTCTTCCTTTTCAATAAAGGGAAGATGGGAAAATTCTTCTCCGGATTTTCCCGCGATATGAAAACGAGCCTTCTCACATCTGATCAGCATCTGAAAATTCTCATCGGTCTCGATGGTGACGTCATTATCCGGAAGCTTTCGGATAATTTCGGAAAAGATCTTGGCATCAATGGCAACGGTTCCGCGTTCTACTACATCCCCATGGAGGCTCGTCTCGATTCCAAGCTCCATATCATTGGCAGTCATCTTGATCTTTCCAGGTTCCGCTTCGATCAAAATACATTGCAGGATCGACATGGTCGTGCGGGAAGGAACTGCCTTTAGGACAATATTGATGCTCTTTAGTAAATCTGATTTGCTGCAGATAAACTTCATAATGTGAATAACTCCTTTCGATATTTTCCCGAGGGGGGATAGATAGAAATATATAAAAGAATTCGTCGTATTCGTAGTAGGGGCTGTGAATATGTTGATAAGTGGTTCAAAGCCCCTGATCTAAAGGATTTTCGAAAAGGATAACCATGTGAAAAAGTATGGGATAACCGTTCCTGAAAGCCTTCGGTTATACACATCCCGAAAATGGAAAACAAAGTTTCCCCACAATATCAACAGGGTTGTCCACAAAGGAATGTGTATAAATTGAGACTTAAGCCGGATTGATTTTCTTCCGGATGGTTCCGATGGTACGAATGGTCGAATCGTTGTTTTGCAATTCCTTTTCAATCTTTTCGACACCGTGCATGACCGTGGTATGATCGCGGCCGCCCATGATATCGCCGATTTTTTTCAGAGTAGTGCCGTTTTCCTTGCAGAGATACATGGCAATCTGACGGGGATAGGCGATATTGGCCGTGCGCTTGTTGCTGTAGATATCCGTCGGTGTAATATGGAAGTGATCCGCTACGATCTCAATGATCAGTTCCGGTGTCACCTTTCGGCTTTCTCCCGGAGAAATGATATCCTTGATGGCTTCCTCGGCGAGGAGCATATCGATGGGGCGCTTTTCCAGGGTCGAAAGGGCGATCAGACGATTGAAGGCACCCTCCAGCTCTCGGATGTTGGACTTGATGTTTGTAGCGATATAGGTAATGATCTCATCATCGATGAGATAGCCCTCCAGCTCTTCCTTTTTCCGCAGAATCGCCATCCTGGTCTCGAAATCCGGCGAGGATACATCGGCGATCAGACCGCATTCAAAACGGGTGCGCAGCCGCTCCTCCAGAGTCTCGATATCCTTGGGCGGGCGGTCACTGGAAATAATGATCTGCTTGTTCGCGGTATGCAGGGCATTGAAGGTATGGAAAAATTCCTCCTGGGTACTTTCCTTTCCTATAATAAACTGCACATCGTCGATGAGCAGAACATCGATATTGCGGTATTTTTCCCGAAAGCGAGTCATACCGGAGGGATCACCCATTCGCAGGGTCTCGATCAGTTCATTGGTGAAATACTCACTGGTGACATAGAGAACCTTTCTGGTGGGATCCTCTTTTAAAATATGATTGGCGATGGCATGCATCAGGTGCGTCTTGCCAAGTCCTACGCCGCCGTGCAGGAAAAGGGGATTGTAGACCTTACCGGGTGTCTCTGCGACAGCCAGCGAGGCAGCATGGGCAAACTTATTGTTGCTGCCGACGACAAAGGTATCGAAGGTAAACTTCGGGTTGATATTGGATTTTTCAAAATCCGGATTGACCGTCGGATGATCGCCGTGGGAGGGGGAGGAAGCGGGCTCGTCCTCTGCCTTTAGCTGACTGGCCTCTTTCTCGGTGATAAATTCCACCTCATATTTCTCTCCTGTAAATTCCGCGATCGCGACAAAAATCGGGGTTTTGAACTTGGAATTCAGATAGGTAATCATCTGTTCTCCCATCGGAACAATGATTTTTACTACATGGTGATCGGTGCTGTGAACCGTCAGGGGGAGCAGCCAGGTCTCAAAAGAAATATCCGAAAGCTCATGCTCCTTTCGGACGTGTTCCAGAATTTCGCTCCATTTTTCTTTTATCAGATTCATCATATATCTCCTCAGTGCCCCGTTTTGCCTGCAAATGGGCAAAAAGAGCAATTTATCCTATACTCAATAATATAACAAATGGACAGGGGGATCAAGCAGAAAAATAAGGTTATCCACTTATTATCCACATTTTATCCACATCTTGTGGATAACTTAAAATCAGCCACAAGATATATAAAAAGGAAAAGGAAAAAGAAATTTAGCCGCAAATTGCTTGACTTTATGGGCTTTTATGAATATAATTGAAATGATATTTTGTAGATAGGAGGTGTAGGCACCCATGAAAATGACATTTCAACCGAAGAAAAGATCCCGTTCAAAGGTTCACGGATTTAGAGCTAGAATGAGCACTCCTGGCGGAAGAAAGGTATTAGCTGCCAGAAGATTAAAGGGAAGAAAGAAATTATCCGCATAGGCCGCATATATGTGGCCTTTTTTTCTCTTTAAGTTTTGGAGAATTTTGGAGAGTGTATGAAATATCCGCATTCAGAATCTTTGAAAAAGAATCGGGATTTTCAGCTTATATATAAGGAAGGAAAATCCCGGGCCAACCGTTATCTGGTGCTCTATGTGAAGGAAAACGGTATGGAGAAGAATCGTCTCGGTGTTTCTGTCAGCAAAAAGGTTGGAAACAGCATTGTCAGGCACAGAATCACCAGACTGATTCGGGAGAGCTACAGACTGCATGAAGACATGTTCAATAGTGGTTTGGACATGGTGGTCATCGCAAGGATCAGTGCAAAGGATCGAAGCATGAAGGAGATCGAAGGAGCACTGCTTCACTTGGGAAAGCTTCAGGGAGTTTTCAAAAGAGAATGAAAAATCTATTGATCAGATTGATTCAATTTTATCAGAAATATCTATCGCCGTTGAAACGTACAAAGTGTCCTTATTATCCCAGCTGTTCGCAGTATGGTCTGGAGGCTATTCAGAAATACGGAGCTTTCAAAGGAAGCATTCTTGCTGCCTGGAGAATTTTAAGATGCAACCCGTTTTCCAGTGGTGGATATGATCCCGTACCATAACAAAGGAGGATTTATTCATTGACAGGTTTGTTTTTAACTCGGAATTCGACGCCTATCTTAAGTCAGTTTGCAGCGATTCTGGGATGGCTGATTGAACGTATTTTTGATCTATTATATTCGATGGGAATACCGAGCGTCGGACTCGCGATTATTTTATTTACGATCGTGGTTTATACGCTGATGATTCCGCTGACCTACAAGCAGCAGAAGTTTGCGCGGGTGTCGGTACGGATGAATCCGGAGATTCAGGCGATTCAGAAAAAATATCAAGGCAAGCAGGATCAGGTTTCGATGGTCAAGATGCAGGATGAGATGAAGGCCGTCTATGCAAAGTACGGTACTTCCCAGACCGGAAGCTGTCTGCCGCTTCTGATTCAGCTGCCGGTGCTGCTGGCTGTATACCGAGTGGTATACGCGATCCCGGCCTACGTAGATAAGGTAAAGGCTGCTTATTATCCGCTGGTAACGGAGCTGGTGAGCAACGAGAAGGCACAGGAAGTGATCATGGGCCTGAAGAGCGCATCCCAGTTCAAGAAGCAGAGCTTTACGGAGAATACCATCATCGATGTCTTGAACAAGGCATCCACTGCCGAGTGGGATAGTGTGGCAAGCGCTTTTCCGGATTTAAGCTCGGTGATCGATACAGCCCGCAATACGTTGGATGGCTTCAATAATTTCTTCGGGCTGAACATTGCCAATTCCCCATGGTACAGTGCAAAGCAGTATCTGGGTGAGCATAATTGGTTATTTTTGATCGCAGCTATTGCGATTCCGGTGCTGGCAGGTCTGACGCAGTGGGTAAGTGTTCGTCTGATGCCCCAGGCGGCAGCCAATGCAAACGGAAATGATTCGAACAATGAGATGATGCAGTCCATGAAGGCGGTTAATAACTTCATGCCGCTGATGTCTGTTTATTTCTGTGCCGTTCTGCCTGTAGGTGTAGGCCTTTACTGGGTGATGAGCGGTGTGGTTCGTATGATCCAGCAGGTTGTCATCAATAAGTATCTGTCAAAGATGGATATCGATGAGGAAATCAAGAAGAATATCGAAAAATATAATCGCAAGCGTGAGAAGGACGGACTTCCGCCGGAGAAGCTGAATAATGTAGCGCGCTCCAGTGCCAAGACAGTGAATAAAAAGCCGGAGCTGAGCGCCGCAGAGCGGGCAAAGCAGATTCAGGATTCTACCGAATTCTATAAGAATAAGGAAGCAAAGCCGGGAAGCCTGGCATCCAAAGCGAGAATGGTAGAAAAGTTTGACGAGAAGAGCAAAAAGAAGTAATACACGGGGGTGTCTGATATGGAAAGTATTGAGGTTTCTGCAAAGACTGTAGAGGATGCGGTTCTGGAAGCCGCGATCAAGCTGGGAACGACCAGAGATAAGATTGACTATGAAGTGATTACACAGCCGTCATCAGGTTTTTTGGGTATTGGGGGAAGAAAGGCTGTCATCCGTGCGCATCAGATTTCTGAGGAAGAGGTTGAGGCAAAGCAGAAGGCGGAGAAGGAGATGGAAAAGCTCCTGAAGCGTGTCAATGAGAAGAAGCCGGAGGAAAAGCCTGCAGAACCGGTGAAAAAACCGGAGGCTCCGAAAAAAGCCGAAAAGGCTCCGGAGACAAAGAAGGCTGCTGAAATAAAGACTGAAGCTCCTAGGGAGAAGAAAGAGGAAAAGAAGGAAGCGGCACCGGCTCCGAAGCCGGAGAAGCCGGCAGTACCGGTGGATACAGCGCCGGTAGAAAAGTTTCTGAAGGATGTCTTCCATGCGATGGATATGGAGGTTACGATTCAGATTCATCAGAACCCGCAGGACAGAGAGATGAATATTACTCTGGACGGGGAAGATATGGGTGTTCTGATCGGAAAAAGAGGACAGACCCTCGATTCCCTGCAGTATCTTACCAGTCTGGTAGTCAATAAGAATACCGATGAGTATGTTCGTGTGAAGGTGGATACAGAGAATTATCGGGAGCGCAGAAGAGCAACACTGGAAAATCTGGCCAGAAACATCGCGCAGAAGGTAAAGCGTTCCGGAAAGCAGGTATCCCTGGAGCCGATGAATCCCTATGAGAGAAGAGTGATTCATTCCGCTCTGCAGAATGATAAGTTTGTATGCACCCACAGTGAGGGAGAAGAGCCCTATCGCCGCGTGGTGGTAACCTTGAAGGAAGGCGTCAAGGTAGAAAATTACGGAAATCGAAACCGGGGACGTTACAACCGAAATTATAACAGGAAAAAGGAGCGCTAAGGCGTTCCTTTTTCTCTAAACGGAGTTAGATAAGATGGAACTTAAGGATACGATTGCTGCCTTTGCGACCGCGATGGGAAGTGCCGGAATCGGTATTATTCGCATCAGCGGCCCCCAGACCTTTTCAATTATTAAAAAGGTATTTCGTCCAAAGAACGAAAAAAAGAATATGGAGGAACAGCCGGGATATAGTGTGCATTATGGCTGGGCGCTGGACGACGGACAGGTATTGGATGAGGTGCTGCTTCTTCTGATGCGTGCACCTCACAGCTATACGACAGAGGATACAGCGGAGATTCATTGCCACGGCGGACGTCTGGTCATGCAGAAAATTCTGGAGACCGTGATAAGTCATGGAGCGAGGGCGGCAGAGCCGGGAGAATTTACAAAACGCGCCTTTTTAAATGGCAGAATTGATCTTTCTCAGGCAGAGGCGGTCATGGATTTGATCCAGTCGAAAAATGAGATGGCCTTGAAGTCCTCGCTGGCCCAGCTGAGGGGAAGTGTACGGCTGAAAATCGAAAAGCTTCGCTCGGAAATCCTTTATGAGACGGCCTTCGTCGAAGCAGCCCTGGACGATCCGGAGCATATCAGTCTGGAAGGATATCGGGAGGAGCTATTGCCGAAGATTTGCAAAATTTACAAGGAAACGGAAGAGCTTCTGAATCACGCGGACCATGGGCGAATGCTGAAGGAAGGGATCAAAACAGTGATCCTGGGCAAGCCAAATGCCGGGAAATCTTCCCTTTTGAATATTCTTTTGGGAGAGGAAAGAGCCATTGTTACGGAGATTGCCGGGACGACCAGGGATGTCCTGGAGGAGCAGCTTCAGCTGGGAGAAATATCGCTTCAGCTTTTAGATACAGCCGGAATCCGTGCTACGGAGGATGTCGTCGAACAGATCGGTGTGGAACGCGCGAGAAAGCAGGCGGAGGATGCGGATTTGATTCTCTATGTGGCAGACAGTTCTCGGAGCCTCGATGAGAGTGACGAGGAAATCCTTAACCTTTTGGAAGGAAAAAAGGCGCTGGTGCTTTTGAATAAATCGGACCTGGAGACGGTGATTACGCCGCAAAAGATGCAGGAGAAGACAAGTCATCCGATCCTGACGATTTCGGCAAAAGAGGGTGAGGGAATCCATGCGTTGGAAGAGAAGATCAAAGAGCTATTCTTCCAGGGAGAAGTGAATTTCAACGATGAAGTTCTCATCACGAATCTTCGCCAGAAGCAGGCACTGCTCGAAGCGAAGAATAGTCTTTCCATGGTGATGCAAAGCATCGAGAATGGGATGCCGGAGGATTTCTTTACGATTGATTTGCAGGATGCCTATCGTTCTCTGGGTACGATCATAGGAGAAGAAATTTCAGATGATCTTGCAAATGAAATATTTGGAAAATTCTGTATGGGAAAGTAACAGGTGAGTAATATGAATCAGATCTATCAGGAAACCTGCCAGGTCGTGGTAGTCGGTGCCGGACATGCCGGCTGCGAGGCTGCCCTTGCCTGCGCAAGAATGGGATTGGAAACGGTCCTTTTTACGGTCAGCGTCGACAGCATTGCTCTGATGCCCTGCAATCCGAATATCGGCGGAAGCTCGAAGGGACATCTGGTGCGGGAGATCGATGCCCTGGGCGGAGAGATGGGAAAAAATATCGATAAAACCTTCCTTCAATCCAAAATGCTGAATGTATCCAAGGGACCGGCAGTGCATTCTCTTCGAGCCCAAGCCGATAAGGCAGAATACAGTCGTAGTATGCGAAGAGTGTTGGAAAATACAGAGCATTTGTCGATCCGACAGGCAGAGGTGGCGGAGCTTCTGGCTGAGGACTGTGTCATAAAGGGTGTAAAAACAGTTTCCGGTGCTGTTTATCATGCGCAGGCGGTGGTTCTTTGTACCGGAACTTACCTGCGGGCTCGCTGTATCTACGGAGATGTCAGCAATCCTACAGGACCCAATGGGCTGCAGGCAGCAACACATCTGACAGATTCTCTGAAAAGTCTGGGTATTCAGATGTATCGTTTCAAGACGGGAACTCCGGCCAGAGTGGATAAAAGAAGTATCGATTTCAGTAAAATGGAAGAACAATTCGGAGATGAACGGGTGGTTCCCTTTTCCTTTACGACAGATCCGGAAACGGTCCAGAAGCCGCAGATTTCCTGCTGGCTTACCTATACCAATGAGGAGACCCATAGAATCATTCGAAATAATCTGGATCGTTCGCCGCTTTATTCGGGAATGATCGAAGGTACCGGGCCACGCTATTGTCCATCCATCGAGGATAAGGTAGTCCGTTTTGCGGATAAGAACCGGCATCAGGTTTTTCTGGAGCCGGAGGGATTGTATACAAACGAGATGTATGTAGGAGGTATGTCGAGCTCCTTGCCGGAGGATGTACAGCATGCGATGTATTCCAGTGTCCCCGGACTTGAGCATGCAAAAATTGTCAGAAATGCATATGCCATCGAATATGACTGCATCGATGCAAGACAGCTTTATCCGTCTCTTGAATTTAAAAAGCTGAAGGGTCTTTTCAGCGGCGGGCAGTTCAACGGAAGCTCCGGTTATGAGGAAGCGGCAGCCCAGGGGCTGATCGCCGGCATCAATGCAGCAAGGAAGGTACTGGGGAAGGAGCCTTTTATTCTCGATCGCTCCCAGGCTTATATCGGTGTCTTGATCGATGATCTGGTTACAAAGGAAAATCGGGAGCCTTATCGAATGATGACTTCACGCGCCGAGTACCGTCTGCTTCTAAGACAGGATAATGCGGACCTTCGGCTGACAAAGATGGGATATGAGATTGGATTGATTCCGAAAGAGCGTTATGAGGGTCTTCTGGAAAAAGAACGCCAGATCGCGGAGGAAGTAAAGCGTATCGAGCATGTTTTTGTGGGAACCTCGGAGGAGGTTCAAAAATTACTGGAAAAATATGGCAGCACTCCTTTAACCTCCGGCATTTCACTTGCAGAGTTGATCAAACGACCGGAGTTAAGCTATGACATCGTATCACCTCTGGATCCGAAACGACCGGTATCTATGCGTGGTGTGGATGAGCAGGTCAATATCTATTTAAAATATGATGGATATATTCAAAGACAGCTGCGGCAGGTTGAACAGTTTAAAAAGCTGGAAAATAAAAAAATTCCAGAGAATTTAGATTATGAGGAGGTTCCGAGCCTTCGGATTGAAGCAAGACAGAAGCTGACAGCGGTGAAGCCTTTATCGATCGGTCAGGCGTCGAGAATCTCCGGTGTCTCACCGGCAGATATCTCTGTATTGTTGGTTTGGCTGGAACATAGGAAAATGTGAAATGAATAAATTAACATATATCAAAGACGAGTTCTCAAAAATTAATATCGAATTAAGCGAGTCCCAGGCAGCACAGTTCGAGCAGTATTACGAAATGCTGATCGCAAAAAATGAAGTTATGAATCTGACAGCTATTACTGATTTTGAAGAGGTAGTACAAAAGCATTTCATTGATAGTGTCATGATCAAGGAGTTGCATACGCCCAAGTCAGGCGAGCGTTGGATCGATATAGGAACAGGCGCAGGCTTTCCAGGACTTCCCTTAAAAATTGTTTATCCGCAGCTCACGATTACATTACTCGATTCTCTGAATAAAAGAGTGAATTTTCTTCGGGAAGTGGCGGATGGTCTGAAGCTGGAGAATGTCGAAGCCTTACATGGAAGAGCAGAGGAGTATGCGAAGAAGCCGGAATATCGAGAACAATTTGATTGTTGTGTATCCCGGGCTGTCGCGAATCTTGCCTCCCTTTCTGAATATTGTCTGCCTTTTGTGAAAGTAGGCGGTCGCTTTGTACCCTATAAATCCGGTAAAATTGAGGAAGAGATAGAACAGGCCGGAAAGGCAGTAGAGATTCTGGGAGGAAAAATTCAAGAGAAGAAGGAATTTATGCTGCCAGGTTCAGATATGTATCGGTGTTTGCTTTCTATCGAAAAAGTGAAGAAGACTGCAAAGAAATATCCGAGAAAAGCCGGAACACCGACAAAGGATCCGCTACATTAAAAACTTTTCTTAGAGTGTATATAACCGTTCGAGGAGCTGTATCCAACTTCCTACATGTAACAGCGGTTTGGAAGTTTGAATTACATTTGTTTTATTGAAAACTAGTATTTAAAAAGAACCTATGCTATAATAAAACACTAGATGAGAAAGCAAAATGTTTCACGTGAAACATGGATGATGATACGCCATAATCATGAAGGAGTAAAAATGGGAAGAATTATAGCAGTGGCAAATCAGAAGGGCGGCGTAGGGAAGACAACAACCTCTATTAATCTTTCTGCTGCGTTGGCTGAAAAAGGGAAAAAGGTTCTGCTCATTGACATCGATCCACAGGGAAATGCAACCAGCGGGGTGGGAGTGGATAAGAATCACGCAGACACAACCATTTACGACTTAATCCTGGGAGAAAAGGAAATCAATGAGTGCATCGTCTATACCGAGTTCGAAAATCTACATCTGATTCCATCAAATGTAGATCTGGCAGCCGCAGAGATTGAATTAATCGGCATCAGCGAAAAAGAATTTATTATCAAAAAATCGGTAGACACGATTCGAGACCAATATGATTTTATAGTACTGGATTGTCCGCCTTCCTTGAATCTGCTTACGATCAATGCGATGACCACGGCGGATACAGTATTAGTTCCGATTCAGTGCGAATATTATGCACTGGAAGGCTTAAGTCAGCTGATTCATACAATCAATTTGGTGAGAGAACGGTTGAATCCTTATCTTGATATCGAGGGAATCGTATTTACGATGTTTGACGCGAGAACAAACCTATCCTTACAGGTTGTTGAAAATGTTCGGGCAAATGTGGAGCAAAAGGTATACAGTACCATTATTCCGAGAAATGTGCGACTGGCAGAGGCACCGAGCCATGGATTCCCGATTACGGTATACGATCCAAAATCGACAGGTGCGGAAAGCTATCGTGCCTTGGCGGATGAAGTAATTAATCGGTAATGATTTAGAATCAGCCCGAAGCACTTGCTGCTGAGGGCGTATGAAAATGATTCAACAATGCAAAATCCCATCGGCGAAGCCGATTTTCATGGATTTTGCATTGTAACTGTGAAAGTATTGAACAGTTACATTAATCGTCCGAAAGAGTAATAAAGGGGAGGTAAAATATGGCTGCTAGAAGAGGAGGCCTGGGAAAGGGTCTCGATAGTCTGATTCCTGAAACCATCAAGCCGGTAACACAGGAAAAACCGAAGGTTGTAGAGAAAATTGTGGAAAAACCGGTGGAACAAAAAGTAAAAATCTCAAAAATTGGACCGCGAGAGGATCAGCCCAGAAAACAGTTTGACGAGGATTCCTTGACGGAACTTGCAGAATCCATCAAGCAGTTTGGAATTATTCAGCCTTTGGTAGTGCAGGAAAAGAATGGCTTTTATGAAATCATTGCCGGCGAGAGAAGATGGCGCGCGGCAAAAATGGCAGGCCTGAAGGAAGTACCGGTCATTGTCAAAGAGTACAGCGATCTGGAAATTATGGAAATTTCTCTTATCGAAAATATTCAGAGAGAAAATCTGAATCCGATCGAAGAAGCATTGGCTTATAAAAGACTGCTGAATGAGTTCCATCTGAAACAAGATGAGGTGGCAGAGCGAGTGTCCAAGAGCCGTGCGGCAGTGACGAATTCGATGCGTCTTTTAAAGCTGGATGAACGGGTACAGCAAATGCTGATCGACGATATGCTGAGCACCGGACATGCAAGAGCCTTACTGGCCATCGAGGATCCGGAACAGCAGGTACAGATCGCGACAAAAGTTTTCGATGAAAAGCTCAGTGTGCGGGAGGTCGAGAAGCTTGTAAAAAAACTTCAGGAGACAAAACCGGAAAAAACGAAGGAAGAACCGACGGATAGTTTTATCTATCAGGATCTGGAAGAAAAAATGAAGACAGCGATGGGAACGAAGGTTTCGATCAAACAGAAAGCCAAGGGAAAAGGAAAGATCGAAATCGAATACTATTCCAAAGAGGATCTGGAACGTATCTACGAAATGCTGACAAGAAAATCATAGGATAACGCTCAGGTACTGATCAGTTATACAATAAGAAAGAAGGAAAAGAATGAGTCCGATATTAGAATATGTCTATCAGACGACGGGAATCGATACGGCCTATATTTTAGCCGGTATGCTGCTGTTGCTTTTGATCCTGTTGATCGGAATGATAATAACATTATGTAAACTAAAAAAGCTGCGCCGCAAGCTTGATCGCTATATGCGCGGCAAGGATGCAGAGAGCCTGGAGGATACAATTCTGTCCTGTATGGAAAAGGCGGAGAAGGTGGATCAGATGAATCAGCTTCTGCGGGAGGATATCATCGGTCTTCGCAAAAATCAGAAGATTACCTTTCAGAAAATGGGTATGATTCGCTACAATGCTTTTCGTGAGATGAGCGGTGACTTAAGCTATGCTCTGGCCTTGCTTGATCAGGAGGAAAACGGATTTTTGATCAATTCCGTCTACAGCAGAGAAGGTGGTTATTCCTATATTAAGGAGATCAAAAACGGAGAAAGTGAGATCCTCCTTTCTGAGGATGAACAGAGGGCTCTTGAAAAAGCCAAGGGTAAAGCTTGAAAAATAAAGTCGGTTATTATATGATGTATGAGGAAATGCTTGAAGCATCCATTTCCTAAAACGAGCAGAATAAAGGAGAAAAGACAATGCTTGATATAAAATTTTTACGTGAAAATCCGGAAATTGTAAAACAGAACATTCGCAATAAGTTTCAGGACCAGAAGCTGGGCCTCGTAGATGAAGTCATCGAGCTGGATGCCAAGAAGAGAGCAACACAGCAGGAAGCCGACAATCTTCGTGCAGAGCGCAACAAGCTTTCCAAACAGATCGGTGCGCTGATGGGTCAGGGAAAGAAAGAAGAAGCGGAAGAGGTCAAAAAGCAGGTAGCTGCGGAGGCAGATCGTCTGACAGAGCTTTCCGAGAAGGAAAAGGAGCTGGATGAAAAGATCCTGAAGGATATGATGACGATCCCGAACATCATCGATCCGTCTGTACCGATCGGTAAAGATGACAGTGAGAACGTAGAGGTTCAGCGTTACGGAGAGCCGGTGGTACCTGATTTCGAGATTCCCTATCATACCGAGATCATGGAGCGTTTCAACGGCATTGATCTGGACAGTGCAAGAAAGGTAGCCGGAAACGGCTTTTACTACCTGATGGGTGATATCGCGAGACTGCACTCCGCCGTTCTGGCTTATGCCCGTGACTTCATGATCGGCAGAGGCTTTACCTATTGTGTTCCGCCTTTTATGATCCGCAGCAATGTGGTAACCGGCGTCATGAGTTTTGCAGAGATGGATGCGATGATGTACAAGATTGAGGGCGAGGATCTCTATCTGATCGGTACAAGTGAGCATTCTATGATCGGAAAATTTATCGACACCATTCTGCAGAAGGATGAGCTTCCGAAGACCCTGACCAGCTATTCTCCGTGTTTCCGGAAGGAGAAGGGTGCACACGGTCTGGAGGAGAGAGGTGTATACCGTATTCATCAGTTTGAAAAGCAGGAAATGATCGTAGTTTGCGAGCCGGAGGACAGTAAGATGTGGTTTGACAGGCTGTGGCAGAATACCGTGGATCTGTTCCGCTCGATGGATATCCCGGTACGTACGCTGGAGTGCTGCTCCGGAGATCTGGCGGATCTGAAGGTAAAATCCGTAGACGTAGAAGCATGGTCTCCGCGTCAGAAGAAGTATTTTGAGGTAGGAAGCTGCTCCAACCTTGGTGATGCTCAGGCACGCCGGCTGAAGATCCGTATCAACGGAGAAAAGGGCAAGTATTTTGCTCATACCCTGAACAATACGGTAGTAGCTCCGCCGCGTATGCTGATTGCATTTCTGGAAAATAATCTGCAGGCGGACGGAAGTGTTCGGATTCCGGAGGCACTGCAGCCGTATATGGGCGGTATGAAGGAAATTCGCTAGTAAGTAATCAAACCAGAAAAGGTAAAGGAGGTGACGACAGTGCATGAATATCTGCGGGCCATCGGCTTTAGTAGGATTAAGACGAAGGAAGAATTAAATCGGCTCCTGAAAATGTCCGAGGAGAGCTACCAGTATGAGAGAACCTCAGGAGGCTGCAATGGCATTGATTTTTCAGAGAGAAGGAAGGAATTCGCGCCGGGAATGGGGATCATGATTCGCGGTGAGTACGATGCAAAGGGAAATTATCAGAGTGAGTACTATCTTCCCTATTTTCAGGGAAAGCAGGAAAAGTTTTATGATAATATCACTATCGAGCGGCATGCGGAGAAGGAATCCTATGCCGGTGTCATTGATGATATTGCCATGGGCGTGACGATCATTTTTTATATTCAGAATGTAGCGGATTATCTATGTGAGCGCCGGCGTGGCCATTTTTCATCCTGTACGGTTACCCTGAAGTTTTCGGGTTTGTCTACAGAAGGAAAAATTCTGCTTCCGGTGGCCAAGTCCTTGACCCCGGAGGAAAATACACAGGCCATTCTGCAGAGAACCAAGCTTATCAAGGCAGCCCGGGAGGGCGATGAGGAAGCCATCGAGAATCTAACTATTGAGGACATGGACACGTATTCGATGATCTCGAAGCGTATTGCGCATGAGGATGTATTTTCGATCGTTTCGACCTATTTCATGCCCTATGGTGTGGAATGTGACCATTACAGCGTCCTGGGAGAGATTCTCGAGTGTCACCTGGTACAGAACAGTCTGACAAGAGAATGGATTTATGTTTTGACACTGGAAAGTCATGATTTGATTTTTGAAGTCTGCATCAATAAAGAGGATCTGCTGGGAGAACCGGAGGTCGGACGGCGCTTTAAGGGAGTGGTCTGGATGCAGGGAGAAGTAATTTATCACAATTAAGAAAAAGGCTCCGAAAGGAGCCTTTTTTAGATCTTTTGAATCATTCGGTAATAGACCGGAATCAAAAGAGCACAGGCGCCGATCCAGGCCAGAGGACTGGCCACGCAGACACCCATATAGCCGATCACCGTTGTCAATCCAAGGGTGGCGGCAAGGCGCATAAAGAGTTCGATCATGCAGGCTGCAAAGGGAGCTGTTGCGTTTTGCATGCTCTGAACGGTAGTTCTATAGACAGCCAGAAGGCCGAGAATCCAGTAAAAGGGTGCAACAGTCAGAAGATAACCGTTGGCATAATGATAAATTTCCTCCGTGGGGGCCGCAATAAAAAGATTGACAATCTTATAACGAAGAAGGATGATGCCGATGCACATCAGGATATTCATGGATTCGGTCTGAATCAGGGAAGCCTTGACGCCGGCGAGGATACGATCCTTTTTCCCGGCACCGAAATTCTGGGCAACATAATTGGAAATAGCCGTCATCATCGCATTGTTGAGAAGGACGGAGACCTGATCGGCCTTGGTGGCGGCGGTATAACCGGCGACAGCGGAGCTTCCCATGGCATTGATGGTAGACTGCATGGAGAGCTGACCGATACACATGACAGACATCTGAAAGCCCATAGGGAAACCGATTTTCAAATGATCGAGGAGCACCGGTGTCAGATGCTTGAAATCCTCCGGGCGAAGACGAAGAATCGGGAAGCTTCGCAGACCTGCGACCAGGCAGCAAAGGGCAGAGAGAAGCTGGGAAAGAACCGTCGCCCAGGCGGCACCTGCCACACCCATATGTAAGGGGATGATAAAGAGCAGATCAAGAGCTACATTTAAAAGCGAGGACACGATCAAAAAATAAAGGGGTGTCTTGCTGTCTCCGAGAGCCCGCAGCATATTTGATATCAGATTGTAGAAGACAGGAGCGACTGTTCCCAGCAAAATGATATACATGTAGTCAAAGGATGGCTGATAGATATCCTCCGGCGTATGGATAAAGCGCAGGATCGGATGGGCAAAGGCGCAGCAAAGTACAGTTACGATCACAGTGAAAAGCAGGCTCAGTAGCGTGGAAGCTGCGACACTTTTTTTCATGCCCTCCGTATCCCGTGCACCAAAGAGCTGCCCGAGGCGGATACCGAAGCCATTGGTGAAGCCCTGGATAAAGCAGAGGACGAGATAGACGATCATGCTGGTATCACCGACAGCGGCCAGGGCATCGGCGCCGAGGGTTCGACCGACGATCACAGAGTCAGCTAGGGTATAAAAGAGCTGAAAGAGGTTGCCGCCGATTACCGGGAGGGCAAATAAGAATAAGGAACGAAACGGGCGTCCTTCGGTTAAATCCATCATAGGGCAATAGTTTCCTTTCTAAAAAAATCGAAAATATATTACTCTGTCGCGGCAAAACTGTCAAGGGATTTGTTAAAAAAATACCTAATATTTTCGTGAAATTTGTATTGCTTTTTGTACAATTAAGACTATAATGGAACTGAAGTGAGAGTAAAAATCTTATTAGGAGGTGTTATGATGCTTAGCTTCATTATTTGTCTTGCTCTGCTGATAGGAGGCTATTTCGTCTATGGTAAAATCGTGGATAATACGTTTGCTCCGGACGACAGAGAAACTCCTGCAGTCAGAATCAACGATGGCGTCGACTATGTAGTTATGCCCCAGTGGAAATTGTTCCTGGTACAGCTGCTGAATATCGCAGGTCTGGGACCGATCTTCGGTGCCATGCAGGGTGCTTTATGGGGACCGATCGTATTCCTTTGGATTACCTTTGGTACCATCTTCGCCGGCGGTGTACACGATTATTTCTCCGGTATGCTTTCCGAGCGTAATGACGGTGCATCCATCTCAGAGGTCTGCGGTATCTATCTCGGCGACTTCATGAAGAACGTGATGCGTGTCTTCTCGGTTGTTCTGCTGGTAATGGTTGGTACCGTATTTGCAGTTGGACCGGCAGGTCTTATCGTTACCCTGTTTAAGAATGCAGGTGTAAGCGGTGTCCTGACCAATACAGAGATGTGGTTGTGGATCATCCTGGCTTACTACTTTATTGCAACCTTTATCTCTATTGACAAGATTATCGGACGAATCTATCCGGTATTCGGTGTCTGTCTGATCGTCATGGCTATCGGCGTTATCTTTGGTATCTTTACCAATTCCGCTTATACCATCCCTGAGATCTGGACACACTTTACCAATATGCATCCGGACGGAAAGCCGATCTGGAGCTTCATGTTTATCACCGTAGCCTGCGGTGCGATTTCCGGTTTCCATTCTACGCAGTCTCCGCTGATGGCTCGCTGTATGAAGTCTGAGAGACAGGGTCATTTCGTATTCTACGGTGCAATGGTGGCAGAGGGTGTCATCGCTCTGATCTGGGCAGCTGCCGGCTGTGCAATCTATGAGGTAACCGGTGGACTGAATACAGGCCTTAGCGAGATTCTGGCAAATGGTCAGTCTGCAGCGATCTATGATGTCTGCCTGAAAACCATGGGAAGTGTCGGTGTTGCATTGGCTATGGTTGGTGTTATCGTTTGCCCGATTACTTCCGGCGATACCGCATTCAGAAGTGCCCGTCTGGTACTGGCTGACTGGTTCAAGATCGATCAGAATAAGTTCCAGAAGCGTCTGGTTCTCTGCGTTCCGCTTCTGGCAGTCGGAGCCTTTGTAGGTCATCTGGACTATGCAATCGTATGGAGATACTTCAGCTGGACCAACCAGACTCTGGCTATGATCGTACTGTGGACCGCCAGCATGTATCTGTTCCGTGAGAAGAAGAACTACTGGATTACAGCAGTTCCCGCAACCTTCATGAGTGCAGTTTCCATGACCTACTTCTTCTGCGCATCCGAGTGTCTGAATCTGTCTACAGCGATCGCATATCCGGTAGGTATCGTACTGGCTGCTCTGTTCCTCGGAATCTTTATCCATGCAACGAAGAAGCCGGCAAAGGCATAAGATATTATGAAACCACAAAGACTGGGAAATGGAACAATTCCAGATGAGGAATTGAAACAGGATAAGAAAAATTGCAAAAAATTCGGTCCCTGCGGCGTGGGAGAAAAGGCATTCTATCTGAACAGCTTTTATCTGGAACGAAGATTTTATATACGGGTTACGGAAGTAACCCGTATATTTAAACGGATCGCCATGAGTAAAGGCGGTTTTACGGGAAAGGGTGCCTTTGGCACGATGCCCTACCTGGTAGTTCAGTATAAGGGCGGCAGGGAAAAGCAGTGCAATTTCAAGCATGAGGAAGATGTGGATCGGCTGCTGGCCTATGTAGAACAGCATTTTCCGACAATTCCGCTCCATAGTGCGGAGGCGGAGAAAAAGCTTCGGGAAAAGGAAGCGAGACTGCGGGAAAAGCAGAAGAAGGTTCCTCTTTCGGAGACGGCACAAAAAAGTGTCGACTCGCTGGAGGCTGCCGAAAGGTATCTGAACCGTCAGTCAGATCTGTCCATCGATTTGAGTCGCGCAGCCAAGAGAAAGCGTGTCTATGAGCGCAGCAATCCTGCTTACAAGTGGGTAGCCCTGGCGATCACGCTGATGGGCGCTGTAGCCTTTGTCTACGGAATCTGGTCCCTGGCGACTCATGCGGGTTTGGGAATGTATTTCCTTCTCTTTGGGCTGGCCGCAATCTTTCTGTTTTCAGGAGCGAATGTCCTGCCGACGGCAAAGAATAATCGACGTTATATCGAGAAGCAGCTGGCAGATTCCCTGGAGGCGATGGAAGAGTTTATCCGAAGCTATCCGGAATTCCCGGTACCGGCCTGCTATGCGCATCCCATCGTTCTGAAGCGAATGAAGGATATCCTGCGTGAGGGCCGCGCCCAGACGACGGCGGAGGCTTTACAGATCTTGAAGGAAGATCTGCGGGCACTGAATTCCAGTGTCATGGTCGAGCAGGAGGAATACGATGAGGTCGTAGCGATCAAACCGATGTTTCTCGTGATGGATTATCAATAAAGAAAAAAAGCTCTGTGTGCCAAGAGGCACCTGGAGCTTTTTTTGATGTTATGTAACTGTTCAGTACCTTCACAGTTACGTTGTTATTTCCTATATTCATTATTTACAAATTCTTCCAGAACCGGTATGGACCGCTTTACCTTTTCGGTATCGATACAATAAGCCATTCGGAAGTATCCGGGGCAGCCGAAGTTGTCTGACGGAACGAGGATCAAATCGTATTTTTTGGCCTTCATGCAGAAGGCATTGGCATCCTCCTCCAAAGCCTTGGGGAAGATATAGAAGGTACCGCCGGGGCGAACAACCGTAAAGCCAAGTCCGGTCAGGGCATCGTAGAGAAGGTTCATATTGGTCTCATAGACGGAGAGATCGCTGACTTCATCGATGACCCGGGCAACGGCCAGCTGCACAGAGGAGGCCGGACAGTTGTGTCCGATACCGCGGCTGATCTGTCCGCAAATGACAGCCAGGATGTCAGCGTCGGTACAGCGGGGGTTCACAGCTACGTAACCGATTCGCTCGCCGGGAAGGCTTAAGCTCTTAGAGAAGGAATAACAGGAGAGGGTATTGTCGTAATATTTGCTGACATAGGGAGCCTTGACACCGTCAAAAACAATCTCCCGATAAGGTTCATCACTAATGAGGAAAATGTCATGACCGAATTTCTTCTGTTTTTCCTGCAAAATCTCAGAGAGCTTCTGAATCGTCTCCTCGCTGTAGACGATTCCGGAGGGATTGTTGGGCGTATTGATGAGGATGGCCATAACCTTCGGATTCAGCATCTCCAGAAATTTCTCGAAATTGATCTGGAAGGTATCGGTATTGGCGGGAACGACACGAAGGACTGCCCCTGTCGTATTGACATAAGGATAGTATTCCGGGAAGCAGGGAGCAAAGGTGATGACCTCATCTCCGGGCTTGGTTACGCAGCGGAGGGCATGTGCCAGGGCACCGGCAGCACCGGAGACCATAAAGATATGCTTGGTCTCATAATCCATCCCGAAACGGCGGTTGAGGCTGTCTGCGACGGTGGCCCGGACACTTTCAATGCCGAGAGAGGGGCTGTAGCCGTGGATGCTGACCGGATCAGAATTCCGGAGAAGATCGATGCAGGCATCGGTATAACCGGGGGTACAGGGAACGCTGGGATTTCCGAGACTATAATCAAAGACATTCTCGTAGCCGATCTCTTTTCCGCGGGCAGTGGCATACTCACTCAGCTCGCGGATGATGGACTTTCCGTTCAGCATATTTTTGTAGATTTCATTAATCATGATGAATCTCTCCCTTCTATATAAAGATAGCGTTTATAGGCCATTTACAATGCGGTGGGGTCGCTTTCCGTCTCGAACCAGGTTCAGATCCTCCCATACCATATCATAGCCCCGCATAAAGGAAGCAGCAGTGATACCACCGATATGGCAGCTTAAAAGGGTGCGCTCTTTTACCTTTTCAGATACCCGGATGAGGGGATTATCCTTTTGTACCGGTTCCCCTTCCAGAGTGTCAAGTCCTGCGCCGGCGAGTTCATCATTTTCAAGGGCTTCCACGAGAGCCTCGGTATCGATCAATTCTCCGCGGGAGGTATTGATAAGATACGCATCCTTTTTCATCTTCTTCAAAAAGTCCCGGTTGACGGAATGGGTGGTTTCTTCCGTCACAGGCAGATGGAGACTGACGATGTCACTCTCGGCAAGAAGAGTATCCAGATCCCGGTATTCGGCGTGAAGTGCCGTCTCCAGCTCGGCAGAGGCAGGGCGCGGCTTATAATAGAGAATCCGGCAGCCGAAGGCACCGGCAAAACGCGCGGTCGCCTGGGCGATGTCACCGAAGCCGATGAGTCCGATGGTGCATTCGCCCAGTTCCTTTAAGTCTCCGTGAATCATATAAGCTTCCTTGGTTTTTATCTGGGTGCCTTCTCTTACGCTTCGGTCTCCTTTGCAGACACCGCGCAGGAGGCCCAACATCAGGAGAATCGTCTGCTCTGCAACTGCTGTCGCATTCATACCCTTGCAATTGCATACATAGATACCCCGTTCCTTTGCGGCCTCTGTATCAATCCGGTTGAAGGCGACGCCCTCGGAATGAATCAAGCGAAGGTTTGGCATCTGACGGATCAGATTGCCCGATACCGCGGAGATGGCATCGGCGAGAATGAAGTCTGCGTCACCGCCGATGGATAGCAATTCGCCCTCCGTCTGCTCTGCAGTCGCATAAACGATCTCCAATCCTTCCATATTCTGTTTATTTCTGGTATATTTATCCAATCGACCTTTCCGGCCGATGACCAGCAACTTCATCGTTGTCACTGTCCTTTCTGTTTCATTTTTAGGGAAACGCTGATTAAAGCGTTTCCCTCGCCGGATTTCCGGCAGACCTTATTGGATATAATATACAAAATTCTCTTTTCTTGGCGCTGCCGCCTTCGCCGGTTCTGCTCTGTAGCCAAGTGCGCAATGGCCGATGCCTTCATAATCGCCTTCAATTCCCAGATCTTTTAAAATACTCTTTCCAAAGTCAGACTCGAATTCTTCTTTTGCACGATGGATCCAGATACTTCCAAGCCCCAGGCTCTCCGCTGCATTCATAAGATTTCCCATCACCAGTGTGCCGTCGTACTTGTATGTGGGAACTGCCTTATTGGCAAGAACTACCAGAATAACCGGTGCACCGTAAAAAGGATCGATGTTTGCTCCCATGATGGCAGCATTCGCCTTGGAAAATTCCTTTATCTTATCCGGATTAGTGACTGCGATAATAATAGGGCTTTGCTTCCCCATACCGGATGCTGCATAGGTGCCTGCCTTGATTACAGCCTTTAATTCTTCATCAGTGATCATGTCCGGCTTGAAATTGCGGCAGCTTCTTCTGTTTTCCAATACCTTGAGTGTTTCGTTCATGTTGTTGTCCTCCTTGCTCATGGTTGTTATCAGTTTTTCGGAATAAAATCTCTTTTTGACGAATTTATATAAAAATTATAGCACATCCACTCTCATTCTTCAATTGATGACAATCTTGTAACTGTTCAGTACCTTCATACACCCTCAGCAGCAAGTGCTTCGGGCTGATTCTGAATAGTTACGAATAATCAATGTGAAAGCCGTATCGTATCAGTACGGCTCTTTTTTTACTGTTATATGTTGATTTGTCTTGTTAGTTAAGCTATAGTAATGATATTCACTTAATAAATCGGGAGGAAAAGAGAAACTATGGAACTGCGGAAATCACTAGACACCTTTTATTACAGCTCAGCCTTATGTGACCTGCGGCTGATGAACAAGCAGT